>JAOZHB010000012.1 GCA_026015035.1 Candidatus Bathyarchaeota archaeon | reverse complement strand
TAGGTGCAGGTGTGGGAGTCAGCGCCTACGATGACTTCTCCCGGCCTCACGTGTTTTTCCATCATCACTTGATGGCAGACTCCACCCCGTCCCACGTCATAAAAATACTTCAGCCCTTGCTCGTAGGCGAAGGTGCGGAGGAGTCTGTGGAGATACGCTGATTGATCGTCGTTAGCTGGGACTAGGTGGTCGAGGATAATAATCGCTCGCGTCGTATCCCAAACCCATTCGCCGCCCATATTCTTGAAGGCCTCGATGGCCAAGGGCCCGGTGATGTCGTTCATCATAGCTTTGTCAATCCGTGCCTCCACGATCTCGCCGGGACTCACCTGAGTTCGATTGGAGGCCTTAGCCAATATCTTCTCGACGATGTTCAAACTTTCATCTCCTATCGTAGCTTGCTATCTTTCTTCATTCCCTTATCACTTTTCCCCCTCGATTCAAGGCCGTAGCTCCCGTGCGAGCGATTTCTTTAATGCCGAAGGAACGACTTAGTTCGATGAAGGCATCGACCTTTTCTGAGTCACCCGTGACTTCTATGATCATTGAGTCGGGGGCGACGTCGATCACGCGGCCGCGAAAGATGTTGGTGTATTGGATGAGGTCAGATCTAGCTTTGGAGTCAGCCGTGTGAATCTTTATGAGGACTAACTCCCGTGAAACCATGTTTCCAGGTTCTAGAATGGAGACTTTGATCACGTTGATCAGCTTGTTCAACTGTTTAATGATCTGTTCCACCGTGTACTCGTCTCCGTTAACTGTGATGGTCATCCGGGCCTGTTCCTTGTGCTCCGTCTTGCCAACGGTAATGCTTTCGATGTTGAAGCCTCTTCGCCGAAACAAGTTTGCCACCTCGTAGAGGACACCGGGTTTGTGTTCAACGAGGACCGCTATCGCGTGGGTCTGAAGTATGTCTTGTTCCATTTTAATCCCCCAAGATCATGTCCTTCAACGTCTTACCTGAAGGAATCATGGGATAAACATTTTCTTCCGGAGATATGGGGACGTCAATAACAGTAGTCACTTCGCTGGTTAACCCGTTTTTCACCGCTTGAGAGAACTCCTCTAGGGAACCAACGCGTATTCCTTGGGCGCCATAGGCTTCTGCCAGTTTCACGAAGTCAGGTGAGTCCCGAAGCATGGAGCCAGAGTACCGTCGGTGATAGAAAAATCGTTGCCACTGAGCCACCATCCCTAGCATCGAGTTATTCAAGACCACGACTATGACGGGGATTTCCTCGATGACAGATGTAGCTAATTCCTGCTCACTCATGATGAAGCTCCCATCACCCGCAATATCCACGACGGGCACGTCGGGTTTGGCTACTTTCGCGCCAAGGGCCGCTGGAAAGCCGAAGCCCATGGTGCCCAAGCCTCCAGAACTGAGGAAGGTGCGTGGCTCCAAGGATTGAAAGTGCAGGGCTGCCCATATCTGGTTCTGCCCCACCTCCGTTGCAATAACGGCGTTGTTGGGTAAGAGAGCCCTGAGGCCTCGCACGATCGCTGGAGCGGTGATTGATTGGTTATCCTTCTCCTGCTCATTTGTATAGTGATCTCGGACCTGTTTTATTCGGGAAAGCCAGGTAGACTTCTCGTTTTTCACCACCTTCTTGACTATGAGTTTATAGATTCCTCGGAGGGCCTTTCCTGCGTCTGCCACAATGGGAAGATCAATTTTAACGTTCTTCCCAATCTCAGCCGAGTCGATGTCTATGTGTATGATCTGGGCGTCGGGACAGAATCCATCTACTCGCGCGGTGGTTCTGTCTGAAAAACGGGCTCCCACAGTCAGCAAAACGTCGGCTTCAAGAATCAACTTGTTTGCTTCGACCTTCCCATGCATCCCAACCATTCCCAAGGACAAGGGATGGTTTTCAGGAATGCTTCCTTTCCCCATCAGGGTCGTTGCCACGGGAAGCGTCATGAACTCCGCGAGTTTCAGCAAGTCGTGGGAAGCATTTGAAATAATGACCCCGCCTCCCGCTAAAATCATGGGGTGTTCAGCCTGAACCAGCATATCCACCGCCCTTTTTACCTGGATCGGGTGTGGGTCGTCTCTTGGCTTGTAACCCCTGAGGCTAATTGAATCTTGAAATTCAATGTCAGTGGAGTGTTCTTGTACGTCCTTAGGAACGTCCACTAACACAGGTCCAGGCCTTCCGGTGGTGGCGATGTAAAAGGCGGTTCCGATAGCTTCGGGAATGTCCTCCGTCCGCTCAACCTGCGTGACGTACTTGGTGATGGGCGTCGTGATTCCCACGATGTCTGCTTCTTGAAAAGCGTCTTTCCCTATCGCGGCTCTCGAAACCTGTCCGGTTATGGCGACTACGGGTGACGAATCCATGTACGCGTTGGCGATGCCGGTGACGAGGTTGGTCGCACCAGGCCCCGATGTGGTAATGCACACGCCCGGACACCTACTCACTCGCGCATAACCGTCCGCCATGTGTCCTACACATTGTTCATGTCTCGCTAGAATGTTACGCATCTCTGCGTCGTAGAGGACATCGTAGATGGGTAGGACGGCTCCTCCAGATATCCCAAAGATGTGGTTTACCTTTTCTTTTTTCAAAGCTTCGACTATGGCTTGAGCGCCAGTCATTTCAGTCATAAGGTATCTCCTGTCTGTATGGTCTAGAATGACCTGTTCCAAACAAGTTCAAAATACTTCTATGATCCATGTGAGAAGAGTTCATCCACGAGGTGTTCTGACAACTGATAAAAAGACGTTCCTCATCAGCAGCATCATGTTGAGAGGGTACGATTCCTCCAGTGCACCTCATGCTCCTCCTTACAAGAGTGCATATCCGTATACACTTCTCGTATAAAAATCTTTTTCAACCGCTAATTCACACGAAGAAAAGGAAGGTGAAGCTTTGACATCCCATACTGGCTACACTGCAAGGCAAGGACGGGAGCCGTTGAATAAAGTCGTGGTAATATATAGAAAAAGGGGGGATTGAAGAGTGAGGTTAGAAGGGTAGTTTATCAACCCACGGGTAGAGTTCTCGTAACTGGTTCATGGCTTGTTGAACTTTTTCCTCAGGATACTCGTAGGGCAGCAGTTTTCCGCTGAGATAGTCGTCGTAGGCCTGCATATCGAAGTAGCCGTGGCCACATAGGAGAAACAAGATGGTCTTCTCCTCGCCTGTCTCCTTACATTTTAATGCTTCATCGATGGCTCCCTTGATGGCGTGTGAGGGCTCGGGGGCGGGAACAATGCCTTCCGCTTTTGCGAACAGTATCGCTGCATCAAAGACCTCTAATTGGTTGTAGGCCCTAGTCTCCACCTGGTCCTCGGCGGTCAATAAGGAGAGCGTTGGGGCCATGCCGTGATAGCGTAGGCCTCCTGCGTGGATCGGGGGTGGTATAAACTGGTGGCCGAGGGTATGCATCTTGAATAAGGGGGTTAACCGCGCGGTGTCTCCGTGGTCGTACCGGTATTCTCCGCGGGTAACAGAAGGACAAGCGGTGGCTTCAGTTGCCACAAATCGTACATCTTTCGGCGCCTTCTTGGATACCTTATCGTAGTAGAAGGGCCAGAAGAGGCCTGAGAAGCTGCTTCCTCCGCCTATACATCCATAAATTACGTCAGGATAGTCATCTACTGCTTCGAACTGCTTTTGTGCCTCTAGTCCTATCACACTTTGATGGGTCAGAACGTGGTTGAAGACGCTTCCTATTGCGTAGTTGGCATCGTCGTTGGTGAGCGCGTCTTCAGCAGCTTCGCTGATGGCGATGCCTAGGCTACCAGAGCTTTCAGGATCCTCGCTAAGAATTTTCCTGCCTGCCTCGGTCTGGGTGCTTGGACTCGGGTACACATCAGCACCCCATGTCTCCATCATAACCCGTCTGTAAGGCTTTTGTTCGTAGCTCACTCTCACCATGAAGACCGTGGATTTAAGGTCAAAGGCTTGGCAGCCAAAAGCTAGAGCGGACCCCCATTGACCTGCACCCGTCTCGGTGGTTAGGCGTTCCTTACCCTCCTTCAGGTTGTAGTAAGCCTGTGCGACAGCGGTGTTTGGCTTATGACTTCCGGAAGGACTCACACCTTCGTACTTGTAGTAGATTTTTGCGGGGGTCTTCAGAGCTTTCTCCAGTCGAACTGCCCTGAACATAGGGGTTGGTCTCCAAAGCCGATATACGTCCCTTACCTCTTCAGGGATGTTTATCCACCGATCCTTGCTGAACTCTTGGCCTAGAACCTCTTTAGCAAAGATTAGGGGCGCGATTCCTGGGCCTGGCGCCTTTTGTGCGGGATCCAAGGGTGGCGGAAGTGGCTTCGGGAGATCGGAAAGAATGCAGTACCATTGCTTGGGAATATCCTCTTCATCTAAAATTATTTTCTCTGACGACATTTTCTTCACACACAAGAATACTCTGTTCAAAGTTGTCTTTGGAAAGACATATTTAAGAGTTATTGTACATATGTGTTCAGTGAAGGCCTTGTGGAAGAACATCAACACATTTTTTGAAGACTCTCCATCGAAGCTGAAAGTTGCAAGACTCATGGTTGAAATAGGCCTACGCATAGATAACGAGGGAAAGATATACTGCGATGAAATCGAAATTCCAGCGACGAAGATAGCGGCAGCCGTGAGAGTCGACCGCCGCGTCGTCAAGGAAACGGCGAAGTCCATCCTCCAAACAAAGGAACTTCGACGGCTATTCATGCATCTAAGGCCCGCGGGACCCCTCTTGAGGGACATAGCCCAATACCTAGGTTACGGCGTAGTGGAGATAAGGGCGAAGCCCGAGTATATTGGAATAATCGCAGAAGCATCCGCCCTCATCGCTGGAGAAGGCATCAGTATAAGGCAAATACTGGCTGAAGATGCTGAGATCTATCCCGATCCAAAGCTGACGCTCATCACCGAGAAGCCGGTTCCCGGGGAATTACTGCCAAAATTCTTGAAGATTCCGACTGTGACGAGAGTGACCATCGCGTAAAAAGCATGTGTGCTTCGCAAATCCAAGGAAATCTCTACAACGGGAATCCGGTCTGGGTGACAAAATCAACAAGGAGCGTTTCCCTAACTCTGAATAAGCGGAAGCCCACATCCTTTCGAAGCAGCGCAGAGGTTTCCACTCCTGATCCATCCCTTTACGACCCTTAAAGAGATGTACTAAAGCAACCTGTGTTGAAAGAGACGCAGAGGTTTTATCAGAGAACTGAGGTAGAGAGAGAAATCGAGGTTCAACCGGAGAAAGGGCGTCGTAAATGGTCGTATCTTGAGGTTGAAATCAAGGATTTTGCTTTAAAACCCTTCAGAAAAACAGGCATTGCAGAGTCATATTCCAAAAATCTTTTATATTTGAAGTGCAAATGGAGCTTCCTGTTGAGGAATTATAAATGGGGTATCGTTTTATCTAGCCATCAACTCGAACGAACGCTGTTCTTAGACACGACGCTTCGCGATGGTGAACAGACCCCGGGTATTTCACTGACCCCTGACGAGAAGCTTCTGATCGCTAAACGATTAGACGAGTTGGGAGTCCACATCATAGAAGCCGGGTCTGCCATTGCCTCCGAAGGTGAAGTTGAGGCCATTCGTCTCATCGTCAAGGAAAAACTAAACGCGGAAATATGCAGTTTCGCCCGAGCCTTAAAGCGAGATGTGGACGCCGTCGTACAAAGTGAAGCCCAGAGCATCCACCTCGTCGTCCCCACGTCACCCATGCACATCAAATACAAGCTCAAGAGCTCCGACGAAGAGGTGTTGGCGATGACCGTCGACACAGTTCAATACGCCAAAGACCACGGTCTGATCGTGGAGTTCTCCGCTGAAGACTCCACCCGAAGCGATATGACCTTCCTAAAGCGTGTCTTTGAGGCTGGAGTGAATGCGGGAGCGGACCGGCTATGCGCCTGCGATACGGTGGGAGTTCTCACGCCAGAGCGGGCGAAGCGCTTCTACTCAGAACTGAGCTCTGCATTCAACGTTCCTGTCAGCGTCCACTGCCACGACGACTTCGGCATGGCCGTCGCCAACTCTATTGCAGGCCTCTCTGGAGGAGCCAGGGAAGTTCATGCCACCATTAACGGGTTGGGGGAGCGGGCGGGCAACGCGTCCCTGGAAGAGATTGTCATGGCGCTGATGTCCTTGCACAAGGTTCAGCTCCCAATCAACACCCAACTCTTCTACAGTACATCCCGCCTCGTTTCGAAGCTGACCAGATTTCCCGTTCCACCCAATAAGGCAGTCGTGGGCGAGAACGCCTTCACCCACGAAGCCGGCATACACACCCACGCCATCCTAGCCTTTCCCAGCACCTATGAACCCATGACACCCGAACAGGTAGGAGTGACAAGACGGTTTACGACGGGAAAGCTCTCAGGGATCCACGGCATACAAGCCTTCATGAAAGCCATGGAATTAAACCCCACCAAGGAACAGCTACAAGAAGTCTTCAACAGAGTGAAAGCCCTCGGCGATAAGGGGAAAACGGTCTCCGACGTCGACTTGTACACGATCGCTGAAGTCGTCATGGGGTTGCCCCATGTCCGACCTCTCACGCTGGAAGAGGTGACGGTGATGACGGGTAACAAGATCACGCCTACGGCAGCCGTACGAATCAACTTGGAAGGAAACGTGTTGACTGAAGCCGCGGTGGGCATAGGTCCCGTCGACGCTGCTATAAACGCAATCAATAAGGCTGTCGGGAAAGCGACGGACATCACACTCGACGAATACCAGGTAAAAGCTATAACCGGTGGAACCGACGCCGTAGTCGAGGTTTCCGTCAGGATCAAGAAAGACGATAAAAGAGTTTCCTCCATGGGCGTCCACGGGGACATAGTGATGGCAAGCGTTGAAGCCATGTTAAACGGCATGAACGTCTTAATGGCGCGTACCAATAATAACAATAACCCCAACGAAAATAGATCTACAATTAAAATGGGAAAGGAGAAGGTTGAAAATGAAAGCCACTGAAGTGAAAGAGCTACCCGCAGCACGATGTTTACTCTATGCTGATGGGATCGACGAGAAGGACATCGATCGGCCTTTCATAGCCGTTGTCAACTCCTTTAACGAGATAACGCCAGGCCACATTCACCTCCAAACCTTAGGACTGAAAGTGAAGGAGGGGATTCGCGCTGCAGGAGGGGTTCCCCTTGAGTTTCATACGATAGCCATCTGCGACGGCATTGCTATGGGCCATGAGGGCATGAAGTACTCTCTCCCGAGTAGAGAGACTATTGCGGACTCCATAGAAGAAATGATTCGAGGACACGGCATCTTTGAGGGGGCAGTCTATATCGCCTCATGCGATAAGAACCTACCAGGCCACCTTAATGCCTCCGCCCGCATAAACCTCCCCAGTATCTTCGTGACTGGGGGTCCTATGATGCCGGGAAAGTATGGCAGTAGGCGGCTGGGAGTGAAGGCTGCCTTCGAAGCCCGATCCCAATACGAGCGGGGACGATTCTCTAGAGAAGTTTATGAGGAGTTGATGTCCAATGCGTGCCCTGGCGCGGGGAGCTGCTCCGGCCTCTACACAGCCAACAGCATGGCGTGTGTGACGGAGGCCTTAGGATTGAGCCTCAAAATGTGTGCCTCAATCCACGCTCTCGATCCTGCGAAGGAGGTGATCGCCTTCGAATCGGGAAAGAGAATTGTCGAGCTCGTTCGAGAAGGCGTTACGGTCAAAGACGTGGTTACCGAGAAGGCCATTGAAAATGCTTTAAGAGTGGACATGGCCATCGGAGCCTCAACGAACACCCTCCTCCATGTTCCCGCTTTAGCCGAGGAACTAGGCTTCGAGTTTGATCTCTCGATGATAGACGGGATAAATGCCAGTACCCCCAACCTCGTGCGGCTGAACCCGGCCACTGAACTCTACATGATAGACTTCCACCAGGCGGGTGGGGTCCCTGCCGTTATGGGTGAACTCCAGAAAAAAGCCCTTCTGCACGACACCACAACCGTCGACGGAAAGCTCTTCAACAGACTAGTTGGCGAGCAAACGAGCAATAGCGACGTGATTCGACCGATAGAGAAGCCCTACTCCCAAACGGGTGGATTGGCCGTGCTCTACGGTAATTTAGCGGAGGAGGGAGCAGTGATCAAGGAGGCTGCTCTGTCTCCGAATTTTCCTCGCGTCTTCACGGGTAAAGCGAGGGTCTTCGACAGCGAGGAAGAGGTCAACGACTTCCTTTCGAGGGAGGAAGTGGAGAAAGGCATCGTCTTAGTCATTCGATATGAGGGAAAAGTCGGGGGGCCAGGTATGCGTGAAATGCTCTATCCAACGTCAGCCGTCAGCGGCTTGGGCTTGGATGAAGACGTGGCCCTCATCACCGACGGAAGATTCTCTGGGGCATCCAAAGGACCATGTATCGGTCACATTCAACCCGAAGCCGCTTTAGGCGGAACCATCGCGTTAGTTAAAGATGGAGATGCGATCCAGATCGACTTGGAGAGAAAGCGGGTTGACCTACTGGTTGACGAGAGAGAATTGACTAGAAGACGCAGAGGTTTTAAAGCGAAAGTAAAGCAACTGCCCCCCGGTGTCCTCAGAAATTATCAACAAATGATCTCTAGCTAGTAAAAGTATTTTCTGACGGAAAGGAGAGACGTGAAGGCGTTCGGTGGGGTTGAAAAGATTAAGTTAATATCTAAGTTCCATATGACTGAGCTTGAGATTAGTCTTTAAAGAATCTTCAAAGTGACTGCGTGGATATGTTTGCTCGAGAATCAAACGATGGTTCGTGATAGCGTCGACAGCTAGGGAGGTCAAGAATCTATGAGTGGAAACCTCGTCGAGGACATTCAACGATTGAAGGTGAAGAGGAAGGCAGTCATTCTGGCCCACAACTATCAGCGACCTGAAGTTCAGGACATCGCTGACTTCGTGGGGGACAGCCTTGAGCTCTCCCTTTGCGCCGCCCAAACAGACGCGAAAGTGATCCTTTTCTGTGGCGTCGACTTCATGGCGGAGACAGCAGCCATCCTTAACAATGACAAGACGGTGTTGATTCCCGATAGGAATGCCATATGCCCCATGGCCGCCATGCTGCCCGCTGAGCTGGTGCAGCTCTATCGAGAGAAGTACCCTAACAGTAAAGTTGTTCTCTATATTAATACTTTAGCAGAAGCTAAGGCTCACTGCGACGCAGTCTGCACATCCGCGAACTCAGCTGAAATCGTGAACAGGATGGACTCTGAAACCGTTTTGTTTGGCCCGGACTGGAACCTCGCCCAGTACGCCAAAGACCACACAGATAAAACCTTGGTACCTATACCCAAGTTCGGCTTCTGCCCGGTCCACATTCTTTTCAACCAAGAGGCTATTCTAGCACTGAAGAAGCTGCATCCAGATGCAGAGGTGCTAGCCCATCCAGAATGTCCCCCTGAGGTATGTGAGGTAGCTGACTTCGTGGGCAGCACCTCCAAGATCTACAGGCAAGCACTCGTGTCAAAGGCCCGCAAATTCATCATAGCCACCGAGGTGGGACTCATCCACCGGTTGAAGAAGGGTCGAGGCGACGTTACGTTCATTCCAGCCTACGAGGAAGCCGTCTGCGCCCACATGAAGCTCCATACCCTTGAAAAGGTGTATCTCTCACTGAAACACATGCGGTATGAGGTGACGGTCCCTCCACAAATCATGGCGTTAGCCAGAAACGCCGTGGATGTAATGCTGGAAACCAGAGAGACCTTAACCTGATCAGCCGCCACCAATGGGAGGAATTATGGCCACGATGTCCCCGTCCTTTAATTCGGTCTCCAAGCCACGAAGATTCTGAGCCGCTACACCATTAACTAGAAACTTAATGGAAGGATCGATTTTTCCACTTTCCGTCACATGGAGATACGCAAAGGCTGTGACCCCATATTTTACGGACACGGTCTCAATGAGCTCAGAGAGGCTGCTTCCCTCTCTCAACTCCAGCCCGTCGTCTCGTGTTCCTGCTAACTCATGCAGGGTGGTAAAGTATCTGACGTTGATCTTCATGAGCTTTACATCCATGCCCGCTTTGAAGCCTCGACTGCCTTCAAAAGACTTATTCCGTTGCGGTGTTTTAAGATTACTGTTTCCGAGTGAGGGAGGCCGTTGAATTACAGGAACCGTAGGCTTGAGTTCGGTACAACATCCGTTAGATCTACAAGGTTGTGGAGACAGTAAATTGATTTCACGAAAAACACGTTTATACGGCGTCGCCCAAACCTTTTTTAAAGACAAAGAAAAAAGTCAATAGCTAACCCCAAAATGGGAGTGGCCTCATGTCGCAAGAATACATGGTATACATTGACGGAAAATACGTCCCAAAAAGCGAAGCCAAAATATCGGTCTTCGACCACGGTCTCCTCTACGGCGACGGAGTGTTCGAAGGAATACGATCTTATGAAGGCGCGGTTTTTCGATTAGACCAGCACCTCACCCGTCTCTTCGAATCAGCGAAGTCCATCGACCTTCAGATACCCCTGAGCTATGAGGAATTCAAAGAAGCAATCCTAGAAACCCTTCGAACAAACAAGTTAACTGACGCCTACGTTCGAGTGGTCGTGACGAGGGGGATTGGAACCCTAGGCCTCACCCCTGCTACATGCCCTAAACCGACCATAATAATCATAGCAGACCACTTAAAACCCCTCTTCGAAGGCGTTAATGTCAAGGCTGTCGTCGCTTCCACAAGAAGAAACGCCGTGACGGCTTTGAACCCCATGATCAAATCCTTAAACTACCTGAATAACATTCTCGCACGCATCGAAGCAATTAAAGCAAAGGTGGACGAGGCAATCATGCTGAACCAGAATGGAACGGTTGCTGAAGGCACCGGCGACAACGTCTTCATCGTGAAAGATGAAGTCGTCATAACTCCGCCACCCACAGCCGGCATACTCCTTGGAGTGACACGGGACGCAGTCATCACCTTGGCTAGGGAAGAGAGGATACAGGTTTTAGAGAAAGACTTCACGGTCCACGAGGTGTATAACGCCGACGAAGCCTTCTTATCGGGCACCGCCGCCGAAATCGTGCCCCTCGTTGAAGTCGACGGAAAAAAGATTGGCAACGGAAACGTCGGATCAATAACATCGAAGCTGATTGAAAAATTCAAGAGGATACGGCGGACAGGAACCCCAATATATCTCAAATAAAGCTAACCCTATCTGCGACTCTCCTTAAAGAGCAAACATAAACTTCCACTAACAGATGAATCTATACTTTAAGCCCCAACCGTGAAAATGTAGCAACAGTTTTAGCGTAAAATATTATTGGCTAGCTTGGGAAGCAGTCCTAGATGAAGGCATAAACTCGATTTGCACACCTTTCGGTACTGGCTGCATGGGTTACCCAAAGACTTCTTCGATGTCCATGCAGATCTGGGTCTGGGTGTCAATTATGCCCGGGATGTTCCTGAGCTTGACAGCCGTTTGAACCGCTTCTCGAAGGCTTGGAGCTTCGTGGATGACAACGATGTCCTGTTCTCCAAAGATGAGGTAGACGCCTTTAACATTTGGAAGCTTAGCCACATCGCCCCTCGCCACGGCGAGGTATGCCTCCCTCTCCCTCGCCGCCTCGACTTTCGCAAACGTGAGAAATAGCAATTCAATCACCTCAAATAATAGTACTGATAAGATATTGTGAAGGTAAATAAGTGTATATGTGCTTCCCGGCGGTTGGAGATGCAAATGAGAAACAGGGGTTACAGCGAAATCCTTCTTCAGATGAAGAGAATTATGGAGCCCCGCTCCGTAGCCATCGTCGGAGCCTCTGGCAAGATCGAAAAAGTGGGTGGCGCCGTAACACGAAACGCCCTAGAGAGCGACTACCTTGGTAAGATATATCTTGTTAACCCGAACACGACTCAAATTTTTGGGAGAAAAGTCTATCCAAGCTTGGAAGAGGTTCCTGGCGAGGTCGATCTTGCTGAAATCGTTGTCCCAGCGCCCATCGTGCCCACCGTCATGGAGGAGGCGGCTAGAAAAGGCGTGAAAGGAGCCGTGATCGTCTCCGCGGGGTTTGCAGAGGTAGGTAAAACGAGCTTGCAGGCTCAGGTTGTACGAGCAGCTGAGGCGGGGGGAATCCGAGTGATCGGCCCAAACTGCTTCGGCATCATAAACACCGAAATAGGCTTAGACCTCTCCTTCACCTTCAGCAAGGCTTTGAAGGGATCCATCGCCTTCGTATCCCAGAGCGGAGCCATGTGCTGTGGAACCCTGGACTGGGCCTATAAGGAGGAGATCGGCTTCTCCAAGTTCATAAATCTTGGGAATAAGTGTGACGTAGACGAGTCCGACTCCCTTGTGTACCTGATGGAAGACCAGCAAACGAGGATCATAGCCATGTATGTAGAGGGGGTAACGGATGGTAGGAGGCTCTTCGAAACCATGAAGCTGGTCTCAAGAAGAAAACCCATCGTCGTTTTGAAGGCAGGAATCACTGAGCCAGGGGCAAGAGCAGCTCTCTCACACACCGCCTCAATCGCGGGATCAGCGGAGATCGTGAAAGCAGCGTTAAAGCAGTCTGGAGCCGTGGTGGTAGACGATATAGAGGAGCTGTTTGACGCTGCCCAAGTCCTAAGTCAACCCCAAGCAGCAGGGAAGAACGTCGCCGTGTTATCCAATGCCGGTGGGTTGGGTGTGATAACTACCGACTGGTGCCACAGACTGGGTTTAAAGGTCCCCCAGCTCCCGGCTCAAACAAGGGAGGAGCTTAAGTCCTTCCTCCTCCCCATAGCATCCACGTATAACCCAATCGACGTAACTGGAAGCGCTGAGTATGACTGCTACAAACGAGTACTCGACGTGGTTTCAAAGCTCGAGATAATCGATCTGATCATTCCAATTTTTGTTTCTCAAGGCTTAACAACCTCGGATGGACCTGCTAGAGCTGTGGTTGAAGAGTGGAGGAAAAGCGGAAAACCAATGCTAGCCTTTTGGATGGGGGGAAATAGCGTAATGGACGGTGTTAAGATCTTGAGGAGAGGGGGAATCCCAGTCTATTCATCTCCGGCGAGAGTTGCGAAGGCTGCCACAGCATTAGTGACATACAGCGAGTACAGGAAGAAAATAACGGCGTCCGAGACCGTTTAGTGGGCGGCTATCCGCTTGAAAAGCACGGAAGACTTGCGGAGGCGGTAACCCTTTTTTTATCATGTCTGTGCAGAGTTTGAGGTGGGCTTCTTCATCGCGTCCTCGTGATTTGGGACAAGGACGTCAAAGCCGCCGCGAGCCATGTTACCTTTAGGTAACATTTATTAGCGGGGAATGTTACTATAGGTAACAAGATGGGAGAACCACAACTACAACTGAAGACAAAGGCTACAAACGAGGTTCAATTCCGGCACATCCTAAACTATCGACTATTCAAGGAAGAACTAAGCGAACGAGGAGAAAGTGAACTCCGCTTCCTCGAAAAATTCTATGCAACACGATTGCTGATCGAGAGAGGGTGTAACAAAATATACGTGAACGCCACCCTTGCAACCCTATCACCAACCGACAAACGAAACAGTGTAAAAGTGGACGTGTGTGGGATCCATGACACCGGTGTCACCCTGGCCTTCTGCGAAACAACTCAACCCACCATCACCCTCAGAAACAAACTGAATCGGTTGGCTGCGAGTAAAGAAGTGCAAATACTTCTGCTTTACCCATTCACAATAGACGCCAGCACCATCTTGGACTATCTTCCACCGGAGACCGCAGGTAGGTGCTCGATAGAACAGGTCCCTTGGCTCGATGATACTTTGGAAAACGCCTTTCAAGAAGCCATGGATGTCATCAACCTACTCTGCAACGAAACGAGGGTGAAAATGCTCCTGCCGCTGCTAAAACAGACTAGGAGGAAGAGAGAGTATCGCGTACGGATAAATCCCAAACTGGTTTACGAAAACATCGCAAACCTGATGGAACACAACGTCCTGCACGAGCTCTCAAGCAACGAATACACATTGACTCCCATCGGAAAGCAGATACTTGGAGAGTATCTGACCTTCATGCAAAGAATAAAAAAAACGTTACGAGAATTTGAGAGGTGAAGAAAAACATGTCTTGGGACGAAGATACCGAACGTTGGATGCGAAGATGGAGAAGCATGCCCTTCTTTGGACGCGAAGCCTTTGAAGACTTGGATCGAATATTCGATGAAATGTTCAAAGAGATGCTTAACAACGTGCCAAAAGAGCTCTACCGAGAACGCAGACTTCCGGGAGGCGGCACTGTACGGGAGGTTGGGCCCTTCATGTACGGATACTCCATGACCATCGGTCCAGACGGCAAACCAGTCGTACGGGAGTTCGGCAATGTCAAGCCTTCGACAAGAGCGTCCCCACTGGGATTCAGGAGACCGTCTTTAGAGATTAAAGAGGAACGGGATCCCCTTGTCGACGTCATACCCGAAGACGGAAAAATCCGGGTGGTGGCCGAAGTGCCTGGAGTCGAAAGGTCGGACATAAAGCTGAATTGCTCAGAAAAAGTGTTAACCATCGCGGTCGACGCGGAGGAGAGAAAGTACTTCAAAGAGATAGATCTTCCCGCAGAAGTCGATCCAAAAGTTTCCAAAGCAACCTACAAGAACGGCGTCCTAGAAGTGATTTTAACCAAGGTTACAAAGAAGAAGCTAAAGGGCGAGTCAATAACAATAGACTAACGATTGCCCCCTTTTTTCTCGACACCTCAGTAGGACGCTTCTCTGCCCCTCTTTTTTTAGAGAACATCGATGAGTCGGTTTTAAGAGTAGGATAGTACGCACAGGAACTCTGAATCAAGCATTAGGCCGTATCACCCAAAATTTTTACTTGTTTAAAGGCTGTTACGAAAGGAGCGTGTGTCCCTCATCCGCCGTGGGAAACGGGGATGATGGCGACTTCGTCGCCTCCATGTAATTTAGTTTCGACCCCTGATAACACGCTGATCTCCCGTCCGTTTACAAGAATAATGAAATTAGAAGTCGGACGGGGGGGATCACCCGATAAGATGTTGGCGAGGCCTCCATGAGCTTTCATTAGGTTCTGGAGGAAACCCAGCACCGTTATGTCTTCGTCAACTTCGACATCACGTTTTTTCTCAAAGGCGTCGCTTAACATGACCCCAACGAATTCAAGCGTTATCTTCATGACTTCCCTCCGCTAACCGTTAAGCGAATTCTTCTCCAACGATATCTGTAACAACTGTTAAAGCCATTTTCATCACGTGCTTTGCTTCCCTTAACGCGTCCTCCTTATCTGAATCACTGGTTTTTACGCTTCGGATTTGAATGAGCCATTCGAGATGAGCTAAAAAACGCAGGAACGCATCTCCATCACGGAAGCCCTCTCGTAAGGCGTTTCCAACTAGAAAAGCCACGTAGGAGGGGTCTCCAAGGCTATAATAGATCGCCAGTTGCATTTTTCTCATCGCGAGGACGGTGAGGTTAACACTCAGAGAGGGTATGGGGGTGGTCTCGGCTGTTGAAAGATCGGATTCGGCTTCTCTCATGTAGCGAAGAGCCCAGTTCTTCCGGTATTCATCGACTAGAAAACGCAAGCGTTACGTCTCCACTTCAGGTTGCGTTACCTCACCCTCGATCCTAATACGGAATCCCGTTATGTACCCCGCGAGTTTATTTCTAAGGGTCTTGGATGAAATAATCACGACCTCTTCAAGGAGATTCTTGTTTTCATCAAAATCCGTGGTAAACCTATTGGGATATTTCTTTAATATTTCGTCAGCAAGCCTCTTCGTCTTCACTCTTCGAGATTTCCCCAATTTCCCTATTCCTCTACATCCCTGATTTCGTCTCTGAAACTAAACGCGTAAGCATTGGTAGGGCATATGTTATTACCATGTGTTTAAAAACCTTTTTTAACGTATTCGAAAAAAAGCCTTGGAATCTAAGTTTTATGCTCTGTTGTCCGTGAAAAAGGTCAGAACGGGTACTTGACAGTTTAGACGATGGGAAACACTCGGTTTCACACCCCCTTAAAATAAAGGATGTTTGAAGCGGAAAGTCGTACTCTTCAGGGAAGAGCGAGGTGTGAAGAAACGCTTTTGGACGTTTAACTCTTATAGAGGTGTTCTATGCTCATGACCTCTTTATACCGTACGTGGGATATGTAAACGGTGAGTGGTTGAGAGGTTTTTGATTATTATAGAACGGTTACGGATTTGGCTAGGTTTTTCGGCTTATCAGGATCACAGTTCCGGGCCAACGCCATGTAGTATGCAAATAGTTGCAGAGGGATAACATAGGGAATCGGTGACAGAATTTCAGGGATGCCTGTTGGGATTTCAAAATAGTCATCGACTAAATTCTTCACTTCTTGGTCTTCTTCGTCTAAGACGGCGATTATCTTCGCTCCTCGAGCTTTCATTTCCATGATGTTCCCGATTAGGGCTTTCCTCGTTTCGTTCTTGGGACAGACGAATATGGCTGGAAAGCCTTCTTGAATCAGACTGATGGGTCCGTGTTTACTCTCCCCTGCGGGATACGCGATTGAAGGTACGTAGGCAAGCTCTAAAAGCTTTAACCTGCCTTCTAAGGCCGTTGCCGTGTTGATGCCTCTGCCCAGGAAGTAGAAGCACTTCGCTGTTCTATACTTCTCCACGACGGCCTTCACTTTTTCCTCTTGAGTGTTGATTACTGTTTCAGAGATGTGCGTGATTTCATTTAGTTTGACTTCGAACTCGTCGATTCGTTCTTGTGACACTTTACCCCTGACTTCAGCTAGGGATAGAGCCAGTTGAGCCAGCACCAGTAACTGGGACGTAAAGGTTTTGGTGGCGGCCACGCCTATCTCTGGCCCTGATTGTTGACAGACATAGGCGCGGGAAACCCGTGTCAAGGTGGAGCCAATGGTGTTCGTTAACCCTAGGATGGTGGCTGCCTTAAACCTGGCGTGGTCTATGGCGTGGAGGATGTCTGCGGTCTCCCCTGACTGACTGACCGCGAGGATGGTGCTCTCGATGTTTACGGCATTACCATATTGTTCAATGAATTCGGAAGCGATGATGGGGTGAGTGGAGAGGTTACAGAGGTTGGAGAACATGTAGGCAGCGGCGAGGCAGGCGTTGTAGGACGTTCCGCAAGCAAGGAGGTAGATCTCCCTAGATCGGTCTAGAAAGGTAGTGATCAAGTCAATGTATCTCCGCTGCAGCCTCATGGCGTCTTCCAGGCATCGCGGTTGCTCATGAATCTCCTTCAACATAAAGTGGGGATAGCCCTGCTTCTGCGCCAGCTCCACGTCCCAGGTTATGGTTCTGAGATCTCTTTGAATCGGAGTCCCGTCGCTGATTCGCACGAGGTTAAGAGTGTTCGCGGTGAGGATGCCCAGTTCCCCGTTTTGAACGTCTAAAATCTTGTTCGTTAAGGGGAGAACCGTTGGAATGTCCGATGAGACACAGGAGTCAATATCCGAAGCGCCGATGACGATGGGGCTTTGACTTCGAGCGCAGACGATCTTATCGGGCTCATTGGCGTAGATAATAGCGAGGGCATAAGAGCCCTCAAGCCGTTTCACGGTTTCACGCACCCCGTCCAAGAAAGCGAATCCCTGCTTCATGTAGTCTTCGATGAGGTGGGGGACGACCTCCGTATCGGTTCGAGAAGCGAACAGGTGTCCCCTGACGAGTAACTCGGCCTTCAAGTCACTGTAATTCTCGAGGATCCCGTTGTGTACCACGGCAATTTTTCCTTCGCAGTCGGTATGAGGATGGGCATTAATCATCAAGGGCGCCCCGTGGGTGGCCCACCGCGTGTGGCCGATGCCAATCATTCCATTGAGGTCGTTTAAATCCAGTTTTTTATGAACGTCGTCGACGCATCCACTATCCTTTTTAATCTGTAACCGGCCATCGTAAATTGTCGCCACGCCGACGGAGTCATACCCTCTGTACTCAAGGCGTTTAAGAGCCTGATGGATGATCGGCGCTGCCTTCCCCTCTCGAAGCACGCAGCCAAAGATGCCACACACCAGCCATCTCTCCTCAGTAAATTTCACGTAAAATATGACTCACATCAGTCTTTAAGGTTCCTCTCTAAAAACATTTATGAATTATATCCTTGTAAAAGAAGACATTCCCTTCTTGATTAGGCACCCACGTAACAGCGTCGAAACACAAACAGAATCAAGAGGGTTTTAAAGGTGGAGCCCTAATTACGGTGAATGGGGAGGGCGTTGAGGGTAAGGGAAGGCGACTTCGTGGAATCCAAGGACGGCTGGGTCTTCGACGTTAAAGGCTTGGTTCACCCCCTCGACGGCGTCATCGCCTTCGTAAGGTACGTTCCCGATGAACAGGGAGACCGAGCGCGGAGAGGTGTGAAATACCGAAAAATCTACGATTTATCGGAACGCTATGACTTCCTCAGAAAACATCGTCCTCAATACCTCCGTTACGATAAGGTGTTAGATGCGTGGCTAAATGAAGTGCCCGTGAATGACGTGGCTCACCACTATAAACCCCAACAAAAAACACGTCACCTTCTCGGTAATACCCATCTGGATGCGGTGGAGACGCAGACCCTGGACTTCGTCAAGCTGTTAAACGAGGTCACTCACACCTCGTTGAAGCACTTCGGCGTCTCCGGCTCGGTCCTGGTTGGGTTACACTCAACCCAATCGGATATAGACCTCGTCGTTTATGGACGGGAGAACAGCGTGGCCGTTCGCGCCGCGTTGAAGAAACTCCTCCAAGAGGAAGAGGCGGTTACGCCTTACGGGAGAGAGGAGTTACGCCGTCGATATGACGAGAGACAGAGAAGCACGCCCGTCTCCTTTAACGACTACGTATTCCACGAAGCGAGAAAAACCTTTCAAGGCTTCTTCGGGGGACGGGAGTTTTTCATTCGTTACGTAAAGGAGTGGCGGGAAGTGACGGAACGGTATGGAGACACGGTGTACCGGAATGCGGGATACGCCACTGTTAAAGGACGGGTCGTCGATGCCTCTGAAGGCCTCTTTACACCTTGCACCTATGCTCTGGCTGATGTAGAAGTGATGGCGGGAGAAACGGCGCTTGTAACCGAGGTCTCTTCCTTCCGCGGACGATTCTGTGACCAAGCTGTAAGAGGTGAGTGGGTTGTAGCCCGGGGTAAACTGGAACGAGTTACAACGCAGGGGCAAACGCACTATCGATTGTTGCTGGGCGGTAATCCTGGGGACTACATGGTTACCCTTCACGAGAGACGTGATGAGTTGGAGCCGGGGGTTCCATGAGAGGCTTCTTGGACCGGGATTTCCTGAAAACGGTGGAAGGCTTCCTCTTCTGCGTGGTTGGAGGCACTCATCCTAGGAACCGCGTAATATCATATCTGAAGTACGTTACGTCCCACGAAGGCCGCTGGGGACGACGAGGAGAGAGCTACTCGCGAACGATGCCGAACTACACTATACCCAGCCTTGCAGCTAACATACAGATGCTAACCCAACAGTATCCCCAGTACATCTTTCACTCTCGAATCCTCAACGTTACAATGTCGGCGGTTCCCAAACGATTCGTAGCAGAGCGCTATGCCCCGGAAAAACAGCTTCAACACCTCTTCGAAGCGGAGGAGGTAGATCCTCTCCAAGAAACCGCGATACAACTGGCGTCCTATCTCTCCCAAGAGACGTCCATTCCCAAAGACCGTTTCGGCGTAACGGGGTCAATCCTGACCAACATCCATCAACCCACCTTCTCCGACATAGACCTCGTCGTGTACGGACGTGACGAGGGGTGGAAGATCAAACGGTTTCTCCAACGAGAGTTGGAAGCCGGTGATAGCGTACTGACAAAGCATCGTGGAAAAGCAGTAGCGAAGCTGCTAGAGAAGTGGCTGAACAAGTACCCTCTCACCTTGAACGAGGCCGCGGACGTCTTTAGAAGGCGATGGAACTACGGGTTCTTCAAGGATACCCCCTTCTCCATTCACATTGTGAAAACGAGAGAAGAAGTAAGAGAGATTTACGGGGATAAACGGTATACGCCCCTCATGCTCGTGGAGGGGAAAGCGAGAATAACGGAGGTGAAAAACTCCCTGGTCCTCCCATGCACGTACGGCGTAGACTTTCTTGAAGTCTTGGAAGGAGGCGTAACCGTAGAAAACGTCGTCACCTACGACGGGTTCTACGGAGGAATCTATGATTGTGGAGACGTGGTCAGGGTGAGGGGAAAGCTGGAACAAGTCCGTGATCGGCGACGTAGGCACGTTTATCACCGAATTGTAGTGGGATCCCTAGAGGCGCGTGGAGAAGACTACGTTAAACCAGTCCTTTGAGGTGAGGTAGCTTCAGTGACACATAAAAGGACGTGAAAGCAGGAAGTCCGCGAGTCTACACGAGCTTCGAGCTTAGCTAGCTAAACATTTCATTTTACACTTTTTCTATGAGTTTTATAGCTAAAGCTAGCTAGCTTCGAATGCGTTGGGATGCGATCGGCATGACTCGAAGCCGCTGAGAGGGTCATGGGCTGGGAGCTGATGAAGCCTGCGTCGACCCGTCTCATCACTGTATTCAACAGGTCGACGACTTGGACCCGCTGCTCCTCGGACGCTCCCGGCATTTCAGGCGCGCGCGCGCTTTTACATGGCATAATGCATGCATTATCCGTGTCATTTCCCCTGCCATGAGCCGTTTTATAGGCTCCTTTGACGCAATACGCCGCAATTTACGCTCATTCCTGGAATTTTTTTTTCAATTTATCGCTTTTTACACGAGGAAAAATGGGAGAGGCCCGGTCCACCGGTGCTTACAGCAGTGGCCTAGCTAGATAACAACAAATTTCGGGAACTTACACTGTAAGGCCCTAGAATTTACACTTTTTAGGCATTTTTTATAGTAATGTGTAAATTCAAAATAGCTAGCTAGATCCTCAGTCGACTTGAAGGGCTAGGTGAGCCCCAGAAGTCGGGCGGGGTTCTCTTTCGTCATCACTTCGATCTCCCGTTCACTAATGCCCAGCTGCATCATCAAGTGAATGAAGTGCCGCATGCCCTCAATGGGGTGGGGGCTCCGCCACTGGCCGAAGTCAGTGGCCATGACACACCGGTCAGCGCCCACCCGTCGTATCGCCTCCACCATGAGAGAGGGATTGTAGCTTTTCCTGAACGGCATCAGAGCGTTGAAGCAGTGTTCCATTACGGCGCCCATCTCAGCCATCTTTATCTGATCCTCTACAGGCCAAGTCGTCGCCTCCCACTCGGGGTGGGTTACCAGAATCTTCTTAACGCCTTCGTCCTTCGCTGCCTTGAGGAGGGCGTAAACCTCTTTTAACGAGATGTGACCGGTCCCCAAAACGACATCTGCGTCAGCGATCAGCCCCAAGATCTCGTGAACCTCGGCTCTGACTTCGCCGTCGACCAGTATAGTGAGTCCCGAAGTGGGTACAGGCGTCCTCGTGGACTCTATCACCCGCTTATGCCAGAGGTACTCCGCCTTCCCGAAGACCTTGACGTGATTCGCCGCGTTCATCGTGGGCATCCACACCTCCTTGGCGCCCAAGCCGATGGCTGCGTCGACTGCTGCAGGGTTGAGGCCACCCACTGCGTAGTTGAGGACGACCCCGCCGAAAGCCTTGATACCGGGAAAGGTCTTCCGAACGATGTACATGCAGTCAGCGTTGATGGCGTGATGGCACTTGAAGAGGATCGCCCGGTATCCTACAGCCCGCCCCTGCCGGGACAACGCTAAAGCATCGAAGGGCCTGTCGTAGACGCTGGGCATCGTGTGGATGTGGAGGTCAATAACGCCATGCAGAAGGTCTTTGTCTTGTTGAGGAAACTCCATTTCGTTAAACTCCAACATTCAGAGACGTCAATACAGATTGGATTGCTGGGTATAAAATACTTCTCATTGAGGACATCTATCGGTTCAGGGGGATCTGACCTAGCTAGCTACGAACCACGAGTTAGCCACGCTTTTCTGATGGCTATCTTCAATTAATGTTTTCAGATCGATAGCATACACTTGGGATTAACGTGTCACGGAAGCGCCCTTCTTTATCTCCTGAGAGATTGTTAACGCTATTGAAGATAGAACCAGCGTCATGACCAATGCTTGAGGCACGTCTATCTGTTGCTGTAAAAGGAGGTGGGCGAGGATGGAGGCGCCTACAGGCTCACCCAGCGCAATGGATGTTGCGACACTCGTCTTCACGTATCGCAGAAGGTAGTTGATCAGAGTATGCCCCCCGATCATCGGCACAACCGCGAGCAAGAGGAAGAATGTATACGTTTGCGGGGGATAAGTCCAAAGGTCTTCATTGCGGAGTAAAGCATACAAGAGAAGGGAAATGGAAGCACTCGCATACGTGAAAAAGGTATAACTCAGTACATCGGTTTTCCGTCTCACAAACCGACCGATACTAAAATAGCCTGTTGCACCCAACGCTCCACCAAAAGCCAACAAGACACCATGATACTCGTAGCTCGTCAGGATCTGCGGGTGTAGGAATAGGAGAACGCCTATGAAGCCAGCTGTGAGTCCAAGGACTTGAAATGTCCCGATGTCTTCCTTAAAGATAAAATGATCGATGAGAAGGGAAAAGAGAGGATATGTCACCACGACGGTAGTACTGACCGCGATAGGGATGAGGAACAAGGATTCCATCCAAAGAAGGAAGTGGACAGCGAGTAGGATGCCGGAAACAATCGAGTACATGAAAAGCCTCTGGTCAAGTTGGAGGCCTGTTTCCCTTCGACGTAGAAGCTTCGTCAACCCGAGAATCAAACTCGCCAAGAAGACTCTCCAGAACGCACAGGAGACCGCTGTCGCCCCAGACAATACGACGAGCAGTGAGGACGACGAAATACTGACGAGTATGACCGCGAATAAGGCAGCTGTCTGCAGATGCCGGAACGGTCGATGATTATCCTCCAAAGGACACCACCACGTTTTAGCTGTAGAATAAAGGTAGTACAGAAGCGTTGCATTTAACCTCTTTTCCGAAGAGGGGGTTCTCCACTTGGAGTAGTACCATTATTAGGGTTTGTTCTTAAGCCAGGGAGAGAGGTTATCAAGCTTTTTTTATGGCTGTGGACGCCTTCTGCGTTCCTCATCTGAGAGTGGGATGGAAAAGAGGTGACGTATTTATCGACTTCTCTCGTTTTCGAGGAGATTCACGACAGTCGGAGCCTACTTAGCTAGATAGTATGGAGATTTCACTCAATAATCCTCTGTACTCGATGTAAATACAGAGTCTTCCACTCACCCGCCTCTGTTCCTCGCTTCCTCGAACCGCGTCCACTCAAGAGGGTATAAGTCTACTGTGTGATCACCCACAATTCGTAGTGCAGGAGGCGTGAGAAAGACGGCTCTCCGTAAAGACTCTTAAGAGAAGAGCCTCCAGATACTTAGTGAGTCAGTCTTCGAAGGGAACTATCTTGAACAAGCCGTCCCTAACCTCCCCTGACACTCTTTCAATAGGATATATCGGTGTTTCCCTGCTTGGTTTAGGCCTCCTCGTAGTAATGACCTTCAACACCACAGCTTCAAGGATAACGTTCCCAATGCAAACACAGGTGACGAGTTTAATATTTACTGGTATCTGCCTGCTAGGCATAATGGTCGGCGTCTTTCCTTCTCGCTGTTCACGAATACTTCATTTTCGAAGCCAGGATAAGGCTGTGGATAAGATGGAGTCAGCCAGTCCCCGGAGAGCAACGGTCACGTTTAGAGGGCACCATCCTACGTGTGGAGGTTTTTCGACACACGTTTTACAGGTCGAGGGTGCCACATATTGTGCGGGCTGTATGGGCCTCGTCACGGGCGCGGTGATTTCTCTCGTCGGCTGTTTCTCATACTTTTTCCTCGGTTTCGGTGTGGGTGAAGCGGGGGGGCATGCGTTTGGAATTGGCGTCGGGGGGGTCGTGGCGGGGTTACTTCAATATCATCTTTTCAAAGGAAGCAACAGCACAGCCCACTTCTTGTTGAATGTCGTATTTGTGGCGGGAGCGTTTCTCCTTCTTGTGGGAGTGAATGCGTTGAAAGACAACTTTGTGCTCGAGGCATATCTCATCGCCTTGATGGTTTTCTGGATCTTCACGCGCATGACGCTTTCTCAACGCGAGCATACAAAGGTATGTGCCACGTGCGGATTCCAATCGTGTAGCTACTGGTAGGAGAAGGTGATCTACTCTTCAAAAAGCGTTTTAAGTTGGCTGATGATGCCTTGCCCCGTCATGTACCAGTAAATGCGTCGCTTCAATTCGTTTCGGGAAAACAGGCCTCGAAAGCGCCTCTGCCAAGACCCATAAAAGCTTTGATAGCATTTGTAGAGTTCTTCCTGCACGTTCTTCCGTGACATGGTTTCTGTAGCCATGATAGCGTGTATCATGTCGTAATGAGCCCAATTCCAGTCCTCGATCCAACCACTCCGTTTGGCTTCCTCGTACAGTTCCGTTCCGGGGAAGGGTGTGAGAACCGCGAATATGACGAAGTCGGGATCCAAGTCGTTTGCATAAACTCGTAAACTCGCAATGGAGTCAGCGGTATCCTTGCGTTCGCCTATTATGAACATGGCTTGGGCGAAAATGTCGTTCGCCTGCAAGAGCTTAACGGCCTCATTAGCATCTTCCGGACTCAAGTTCTTCCGGAACGTGTTCAGCGTTGACTCTTTCGAGTTTTCCACTCCTAACAGGATCCAGCGAAGACCCGACTTCCGTAGTTTGGGCAACACTTCTTTATGTTGGATAACGTCGTCGCATCGCGCTTGAGTGAACCACATCAAGTCATCCGAAACCCCGCTTTGGATGAGAGCGTCAGCAAGTTGACTCGCGCGTTCACCGAAGCCGAAGTTGTCATCGGTCAACCAAAGAAATCGGCTGCCGTAGTTGTTATAGCAAAAAGCCATTTCGTCTGCAATGCGTTGAGGAGACTTTGCTCTCCACGTTCCTAGCCAGTGGCACCACTGCGAACAAAAGGTGCATCGATGCTGGCAGCCTCGGGAACCCTCGATCAAGGCGTAAGGCGCGTCGGTGCCCACACTCGCCTTAAAGTGATACTTATGAACCAAATGTTTAACAAAGTGGTATCCGGGGAAGGGCAGATCGTCGAGATTTTCAATCAGCGGTCGAGGAGGCGTGTGTTTGATTTGCCCCTTATTTCTGAAGGATATGCCCTTCACTTGAGAAAAAGAAGAGTGTGCTCTGGCTGCTTCAACGAGTTCGGTTAAGGTTAGTTCGCCTTCACCTCGAACGATGACATCGATTTCGGGATAAGTTTCCAGGCTTTCCCGGGCGGTTGCGGTAAAGTGTTGACCACCAGCAATTGTCAAGATGTCCGGGTCGACTTTTTTTGCAAGTTCAAGGGCTCGGACGACTAAGTACGTGTTACATGTGGCTAACGCACTTGAAGCCACGATGTCTGGGTTGAAGGATTGCACTCGCTGCTCCAGCATAGTCCAATCCATTTGTTCAGCCGTACAGTCCAACACTTTGATCTCAACATCGTTCACTTCACGTTCCAAGTATGCTGCAAGCTGGATAATCCCGTAGGGTGGGGGTAGGTACTCCCCCATAACGAACCAGATGTCTTTTGGTGGCTCCACAAAAAGAACTTTCATCAGCGGTACGACTAAGGGAAAATGATCGTGTCCTTAATTAGGTTTATTTGAAGTTCTTCGAAATACAATCGCGGAGACCTCTGTGTCAAATAGATAACTACGGATGGAGGTCGCTGTTGCACCCGAGAGACCTCCTTGCAAGGGTGGATAAAGGGACGTCAGCTTCGTCTGCGAGTCAATCCATAGAGGGCGCCTGCTATGATAAGCAGCCCGAAGAGGATGACTGCAAAGGGCCCCACATCAACACTCCACCCGTAAAGCTGCTGCAGCCCAGCGAAAATGATGAGGACGCCAATTAAAAGGCCGAAGATTGCGCCTCCGTGGGGAAGCCCGAAACATCCGTCGTCTCTTCGTCTTTCTTGCGCAGGCCATCGTCTTTTGTTTATCTTAGGATAGAGGGACGTACCACAATCGACGCAAAACTCTGCAGAATCCTCATTCTGTTTTCCACAGTTAGCACAATAAACCATGACAAAGATCTCCGTCTGAAATAGCGTTCTCAAGTTTTTCGCTTTTAAAGCTTTCCATACGGTTTACAGCTAGAGATGATGACTCAACGGGTTACTAGTGTTAAACATGAAACATTGTAACGTCGAAGACATAACCTCGCAAAACGCATTGACCTTCAGCTCAGACTACGATTCCGACTGCAATACGTTTAAAGTAAAAGGTAAAACCATGACTGACTATGGAATAGACAACACATAACTAGCTAGATCACGATACCCAATGCAGTCAATTGTAGAGAGAATTATCTCTATAGTCCTTGAGACTCTATCAAAGTGGGGACGGAACTCTAGAAGCATTGCAAGGATAATTATGTCAGGGGATACCGGTTAGGAAAAAGGATAAACGCATCGTATTACATAGATAACAAACTAAGCGTTTGAGCCAGTGAGGATTTTTTACAGTCTCAATCGAATATGGCGTGAAAGGTGATTAAGGGGTTTAGCCGCCGCCCACCGCATTCATGAGAACGACCACGGAGCCTTCCTGGAGTATAACATCCGAGTGGGGTGTTAAGGGAAGGGGCACAGCTTTCCCATCGACTATAACCGCAGACCAGGCGTCAATAGAATCCAGATTTGAAGCATATAAGTTGTCGATGAGGCGCTCACCATACTGCGTGGCTAGAACCTGCAGAAGAGTGCTCAAGCGGGCGTTCTCACCCAGATCAATGGTAGTTTGGGCTGTCTTGGTTAAAATACGTACGTTTGGAGTGAATTTGACAGTGATCATCATGTTCCCATTCACCAATGTTATTGACGTGGGAATCCAATTAACCTTTCGGGACAGTCTCACCATTGAAACGATGGGTGACTGGATACGCTAGTATACACCCGTTTCGTACTCGAATACTCCTGATCACAGTGACGAAAAAAGGGGAGGGAGGGGATTATAGGGGTCGGATTCCCAGTTGTTTCAGCTTTTCTGCTGTGGGTATGCCATTCTCGTTCCAGCCCCTCAACGCATAGTAGGAAGGGAGCAAGGACTCTACGTCGGCTAGGAGTTCAACGCCTTCCACAACCCGCGGAATCTCCATACATCGATCCGGAAGTCGGTCATCTTTCCGGCTGATCCCAATCTTGGTAATGTAAGCCCGCTTCATCGTGAAGATTCTGTCTCCAATCGCCGTGAGTTTCTCCGCGTCGAAGTCGATCCCCGTAACCGCCTTAAGCAACTGAGGCATCAGACCAACATTCATTGACCTGTCAGGTCCTCTACCCGCTCCAGACGTCGAGCCACATACTGATAAGCTGTCGATGACTTCCGCGATGTTCTGTCGGTCAATGACCTGGGTCGCCGTCGCGTCTGCCGGGACGTCGGGACAGCCCTTGCCGTGATACGCGCCAATGGAAAGGGTGACGTACTTCAAGGCTAGGGAAGGTCGTATACGCGGGTCATGCTCACAGAAGGAGCCGCCCTTCACGTGCATCGCGTACTTCTCAGCGCCCTTCCCAATGATCTCGGAAGCCTTCTTAACGCCTTCAGCCAACACCATGCCAAATCCCTTCCGCCGCGCCATCTTCTCCGTGACCTCCACGATGGCCTCGGCGTTCCCCCACGTGAGTTCTAAGCCACCGGTGTCCTCCTTCGTCAGGATACCGTTCTCATAGGCTTCAATCGCCATCGCGATGACGGTTCCCGCCTCAATCGTGTCGATACTGTACTCATTGCACAAGTGATTGGCCTTACAGATAGACGCAAGATTATTATTCAGCAGGAGGGAACCGTAAGACGCTAACGTCTCGTATTCGGGTCCCACACACTCCTCCACAGCGAAGGGTCCTGACTCGATCTTCACCATGGCGTCCGTGTGCATGGGACAGTTCCAGCAGGTTGGCGTGCGCATTGTCGTTTGCACCGTCTCCGCCATCGTGTCGGCGGAGATGGCCCGCACCGAATCGTGGTCCCAATCGTCTACGCCCCAATTGCCAAGCGGCAGATCGCGTCTCGCAAGACCGTTCTCCAGATGGGCGCCACGGGCATACTGAGCGGCTAGTGTGGTTCTACCCGTTCGAGTCTTTATCCTCTCCAATCTTTGTTCAACCATCTGGTCTCTGAGCTTCCGAAGCCCGTCTGGATCCGCCACTTCAGGTCGTGCATCGCCTCGTGCAGCGATGGCCTTCAGCTTCTTCACTCCCATCACGCAGCCCAATCCGCTACGACCGGCTGCGTGACCGTACTCCATGACGCAGGCAAATCGGACTAGGTTCTCGCCTCCAGGGCCGATGCTTGCTACTCTAGTTCTTCGATCGGTAGCATTCGCTATTGCCTTTTCCGTCTCCGTGGTTGTCAGGCCCCAAAGGTCTTTCGCGTCCCGTATCTCAGCCTTCCCTTCAGAAACCCACAGATAGACCGGTTGCTCCGAAGCTCCTTCAACGATAATCGCATCGAATCCAGCGTGTTTCAGCTCAGCTCCCCAGAAGCCGCCGGCATCGCCTTCACCCCAGATGCCCGTTAAGGGACTTTTCCCCGCGACAACCCACCTACTCGAACCAAACCACGTGGTTCCAGAGACAGGTCCGATTGCAAAGACAGCTTTATTCTCTGGGCTTAAAGGAGGCGTTAATGGTGGTACTTCATCGTAAACGATGCTCGTGGAAAAGCCAGCTCCACCGAGGAAGTTGTGAATCATGTCCTCTTTCAACGGATCGTATTGAATATGGCTTCGTGTGAGATCCACACGAAGGATCCTTCCAGCATAACCAAACATAATATCACTCAGAAAAAGAAATAAGCGTCAGCATTTAAATTTTTTTAAGGTGAAGATGCGTCTCAGCCACCAATTGTTTTAAGTCATAACCCACGTGTCAACATATTCTCTATGGTTTCAAATAGACGTTGTCGATACTAAACATACAAATCGATCCAAGTACAGGGGTGGGTTTATGGAATCATCTGAATACTTTGAGGGAGGAAAGGTGTATGTTTGGGACGAAACTTTTGCAATCGCCCAAACCGAGAAAACACTCATTAACGCTTTTGCCGTGATTCAAGACAAGAAGGAAATCACGGTCATCATGGATCAAGAAAAAATTCATGAGGACGACGTAATCCAAATGGACAACAATTGGAAACTGATTACCTTTGACATGGTGTTACCGCTTCAGACGATAGGGTTTTTAGCAAAAGTCACCACCGTCTTGGCAGACGAACACATTAGCGTTTGTGCCCTTTCAACGTATTCCACGGATCATATTTTAGTAAAGGAGCATGATCTGCTCAAAACACTACGGAAGCTGGAAACTCTTGGATTAAGCATAAAAAAGGCGTAACCATCCCAGCAAGCATTTTGTATTGAGGTGAGTAGCGAGGATGCTGCCTGACCTACTTGATAAAAGACCCCCTAAGTTAGTGTTAGCGAGCGTGCTATTACTGCGTCGATAATTAAAGAATGATACCAATAAATCGCATATTATCGCTAATTGAAAAAAGGGGGGTAAAGAGATTATTCGATGCCCATTCGTTTCGTAATTTTCACCAGAATGAAGATGACTAGGGCCACGATGAGGAACGTTATCAATGCACCGATGAAGTGTCCGATGCGAAAGGGACCTGCCGTGATGGCTTCCCATTCCACGCCCGGCATCGCTAACTCGATGATCGGCATAATTAAATCGTTTACAAGGGCATTCACCAAAGATCCCAGATAAAGCCCGAGAATGAAGGCCACCGCCATCCCCATGACCCGGTACTTTGAAAGGAAGTCTTTGAACTCGTTCACGAATCCTTTCGGCGGAGCAGGTGTCGGTGGAGCGGGCTTCGGCTCAAGAAGCTGCCTGATCTTCCTCAGCTCTTCCAATACTTCATCTTGATTTGCAGACATACGTTTTTTCCCCTGATTTTTCTATCTAGTTAATTACCTATATTTGGCCCTATAAAATAGTTAACTCTATATAACCGCTCCTGAACTGGAAAGGCGGTTTGCCTTAATGATTTCTGCTGCTCTCTGTTGTAGAGATTGTTTATCCTCTTCTGTCAGTGGGTGAAGATCTTCAGCTGTAGCAAAGTTTTGTTCAACTTCCGTCTTTTTGTTCATGCCCACTATTGCAGTGTCTATATCCTGATTCCACACGTATCGTAAGGCCTGAGACACGTTGGATAGACCGCCTTTCCCTAGGGTTTTCATAGCTATGACACCCATGTTGAACTCGGCTGCTAAGGATAGAAGTTTTTCTCTTCCAGTAGAGGCTACGAAGTTGAACGGTGCGATGAGGTTAGAGAAGCTCTTGGTGGGGACAACATCGATAAGGAAATTTACATCGTGGCTGGTTATACCGATAAAATCGATGACACCGTCGTCCTTTGCCCTCTCAAACGCCTCGTATGCGCCATTAGGAGCCATCACGGTAGGGAACTCGAAGGCGTTTATCGGAAGCTCAGCGATTTCAATGTGAGACGTATGGAGGGCTTCCAAACTCCTCTTCAATCTATCTTCCGCTTCTACTTTGGTACGACCGCCAATTTTCACTGCGAGAAAACAGTCATCCCGTCGCTCCTTCATTACGAGACCGATCTTATTAGCACTATCGCCGTATGTAACAGAGGTATGAATGACGTTTACCCAAGGTCTAAAGCACGATTCACCACTGCAACAGCCTCTCTCTCGCTTACCCGCCGTATTGGTATCCCACCAAATCCTAAAATTGAGACTTTCAAGCCTGTTTTACCTAAAACCCGATACTTCAAGACAATACCTTCTCGAAAATATTTTATCGTAAACCTGTATTTTTAGGTTATTATTGTAGATCTCACGCTTTTCGATGGCTCACTCACGCTTTTGCTTTTGTATAATAAGACTTGCTAGCTAGCTTGCGAAGAGAAAGGCATTGCTATGTTAACTCGCTAGATATGTTTCTGGCTCTCGTCTTTCACTGTAGTTCGTGGATAACCACATCGCGATTTTCCTGATCCGTGGATGCTCCATGACCCTTGCGTTTGATGGACAGTTTTTGACGCATGCACAACAATGGATGCAGGCCTCCTGCTTCGTCACTATCTCTGTGTTTATAGTAATTGCAGCGGTCGGGCATACCTCTGCGCATTGTCCACACAGAATACATTGCTCTTCTTTCGTTATGGGAGAAATGGCCTCCGAGCTTTGGCCTCGTTCCTTATAGGGGTGATTTCCAGGCACCTGTAAGCATGGTACGTCCTCAGATCCACGGTACTCTTCCATCGTTGCTTGGATCGTTTCTCCAAACTCCAGTGCTTTTTTCAGATCCCTTTCGTCGGGGCGCTCCTTTGCTATCGGAGTGTCTTCTGTGTTGAATGAGTGTTCGGCGATGAATGCTCCACCCGCCACCGGCTTGAAACCGCCTTTTAAAGCGAGGTCTCGAAGCTCTACCAGCGCATCTTCGTACGCTCTATTTCCGTATACGACCACGACGACCGCCAGAGTATTATTGGCTTTCAGTCTCTGCAATCGGGAAACGGCGTCGACAGGGATGCGTCCTCCGTATACGGGTGCTCCGATGATCACTAATTCTTCATTGAACTCCACAACTTCCTGATCCTTCACAATAGGCGGCGTTAGATCAAGATGAGTAATTGATCCGTTTCGAATTCCCTTGGCGATGCCTTCGATAATCTGTTTTGTTGTCCTCGTAGGAGAAAAATAAACAAGTGTAATCGAATCGATGTTCATTCGTTCATCCCTCAATCAATTGACTTACACCTTCTATAAATCTGGCGTTATCGCGATTCTGTTAACCCTCTAGCGACGAAAAAGGTAACTGAAAACCCATTCTCCTTATGGTTACATTTTGCATGCATCACTCACATAATCCATAGCCTTGGTGAAGTTGAGGAAAGGTGACTGTGATACGCATCGGTAACCTACACACATAAATGATCAGGGACGCCATTTACTCTTAGGAGGCGAACCGTTTTGAAAGAAATGGATGTCAGATTGGAGCGATTGACGACGATGCGTGCAGTTCACACTCATGCATTGAGTGACACCCCTGAAGAAGATGCGGGAAAGAAGATACGGGCGTGGGCAATATCCAAAGGCCTCACAGCAAAAAACGGTTGCCGACTATTTGGTCGGAACACGTATCCGACGGATAAACCTGAACCCCACGGCTACGAGCTCTACTTAACCATCAACGATGCAATTGAGTCTGAAGGCGACATCGAGATGGGGGCGATTTCAGGCGGATTGTACGCGGTTCTCAGGTTCACGAATCTGAACAGAATAGGCGCTGCTTGGAAGAAGCTGTGGACCTGGCTTGAAGAATCAGCGTATGAGCCTGTAGGCTGGACGAAAGGTAGTCATGGCTGGGTCGATGGCTTTGAAGAACACATCAATTGGCAAGCAGAGGAGAAGCCGGTGACCGAATGGGTCTTCGATCTCTGGGTTCAAATAAAAGCTTGATAATACACAATGCCTTTAAGAGCTTTGGGTTGAAGGCCTGAAGGCTACGCCTAATCCTTCGCTGGAACCTCAATGGGGTAGCGGTTTTATAGGTCTTTCCAACCCATTAACGGGGGTTCGACTCCCATCTGCCAGAGAAGGCCGATTAACTCCCCTCTGTGATGGACTTCCTCCTCGAAGATGTGGATGAGCACGTCTTCCGCAGTCACTGTAAAGGTTTCTCCCGCATCGTTCTTCACCGAATACTCTGCATTAAGGCCTTGGAGGTCAAGCCTGCTGGTATACAGCTCCAAACGGGCTTCCACCTGCGTCATATAGTTTTCAATGTACTCCATGCTTTCATAGGTGTCAAATCTTCGATGAACGTAAAGCTTTTCCTTCAATAGGAAGTCCAGCCAGAAGTCTGTAGCATTCAGCGTATGAATGAATATGTTACGAATGGAGTGAAAACTGGCTTCTCGATTCTTGACCAGTTCCTCCCACGGTACCTTCGCGAGAGCGTCAAAATATCGATGGCGTACATCCCTATTATACTCAAGGAGCTTAACCACCTCAACCATCCTACCCATATCTCTCCCAAGTGATCATATGGCGTTTTCTTTCCGAATTTCGACTAAGGTTTAGGTTTAGGCTTCTAGCTAGCTTCATCGCTTCCATGTCTAGCTAGCCGCCCACTACACATTGTTCTAGAGAACTAGAGGTGTTTTACTCGGGTCGAATTGTACCCTGGAACAGGGGAACACCATGGCTGTTGCGTTTTCTCCGTGGACTGCTTTGAGTTGTTTCATTATTCCCTGCCACTCAGGTATCCATTCCACCTTCTCAGCGAGTCTCAGCATGTTCCTTTTTACTATCTTCTCGCTCCAAACCATGATTTTTCCAGCCTGCTTAACGGGCCACAATCTTCGTGGATACCCCTCCATCCTAGCCCAGTAACCGTCCGATCCTGAACCGAAACTTTCGACTGAGTAGTGAGTTAAACGCCACCCTGGAGTGTACTGGTGTATCCCTACCGCTGTACCCCCCTCTCCTAGCGTGCTACTTGCAGGCCACCAATCAATCCCCTGTTGGGCCTGTAGATAGCCGTTCACTACGACAACATCCGCCTTCTTGTTGCTGACTTTAGTTGAATGAAGGTCATAACTATATTTCACGGCCTCATGCCAAGCATCGTCCAAGTCACCGACAAAAAGACCCACCACATCCCGGTTGTCATTATAGCAGCAGTTCACGACTATATTGACATCCGCCATCCTCCCAGCCTCTTGCATGTCCTCTCTCGCGGCGTTCCCCTTGATCTTCCAAATCCCTCTCTCTGCCGTCCTTCCTATTACCTGGTGGTTATAAGCTATGGTGTCAAAGGACGCTACTCCGGGAACTACATGTTTTCCCGCGCCTCCAGCACCAGCTAAGGGGTGTTTTTTAATACCGCATACGACTATTCTCAGGTCAGCTTTCGCAAATTCCGAATCCACCAGGAGAGGTGTCCCACGGCTTGTCTTCCCCAGGTTCTGGTGATTCTTGAACGCGTTGTGGTTGACGCAGTCGAACCTTCGAACCATGTCCCAGCCGACCTTTCTTCCATAGGAATCTGCAGTCATAGCCGCATGAAGTCCATAGGCTCCCATAATGAAGATTTGACTGTCCGAGATACCAGCCTTATTCAGTTCCTTCATGATGAAAGGGAAGACCCTGTAGGCGGGCGTCGGCCTCTCAAGATCATCGCAGGTAACGACGATCTTCCCCGTTTTTCCCTTCGCTAGCTCCTGTATGCTTGGGCTTCCGATGGGGTGGTCTAATGCGTCTTGGATCTGCTCATCGGTTAGAGCGGGCGCGCTGTGTCCAGCCATCCTCACCACGCTGACGTCCCAGGTCTTTGGAAAATTGATTTGAATCGTTCGATCGTAGTGTTCATCCACTTTCATGTTTACCGAGGGCACTTCATTCTCGCCTCTATCTATCATTGTATTATCATGTAATTAAAAACAGTTGTCCTATGGATTGCATACAACATCTTTTTCGCGACGTTCAATGCTCGTGGATTGACAGGAGCAGGTGGCTGTATACGGTCACAAGGCCCTATCATAAAACGATCAACATCCTATGTTCATAATGAGTGAACCTCACAGTCGTCAAACACGGTCTCGCGCGCGCGCGATCGATTCAATCACCATCGTAGGGGGATGCATCGCAAGCGGTATACACGGCATGGCCGTCCACAACGTGGGCGACCTTTACAATATATACAGGGGACGGGGCTCTCTCATTTTTCGTCGTGTAAAAGGGGGTTCAATTGAAAATAATTTTCTGGGAAGGAACGTAAATCGCGGCGTATTTCCTTAAAAGAGCCCAGAAAACGGCCCGTTTGACAGGGAAATGACGCGGTTATACTACGCATTAATATTTGGATAACTTTAAAATATGTCGCGCATTGAAGTGGGGCGCGCGCTAGACCAATCAGGAATAAGAAAAATATTTGAAAAAAGAAGTAAGCTAGAGCGTGCCCTAGAACGCTAAATCTCTTTACGTTCAGCGCGTTTTGTATGATAAACGTTTGGGTATGGGGTTTAAAGTTTAATCCGCACACATCACCGATGTCGTTTAAGGCAGTAGAGAGATTTTTATTCTGTGGTGTATCTAATCAGTCCCTTTTTTCAAGCACTAACAAGTCTTTAATACCTGTTATGTTAGTATATTAAAAGAATGTATATCAATTATTCCTAAAGAGTGCATAATTGATGCCTTATTGTCGAAAATGTGGAAAGCAAATATCTGACCAAGACAAGTTCTGTCTCAATTGTGGAGCACAGCTAAATGTTCATATTATAAAGCACATTGAATCTGCACCTATATCAAAACCTACGAGATTCTGGTACGTAATAGCCTTTGTTTTTAACATATTTGGTGGCTTAATAGGATATTTTGCAGTTAAAGACGACGATCAGCAAATGGCAAATAATTTACTTATCATAGGGTTTGTTTCTATTTTTTTTCTATTCTTTCTCATATTCTTCGGTATTCCACTTATTTTTATACCGGTAGCTAGCTAGCTACGTAGAATGTTCTGAGTCATGGTGAACTGAGATAGTCAGATGTCCGAAGTGCGGAGTTTATGTAGAAGATTCTAAAGAGTGTTCTGAGTGCGGGTTCTCTCTCCACAGGGATAATTACTGGTGCTGGAGCTGCCTGAGACGGATTGGAAAGACAACGAGGTATATTTGGTGGCTACGTAGCGAAATCAAGTGGGTTACCCGCCGAGGGAAAACCGTCCCTCTCTGCCCCCACTGCCAGACCCCCCTAATAAATCAGCCTAGAGGATTGATACTGAAAAGTTGGATGAAGTACGCTCTTATAATCATTCTTATTTTTATTCTTCTTCGGATAGCTGCCAAGATTGTGGAGTTAGCTAGCTAACAGGTATACGAGAGGTGAATGTTTGACTATTACTCCACTCCATTATCCTGTGGCTTATATGCTATACAAACTCCATAAGAAACTCACGCTTCCCGGGTTGACGGTTGGTTCCATGTTCCCCGATCTTGAGGTCCCAATCTTATTCTCGTTATTAGGAACTGACAGGCTAGTACTTCACAGTTTGCTAGGAGCTGCTACTTTTGGAACTATGCTGTCGGTCGTGTTTACGGTTTCGATATATCCGATTCTAATCAGTTATGTATTCGGAATCGATGAAGAAAAAGTAAAAGAGAAGACTGGGTTATCCCTCAACCTAATCGTTTCATGTCTTTTAGGAAATCTGTCTCATGTTGTATTGGATTTTCTAAACCATCTCTATAATCCTCTGTTCTGGCCCTTATCACAGTCGTCCCTCAGTCCTATATGTGTAGCTCTTGGAGGTTTAGTTCCCTCATTTTGGATTATCTCTACACCATTAATAGCCCTATTTGTCATGTTGCTTATTACACAACGTGACAATTTGTGGGAGAAGTTATTGGTTGGCGAATGACCTATAGGTAAAAAGTTAAAGGCCTGGGACTCGTACACTCTTTCATCTAGTGAGTTAGATAGCTGATATAGGTACCAGACTTATTAATGAATGTTTAAAGAAGCTAGCGCGCGCGCTAAGGGAATCTTCTCGAAATCTATCAACATTCCATGCTTCTTTCCCATACAAAGCCTCCGTTAGCTAAATCATGCCTTATGCTCTAAGTTATATAGCGTGCGCGCGAGATACGCATAGAATGTGACCCATTTATTCGGTTCATTTCTCTTTCCAACCTTCCAGGGAGATTGGCTTGGCGTCCAATCCAACAGATATCTTCCTTCATCATCCCGATTAACCTCTAGAACGTTCCACGCTCTTTCAAGTCTACTATCCTTTCCATACCCCATTTTACCCAAGGCCAATAATACTTCAAACACGTTCGCTCTCCACGTTATTGGAAAAGAAACTCGTTCCATATCCTTATTAACTAACTTCTTCAAGTTAGTGCTCTTGAAAATGCCATCCCGAGATAGAAAATAGGGTACGAGTTTCTTGATTCTGCCATGTTTCCAGTATTCTGGGAGATGTGAAAACGCAAGAAGGGCTTTCACACTCCCTCGAATACAGCTTTTCACCGATTTGGTTTTGTATTTTCCCTCATGCATATCACAGAGATAGCCCCCATCCAGCCTTTCCGTGTTCAATAATATGTTTATGCTTCTTTTGACGCGTGGATCATCTCTGTACCCGAGCATAGTGAACGTCCTGATGTTATAGCCTAGCAGACAGGAAAAGTGGCGATAGAAGTCACCACCGTTTTTCTGAAGACTGAGGTATCTTTCTGCTGCTTTGGCTATTTGCGGATGGCTTCGATCCATCCCGAGTTCAGCCAAGTATGAGAGACAATAGTGAGTGGTTCCATAGGCACCATACTCAACTCCCTTACCAATAATCTCGCCTGTTCTCGGATTCTTTTGAAGCCAGTAACCATCGGGATGCATTTTATCCAACAATATTTTAACGGGAGTAGACTCTGCAATTTGATTCTTGCATTCTTTCACTTCAGAATCAGTAGGAGAGTTACCCAGTAGCTCCACTAATGTTCGATACCTAACTGAAGGGTGCTCTGGTTCAACCAACCACTTTACAATATTTTTTGAAATCATAAAATCAGCTAGCTATTTCGAATTAAATTACGTTGTTTTATAAAAGCTATAAAAGTTATATATTATAGCTATCTTGATTCACGAAAATTTTTGTTTATCCTAGAGGTGTTTGGGATGTTGAAGGGGGATTATGATTAAACGAATTTCTCTTGAAACCTATAGAACAGTGCGAAATAGAGAATCTAGCGATCTACTTTGTAATTATTTTTAAGACTTTTTTCAGCCCAAGCTACTTAGTAGATATTTGGGCTGGGAAGCTTTAATAAGACTATGATCCTAGCTATTTTCGAGGGCATTGGAAAAGCAGTTACAAGACATTTTTGCCGATATTAGTGAAGCCTATTCTCTTGTTCACAAGGTTGCCCATCGTACGCCGTTAGTCCATTCGCGAACCTTTAGCCGGTTACTGGGTGGAGATATTTATCTGAAGCTGGAGTGTCTTCAGCGGACAGGGTCCTTCAAGATACGTGGAGCGTATTATGCGATCTCAAAAATGAAGGATGCGATAACGTCGAGGGGATGCGTTGCCGCATCGGCGGGGAACCACGCTCAAGGCGTTGCGTTGGCTGCCTCGTCTCTCGACGTCCGAGCAATCATCGTCATGCCCCGGTTTTCGCCAACTGCTAAAGTACAAGCGACTGTGGGCTATGGCGCGGAGGTTATTCTGCATGGCGATACGTATGATGAAGCCGTTGCGGAAGCCTCCCGAATATGTGACGAGCGGAATGCTGTCTTCATCCACTCCTTCGATAATCCCGCTGTCATCGCTGGACAGGGCACCATCGGCCTGGAGATGATGGAAGACCTGCCCGACCTCGATGTCATAGTTGTACCGGTGGGTGGCGGCGGATTGATCTCGGGAGTTAGCGTCGCCGTTAAGAGTCTCAATCCAGCGGTTGCGATTTATGGCGTTCAAGCATCGGGCGCTGCGTCCATGGTGGCCTCTCTGAAAAAGGGTGGTCCCGTGGATGTTCAATACGTTGACACTATTGCTGATGGAATAGCGATAAGACGGCCCAGTCAACTCACGTTCGATGTAACTGAGCGGTTAGTTGATGACGTCGTCGTGGTGACCGATGACGAAATCGCTGATACCACCTTCCTGTTGCTGGAACGAACGAAGCAGGTTGTTGAACCCGCTGGAACCGTGGGCCTCGCTGCCTTGCTGAGCGGGAAAATAGATGTTACTGGAAAGATCGTGGGCGTGATAATCAGTGGCGGAAACATCGATATGTCGCTGCTCGTCAGGATAGTGGAGAGATCTCTCTACAAGGAGTCTCGACTTGTAAAGATTTCTGGCTTATTATCTGAGAGACCGGGAGTCCTGCAGAATGTCTTGGCAATCATTGCAAATTTTAAAGCCAACGTGGTGACCATAGACCATGACCGAACCGATCCTCGGATAAGTCTTGGAAAAGCAAGGATCACTCTGACCTTGGAGCTTCCTGAGAAACAGTATTTGCATGACCTGACCAAGAGTCTTGAAGAAGCCGGCTACACTTTTGTTACACTCCAGTATCTGTGAGCTAGCTAACCTTCTTTTGGGCGATAGAACCTGAAATGAAGCCCACTGCCAATATAGTATGGTAAAATGCGTTAGAAATGAAAATGCAGGACGACCCAAGCACATGAAACAACAAGACATAAAATGTGAACGTGCTCGTCAGGCATTTTTTTGTTCAGTCTGAGCCCCGCCGTCTCTGGCACATCGTTGATGAGGGGATTCTGTGGTGATGCTTATATGTCAGTGATGTTTTGTTTTGCGCCTTATCCCTGTGGCTTAGCTAGCTAGGTCATACATGAGTTACCCACGAGAAGAAGGTTGATGCCTATGAAGAGTCTACGTACTTACCCCCGGATCTACTTTGAGTTGCTGTTCATCGGGTTCTCGATCTTTTTAGGGATGCGGCTGTCTGGGGCCTTTTTACCGATCCTTGCAAAGGATTTGGATCCGTCTGGGGCTCTCGTTGGGTACGTGGTGTCTGCTTGGTTTCTTGCGCGAGTCTTCATTGAGTTACCTTCCGGGTTGATCTCTGATCGAATCGGTCGTCGCCGGTTATTCATGCTGGGGATTGGGTTATCAGCCGTCGGCTCGTTGATGTGTGCCCTCGCGTCCTCCATATACTTCCTGATTGCGGGTCGAGCCCTCTGGGGGTTTGGAGCGGCGCTCTTTTTCTCGAATAACACGGCGATGCTGATCGATCTCTTTGACTCGGAACAGCGAGGTCGAGCAGTCGGCACATTTCAGGGCATTGAATTCATCGGAAGCCTCATCGGCGCACCCATTGGAGCCTTGTTAGCGGAGCTCACGGGTTACTTCTTCGTCTTCTACATCACGTTTGGCCTCATCAGCATCAGCTGTCTCCTCGCCTTTTTATCCAAGGAATTGCGGGTGATAGGGAAAGCGACGGGAGTTGATGCAACCAGCAGGCCGTCCCTCGGTGACTCCTTGAAAAGCCTCATGCAGTGGGGGCTTCTCGTGGTCTGTGTCATCAGTTTTACACGGATGTTTGTCATGAACGGGGTGATGTCCACCGTGTTTCCCCTCTACTTGCATGAAAACTTGGGGTTTGACGTCAGTATCATTGGACTTGTAACAGCGGCAAGAACTGGGGGATTTACTGCTGCCACAATTCTTTCAGGCTACCTATCGAATCGAATTGGGCGGAAAAAGACGATCTTGCTGGGCCTCGTCATCGAAGCACTCTGCATCTATGGTTATGCCGTGGTAGACGCGTTGGGCTTCATTATCCCTCTCGGTATCATTGATGGGCTGGGCGCGGGACTCGTATCAGTGACTCTTACAGTTCTGCTCTCGTACATCGTAAAATCCGAGTTTCGAGGCATTTCCATCGGGTTATTTCGCACCTTTATGGACGTGGGTGGGATCGTCGGCCCGATCTTTTTTATGGCATTGGCAGAAGGCATCAATACTCGAACGGCCTTCTCTGGTGGAACAGTGATGCTGCTTCTTATGGCAGTGCTGCTGTTAACGATTAAACAAGAGAGAACGGAGTAACAGAGACGTCTCGCCAAGACACTGGCTAGAGCGACGGCAGCTTAGCCTGCCGTGGAATAGCACCGTTTCATCGATTATTCAGCTTATCCCGCTTCACTATATGCCTCCCTGCGTATACATCTTCAGCTGGAGTATCACGTACCAGCTGTTTATAACGACTTCAGCCTTCAGCTAGCTAGCTCGTTGGATGGGACATGGAGGACTCCCTATTGCTCGCGTCAATACACTATAGCTAGCTGTTTTCCACGTTGTGGAGAAGAATAAAAGCCTGTAACACATTTATTGGTAACAAGATTTTCGAGGAGATTGAAAGTGACCTACGATCTACTCGTGAAACATGGATTCTTGGTGGATCCTTCTCAAGGAATCGAAGACATCCAGGATATCGCGATATCGAATGGGAAGGTGATGTTGGTTTCGTCTCGGATCAATGGAAGCGCAAAGGAGGTACTTGATGCCACTGGTATGATTGTGACGCCGGGACTGATCGATCTTCACGCACATGTGTACTGAGACGCTTCGGATAGTGGCGCAAACGCGGATGTTCACTGCCTCTTGAAAGGAGTTACAACCGTGGTGGATGGCGGTTCGTCGGGCTCCATGAACTTTCTAGGCCTCAGACGATTTATCATGAGTGACTCTCAGACGCGAATTCTATGCTTTCTCAGCGCCTGCAAATTGGGGGTGGAGCTGGGGGATCTTCGACACCTCGATTTTAGTACTGCGGTTCAAGTGGCGAAGGAAAATAAAGATGTCATCATGGGCATCAAACTCCGATTAGGAGAGAGGCGGACAGGGAGCTACAGCTCTCACTACCTCCGATTAGCCAAAGAAGTGGCTCGAACCGCCAGAGTTCCCCTGATGCTTCACATTTTTGGCCCGGATCCTCTACCCGATTTCCTCCCGTTTCCAGAAGTTTTAAAGGTTTTAGAGGGAGGCGACATCATCACCCACAGTTTTCATCCGCCTCACCCCTCTTTTCACTCACCAAGCAGTATCCTTGACCGAAGTGATAGCCTTCTCAGCGAGGTCATGGAGGCTAGAAAGAGAGGAATCCTCTTTGACATCGGTCATGGACGATACCAGTTTAGCTGGGATACAGCTGAGAAGGCCATACGGCAATGGTTTCTACCAGACACCATCAGCTCCGACCTAACCAAGTACTCCGTTGATACAATCGTGTACGATCTGCCCACGGTCCTTTCAAAATTTCTTCACGTAGGCCTTTCACTATCCGAGGCGATCGAGCGGAGCACCATCAATCCGGCAGCGGTGCTGGGTTTGAGTGAGAGCATCGGAACCTTGAAACCTGGCGCTGAAGGAGACGTCGCGATCTTTCGGCTTGACGAGGAAAAGCACACGTTGTGGGACAACCTTAGTTCGATACGCGCGCAGCGAACAATCAACAAACTGTTAGTACCCGTTAACGTAATTAAGGCTGGACGGGTAGTGCGATAAACAGTTGCAAAGAACTTGTAGGAAAAATCAGGGCCATCTAGCAGGGAGCAGTAACTGAAGTCCTATCGGCCTAAAAGACTGGGATAAGTCCTCGTAGCTAGTTAGCCCACGTGTCCGTGATCGTCCCACCAGGTTTAGTAAATTGTCGAAGCCTGTCTCATCCCAGTGCGTCGTACGGAAACATGATGTCCCGTTCTTCCTCTTCCACATACGCTCCCACGTAGTCTGGCTTAAACTCTGAGCCTTTGCGGTTGTACATGACCATGGTCGTTACTGAGGCCTCTTTCGGTATATGATCGAGGACGTATTTCATCGCTCTTCCCTCACAAAGCCAGTCATCAACAACTAAAAAATTACCATGAACGCGTGCGCGCGCCGCCTGTACGGACATTGCCTGGGCCAGTCTCCCCACCCACAGGGATATTGTGTCTTCGGCCACAATACGCACGTTGTCTCCTCTCCCAACATGCCTCACAAAAACTGGATAAAATGTTGGTAGTCCAAGCTTTGAGGCTAAGTACGCGCCAATGATGCAGCCTCCTCGGCCTATAGCCACTATGCCATCAAAGCTTCGAAGTTGAATGCTGTCATATAATTTATCTAAAAGGCTTGTGTATTCATTCCATTCCACTATCTTCAAGTAACTTCACCCTTTCGTTTTGATACGTATATGAAAAATCCTTTTCGTATATTTACCTTTTGATAATAACGTCGTGCGCTGTCCACTACTGTAGCGGGTGAACAGTGAATTGTTCGGATCCTGTTCCGTTTCAACATCATTCTCTTCACTGCCATACCTTTTATTGAACGAGCCTGCAAGCCGTTGTTTACCTTTTCCTAAAGCTTGTTTCTGTCTCTTTGACCCTACTCCCATTTTCGGATGCTGTCTTCATTCGCTATTCATTTTACAGAAACTTTAAAGAGCTTCTAAAGCAACTTCAACTAGAACACTGCAATTTTAGAGGATTTGAATTGAAAAACAAATTAAAGAGTAGGTTGAAGGCGGGGGAACAGACATATGGTGTCTGGATGAGTGTGGAAAGCCCTATTGTCACTGAGCTTCTATCAGCCTTGGGATTCGACTGGTTTGTTTTCGATACCGAGCACAACCCCTTAGACATCTACCAAGTTCAAACCTTGATGCAGGCGATGCGTGGTAACCAGACAACGCCCCTCGTTCGCGTGGTGTGGAATGACCTGGTGCCGATTAAGCGTGCTTTAGACGTCGGCGCCTACGGCGTCGTCGTTCCCTGGGTGAATACTCGACAGGAGGCTGAGATGGCTGTTAAGGCCTGTCGATACGCGCCAAGGGGGCTGAGAGGATGCGGACCTCGGCGGGCCGCCATGTTCGACTCTGAGTATCTGAAGACAGCGGATGAAGAGCTTCTCGTCATCGCGCAAATCGAGACGAAGACGGCGGTTGAGAACATCGATGAGATCCTGTCTGTGGACGGAATTGACGTGAGCTACATCGGCCCCGCGGATCTTTCCGCTTCCTTCGGCCACCTCGGAAATATGTCTCATCCAGAGGTTCAGCACGCCATAGATCAAGTGTTTGACGCATCAGAGGCAGCAGGCGTCGCAACAGGCGTGCACATGGGCGCAGGAAAGACGATCATGGACCGAGTGGAGAAGGGGTATACCTTCATAACTGTTGGCAGTGACCTCCAATTCTTTCGATCTGGCGCAGACAAGATACTTCAGCAACTCAGTCAACACGAGTGACCCTTCTTCCCGATGTTCTAGTTCGAAGGAGTCGATCCTTAGGGCTGGACTGCGCTGTACGTGGACTTTCCTCGTCCTTTCCCCCTTTTTCAAGAATCAGAACAGGTTCTGCGGTCGCCTTCATGTCTCATGTGCGGGAGATACTATACTCATAGGTATGTGAGACACTCTCAGACACTTCCCCTCTACGCTACCAATAGACGAGTATTTTTAAATGTGATTCAAACCTGTAGCAGACTAGCTGGAGGTTAACTTCTCCATGGTTTATCGTCCCTTATCTGATTTTACCGAAGCCGATGAGCCTCCATCCTTCTCCAATCCTTCGGCTTACTGCGACCCTCGTGTTTGCTTCAGTGCAAATAGGCCGCCTTAAGGAGATGTCTGCGACATCGTTTCGAGCCGATGTTACGACGCCAGCTGTGACGGCGGTGCCTGCGTTTAAGACTAAAGCTTCGTTTGTCCGAATTTTCTGGACCTCCTGAAGGTCCTTCGTCCCAATCGCCCTTTCAAAGAGTTCAACTTCAATGCTTAACTGATTAAGAACTGGAGGGAGGTTGTCTGGCCTGCCAATAATGTTTCCCACGAGACTGTCGGCTTTAGTAAGCGCCGGGTCCAGAAGGGTGCCGACGCCAATCAATCCGCCACACGTGACCTTCTCAACGGATCTTCCAGCTGCATTAAGGCTCACAATCTCTGTGACGAGAGGCTCATAATAGGTTCTCCCACCCCTTTCAACACGAATTCCGGGGCAGATCTCCACCTCGGTTCCTACTTCGAAGACGCCTTGGGAAATCGATCCTCCGATCACTCCTCCCCGAATTTCGTCGGCGGGAGTTCCGGGCTTATTCACGTCGAAGGACCGTAAAATCGGCATCAAGGGGGGCTTATCTAGCTCCCGCTTCGGCGTAGGGATCACTTTTTCAATCATCTCTATTACCAGGTCTGTGTTGACGCCTCGTTGAGCGCTGACTGGGATGATGGGCGCCTCCTCCGCTACGGTTCCTTTGACAAAGGCTTGAATATCGCGAAAGTTTTCCAAGCTTTGCTGTCTTTCAACGACGTCAATTTTGTTTTGAATCACTACCAACTTGTCAATGCCAACGATTTCCGCTGCAGCCAAGTGCTCTCGGTCCTGAGCTTGGGGACACGGCTCCGTTGCGGAGAGGATTAGCAACGCTCCGTCCATCAAGGTGGCCCCAGACAGCATTGTGACCATTAGGCTGTGGTGGCCTGGGCAGTCGACGAAGCTCACTGACCGTAAATACTGGGCGGGAGATCCACACCGCGAACATGTCTCTTCCGTCCCGTAGACTCCGCAGGCTTCGCATTTATAGAAGGCAGCGTCTGCGTACCCGATTCGAATGGTGATGCCTCTTTTCAATTCTTCGCTGTGCCTCGCAGTCCACTGACTCGTTAAAGCCTGTACGAGCGTGGACTTTCCGTTGTCCACATGCCCCAGGGTGCCTATGTT
>JAOZHB010000145.1 GCA_026015035.1 Candidatus Bathyarchaeota archaeon | reverse complement strand
CCCTAGTTAAGTAAACAGCATAGTTATCCGTTAGTTATAAATTAACATTTTTAACTTAAATTCTTTCACAACATCGAAGGAGACAGCGAATGTCGCGCGCGTTCTACTATTTCAAGGAATATAAGAACCAAGTCGCGCGCGCTACTTGCACATCAGGCGCGAACCTTTCTGGCGAGTTCTTTAGCCCAGTTTTGGATGGCGTCCCAGTCACGTGTATCATAATTTTCATTCTTCTTTTCGAATCCCGCTTCTTCAAATTTCCTCCAAAGTTGTCCTACAGTCTTTCGTGCCATCCAACCCATTTTGCTAAAGTTTAAAACGCCACCGAATATGGCCATAGCGATAGGATTTAAAGAATACTTTTCAGCTTTTTCTTTAAGGTATTTTCTCCATGCCCTCCCCATTGCTTCGGTATTTCCCTCATACTCATATATAGCCTGTACTCCAGACGACACAAAGATCGCAACCTTCTTCTTCGCCAATTTCTTCCTGAACTTTTTCAGAAAATTCTCGGGCTCTTTAGTCCACCTATCGATCTTCATACCACTTCCGACGATAATCAGCTCGTACTCAGAGATGTCATCCACTTTCTCTTCCTTGGCATTAACAACCTGAACGGTGAAACCTTCTTCGCGAAGAGTCTTAGCAATCTCCTCAGAGGTTCCTGTGGTTGCCCCGTAACGACTCCCATAAACAATTAATGTTTTCATTTTCAACCCCTTTTCCTAAGAATGGCTAGTTAGCTACGACTGAATGAAATATGAGGGGCCTAGCTTGGCGTATCCCAGCTAGCTAGTGATAGATCTCAAACACCCAGCTGGGTTTTCTAGCGAGCTATTTAACTATCATCTTCGTCCGAAAGGTACTCCTCGAGACCTCACTTTTGGTGCGATGTATCTCCAGATCCAGTCCACGAACTCTTTGACGTTCTTTGTTTGAACATAGACTTCGCCAGGTCCGGTAACCTCTGTAACGAAGCCCTCGCCTCCTAAAATAGTGGACTTCAATCCACCGAACATACGTACTTCGTACCTGCAGGTATCGCTTAGGGCAGCAAGATGATAATTATCGACAATCAGGCTCTCGCCAGCCCCCAGTTCATGCTTGTCAATGGCGCCAAAGGTGTTGATGAAGATGTCGCCCTCTCCCATCGTCTTGAGCATGAACAAGTTCTGCCCGAAGAGCCCTTTCGTGAAGCCTTGCCACTCAGTGTCAAGCTTAACGTCTGCAGTCGAGGCGATGTAAGCAGAGCTCTGGATGATGTAGCCTTTACTGGGAGTAACTTCCAAGCTGGTGATGTCTCCCAACGGAGCCGATACAAAACCTGCTTTCCCTGGACCACCTTGGGCGCTGTAATCGGTTATGAACAGTGTTTCTCCTCCCAGCAATGAGACCTTAATGGCGCCCCATATGCCGGTCTCCCTCATTCGTGTACGCGTCTCCACCTGGATGTTGCTGCTCATATAGGTCAGGGCTCCGGCCTCCGCAATGATATGTCCATTCGCTGGGAGTTGAACCTCCAATAATGCGTATGATGGACTGTACTTAATCTCAAACTTTACGGAACCCCTTTCCACGACCAAAGGCGCGGCAGGAGCGCCGCAGTAGGGGCAATAGTTACTTTCAGAGGAAACCTCTTTCCCACAATGTGTACAAATCATTTTATTCACTTCAAGTAGTGTATACTATTAGTTGATAATTACCTATGACTTTGGGTTAGCTAGCTAATAAACCAAGCGCACTCTAGCGTAGTCGTCAAAAACTCTTAGGACGACTGTTTTAAAGTCTATATCACTCAAAAAGATTGAGAGGGACGCGCGCGCTAACTAGTGACCTGTGAAAAATGGCTTTTCTGGAGATGTGTGGAGGTGTCTTCCGCAGTTCATGGCTTGATGAGGATATCCACGGATTTATCTTCGCATTCGCGAGAGTAAACACCTGACCACAAAGCTTAAGAGATGTTTTCAAGACAGACGGAGAATAGTCGATGAGGATCAAGACGTGGCAACTGAAGCGAAAGAACAAAGTCTTCAAGATATCACGAAAGGCATCCTTAAGTGCATGGAGCTGGAGAAGACGAAGCAGATAGCACGATGAGTCCTTGCAAGCTAGCTATTACCTGTCTTCAAGGTTCCGCGAGCATCGTAGCTAACGGGTGGTATACGTGTCTGACGTTTTTGTGACGGTTGAGCCTGAGGGACGGAAAATACGGTCGATAGCGGGAGTAACCTTGCTGGACGCTTTTGCTGCGTCAGGGGTGAGTGTGCGATCCGAGTGCGGTGGCAGAGGCGTCTGCGGAAAATGCAAAGTATTTGTGACGGAAAAGACGCGGGTTAATGAAGTGACGGATCAGGAGAAACGGGTTCTAACGGGCGAGGAGATAAAGCTTAACCTGCGTTTAGCCTGTCAGGTACGCCTTGAGGGGGACCTCACGGTCATGATACCCGTTGAAAGCCGTGTGCGTCAGAGACGAATCCAGGTTGCGGGTGTAGAGGTCGCCCTCGAACTTTCCCCTGCCATCCGAAAGCTTCGAGCACAGCCTTCATCACCCACCCTCCTCGACCCCCAAACGTACTCCGAGCGGTTACTTCGCTTTCTCGATGAGACATACGACCTGGGCGGGCTGACGATTAACTACGAGGCCTTGAAGAAGCTGCCGGGGGCGCTGAACGCTTCGCGACGGGATGTCACAGCTACCGTCTGGAACAGCCGGGAGGTCATCGACGTCGAGGCAGGTGACACGACCCAACATGCTTACGGACTCGCCGTAGACATCGGTACGTCCAAGATCGTGGGGCAACTCATCTCCTTGGACGACGGTCAAGTGGTCGCCACCAGCTCCCTCGAGAATCCCCAAATCATTCATGGAGAAGACGTGATTTCTCGGATTACCTTTGCTTCCGCTAGTGAGGCGGCGCTGGATCAACTTCAATCGATAGTCCTTGACGGCATTAACGCCGTGGCATCCCGCGTCTGCACGCAAGCTGGCGTAGACGCCACGCATCTCTATGAGATGACGATCGTCGGGAACTCAGCTATGCACCACATCCTCCTCGGTATCCCGCCCCTCTCTTTAGCCTTGGCGCCGTATGTGCCTACCGTTAAAAGCTCTCTGAACCTTGGACCGAAGGACGTGGCCTTCCATATGAATGAGGGAGGCAACGTTCATCTGCTCCCCCTCGTTGCTGGCTTCGTCGGCGCAGACAACATCGCGGGCATTCTCTCCACCGGCATACACAAGTCGAAGGAGCTTTCCCTCTTCATCGACATCGGAACCAACACCGAGGTCAACCTGGGAAACAGCGAGGGTCTTCTGTGCTGCTCCTGCGCGTCGGGTCCAGCGTTCGAAGGCGCCCACATTCGCGACGGGATGAAAGCGGTACAAGGCGCTATCGAGCGAGTCTCCATGGACGCCAACGACCACGCGGTCCACTTTGAAGTCATTGGAGGGGGAAAGCCCGTCGGTATCTGTGGATCCGCGATGATCGACATCTTGGCAGAGATGTTTCGGCACAACTTGGTTAATCGAACGGGTCGTATCAACGGGGAAGCAAGATCGAAGCGGATTCGGAGAGCAAATGCTTCGCTGGAGTTCGTTGTCGCGTGGCGGGAAGAGACTGACAAGGATGAAGACATCGTGATTACCCAGGGTGACATTCGAGAACTGCAGCTGGCCAAAGCGGCGATATACGCTGGCTGCGCCATCCTGATGAAGCATCACGCTGTGTCGCCTGAAGCGATTGAGAAGATCTACCTCGCCGGCGCCTTTGGCAACTACATCGATTCGGTGAACGCTAAGATCATCGGTATCATACCTGACGTCCCAACGGAGAACGTGGTCTTCGTTGGCAACTCAGCGCTCTCAGGGGCTCGAATGGCCCTGCTTTCGACGGACGTGCGGCGTGAAGCCACCGATTTGTCACGGCAATTAACTTATGTCGAACTCGGAGCCGCATCCAACTTCAACGAGGAACTTATCTCCGCAACCTACCTCCCCCACAAAGACATCACTCGCTTTCCCTCCATCCACAAAATCTTAGGTAATGACTCACGAACAGGGTAAGCATGAGTGGTAGATACATTTCCTTCGCTTTCACCGAAACGATTCCTCACCACGCCATCATCGCATTCGATGGACCTCGCCCTTCGTGCAACGACGTTATTTACTCGGAAATTGTACTCTGGTTCTTATCCCTTCTCATTGGTTACAGCTTTTTCTTGGTAGAGTTGGCTGACAAGCGGTACTTTTTTATGCCGACTGCTCCACGAAGATGTCTATGGCGCGATATATTCAGATCATCGGTTTGGAGACGCTGCCCGAGATAACGGAGGGATGTGACCTCGCCCAGTTGCTTGTGGCGGCGGCGGAGGCTGAGGGGACGCCTCTTTCGGACGGCGACATAGTTGTCGTGGCTCAGAAGATCGTGAGTAAGGCGGAGGGGTTGATCGTGAACTTGACGCAGGTTATTCCCTCTGAGGACGCGGTGACGATTGGGGCGGTGACGGGAAAGGATCCGCGGTTCGTTGAGGTGATCTTGCGGGAGTCCAAGAAGGTCTTGAAGGTCTCCAAGCCTTACCTCGTAACCGAGACCCACTTCGGACACATTTGCTTGAATTCTGGTGTGGATCGGTCGAACGTTGCGGGAAGCCCGGAGATCTGTTCCCTCTTACCGCGTGACCCTGATACCTCTGCCCGGGCGTTGAGGAAGCGTCTTGAGCAACGGACCGGGTGCCACCTCGCGGTGATCATATCGGACACATATAGCCGGCCCCATCGATTCGCCCAAGTCGATATGGCGATCGGCGTCTCGGGCATTCGACCGGTGAAGACATATCGGGGCGACGTGGACCCGTACGGATACACGCTTAAAGTCAAGATGCAGGCGATAGTCGACGAGTTAGCTTCATCTGCAGAGCTCGTCATCGGTCAGGTTAAGGAACGGATTCCCGCCGCAATCATCAGGGGATACGTGTACGCGTCGGATGAGCGTTCGTCAGCTAGTGAGCTAAGTCTCATTAAAAAGGGAACCCGAGACATCTTTGAAGGCGTCGTCCTCGTTCCTGATGACGTAGAACCGAACCATGAGGAGCAGACGACTTCCCGTACAGATTAATGAGTGCACTCCACATCAGCGTAGCTAGCTATAATCGAACGAGCCTCTTACTACCCCTCACCAGGAGGTACCATAAACCTCAGTCTCAGCGTCTTCTAGAGCCGTATTCTTCCGTGTTGTAGAAAAGCATCTTAGCTAGCTAAGTAATTACTAGCTGCTAGCTATCGCTTTTCAGTAATTACTTCTAGCCATCTTTAATAGGTATCTTATCTATTCGGACGGCTGTAACTTTAAACTCTGGAATTTTGGATTTAGGATCCAGAGCGTCGTTGGTTAGACGGTTTGCTGGGGACTCTTTAAAGTGGAAGGGAATGAAAATAAGGCCTTTAGGTGACTGTTCAGATATTTTCGCTCTTGCGATGATCTCTCCGCGGCGTGAGGAGACTTTGACTAAATCATTGTCCCTAATATTCAGGTTTTTCGCGTCATGGAAATTGATTTCTACTAGGCATTCTGGAACAAGAGAGTTAAGGACCTCTACTCTTCGGGTCAGGGTTCCTGTGTGAAAATGCTGGAGAAGTCGGCCTGTGCTTAAAATATAGGGGTATTGAGTGTCGGGTAGCTCTGCAGGTGGTATGTATTCTATGGGAGTGAAGTAGCCTTTTCCTCTTGAAAAGTGGTCTTTATGAAGATATTTGGTTCCGGGATGGCTCCCATCGGTGCATGGCCATTGTAAGCCCTCCCTGTCCAGCCGGTTATAATGGATGCCTCCATATATTGGCGTAACTCGTGCGATTTCTTTCATGATTTCATTTGTTGTATTATAGTTCATGTTATAGCCCATGTTTTGTGCTATTTGACAAATGATCTGCCAGTCTGGTCGACTCCTGCCCATTGGCTCTATCGCTTTTCTTACCCTTTGGATGCGTCGGGCTGTATTCGTAAATGTTCCATTCTTTTCAGCAAAGGACACTCCAGGTAGAACTAGGTCAGCTAAATTAGCGGTTTCACTCAAGAATATGTCTTGAACTACGAGGAATTCAAGGTTTTCTAAAGCTTCTTTTACGTGGTTAATGTTGGGGTTACTCATCATTGGGTTTTCGCCCATGAGGTACAGGCCTTTAATTTTTCCTTTGTAAGCTGCATCCATGATGTCTACTTCTGTTAGTCCAGTTTTATCGTCCAAGGAAACGCCCCAAGCTTCCTCGAATTTTTTCTGTATCTCTTTATTCACAACACTTTGATAACCGGGATAAACGTTTGGGAGAGCACCTACATCGCATGCTCCTTGTACATTATTATGACCTCTTAAGGGGTTTACTCCTGTGGACTCTTTTCCCACGTTTCCCGTTAGCATAGCTAGATTTGCAATTGATAACACGTTATCGGTTCCCGTAATATGTTGGGTTATGCCCATGGAGAATATTATTGAAGCTTTATCAGCCAATGCGTAGAGGCGGGCTGATTCTCGGATTTTCTCCGCAGGAACTCTTGTGATGGTTTCAACCCTTTTAGGAGTGTATTTTTTCAAGCCTTCTGCAAATTTTTCAAAGTTAATACATCGATTCTCAATGAACTCCTTGTCAAAGAGTTCTTCCTCAAGGATTACATTCATTAACCCGTTGAAGAGAGCTACATCAGTTCCACTCTTCTGTTGGAGCCAGATCGCTGCTTGGTCGACCAACCGGATTTTTCGCGGGTCTGCAACAATTAATTTTGTACAATTATTTTTTACTGCTTGCAGAATGTACATGGCAATTATTGGATGGTTTTCAGTCGTATTAGAGCCCGTTACTAATATGACGTCGGCATTGAGTAGTTCTTTAATAGAGTTAGTCATTGCTCCTGAGCCAAAAGCTTGAACGAGTCCCACAATGGTTGGTGCATGACAGAGTCGGGCGCAGTGATCGACATTATTGCTTCCAAAACATGTCCTAACAAATTTTTGAAAGAGGTAGTTTTCCTCGTTTGTACATTTAGCTGAGGCTAAGCCCGCAAGAGAACCTTTACCATATTTTTTCTTTAATTCCGTAAATTTATTTGCTGCTATTTTAAGGGCTTCGTCCCAGCTAACTTCCTCAAATTCACCATTTCTTTTGGTTAAGGGGGTGGTAAGTCTTTCCTCAGAATTTACATAATCGTATCCAAATCGTCCTTTGACGCAAAGGCTTCCATTATTCTCCACTCCCTCCTCATTTCCCATTACATTTACTATCTTGTTGTCTTTTACGTAAAGATCAATGGTGCATCCAACACCACAGTAAGGACAAGTAGTTGTAACTTTCTTAAACTCCCACCAATATCCCATAAATCGAGGCATCTTTTCAGTTAAAGCGCCAGTTGGACATACTTGAACGCACTCACCACATGACACACATCCAGAATCGATTAATAATCTGTCTAATCCAGCTATGATGATGGTGTTTGATCCGCGATGCTTAAAATTGAGAATGTCGTGATTTCTGACTTCATTACATGCGCTTACACATCGACCACATAACACACATTTGTTAGGATTATGTATGATAACTGGGCTAGAGTCATCTATAGGTTTTTGTAGGCTCACTGGTTTAAAGGGTAAGTTATCTAATTCGATTCCTAACTCATGAGCTAAGTCCTGTAAAGCACACTTACAATTCACTTCACACGTTAAGCAGTCAACATCATATCGAGAGAATAATAGCTCAACATTCATTCTTCGAGATTTAAACACTCGCTCACTGTTTGTAGTTACATTCATGCCTTTCACTATGGGTGTTGAACACGCTGCTTCAAGTCGATCTGATCTCCCAACATCAACAACACAGACTCGACAAGCACCACTTATAGGCAGTCGTGGATGATAGCAAAGAGTTGGTATGTGGACACCGTTTTCTTCAGCTACTTGTAAGATGGTTTGACCCATCTTTCCACGTACTTTCTTTCCATCGATGGTTAATTCTATTTCGCTCATAACTACCATTCCTCCTCGATGGCTGAAGATGGACATACCGTTGTGCAGTGACCACACTTGATGCATTTCTCGGGATCAATCACCGCTTTTTTCAATGAAACGTCTTCTTGGCCAACATAGAACTCTCTGAAATCAATCGCCTTGACAGAGCACTCCGTAATACATTTGCCACATGCAGTGCACAGCTTAGAAACCACATGATAACCCCTCACAAGAGTGGAACACATATGTGCGGGACACCGTTTCTCCTTGATGTGGGCCTCATATTCATCTCTAAAATATTTTAACGTGGTAAGGACAGGGTTCGGCGCGGTTCGTCCTAAAGCACAGAGAGAAGAATCTGATATGATTTCACTAAGAAGTTGTAGCAGCTCCAGATCCTTTTCTTCGCCTTTCCCCTCTGTTATCCGAGTGAGAATTTCTAGCATCTTCTCCAATCCTTCCCGACAAGGAGTGCATTTACCACATGACTCTGCCGTGGTAAAAGTCAAAAAGTACCTAGCTACGTCAACGATACAAACAGACTCATCAATGACTACAACGCCCCCCGACCCCATTATGGATCCAGCATCTTGCAACGTTTCATAATCCAAAGGCAGATCCAAATATTGAGCAGATAAACAGCCACCAGAAGGCCCTCCAGTCTGAACAGCTTTAAAAGCCTTCCCTGCAACGATTCCACCGCCAATATCAAAAACTAATTGATTTAGAGTAGTTCCTAAGGGGACTTCAACAGCACCCGTTCTCGCAATTTTCCCCGTTAGACAATATACCTTAGTTCCCTTACTCCCCTCTGTCCCTACCTTAGCAACTTCCTTTGAGCCTACGACTAAAATCGTTGGGACGTGAGCTAACGTTTCAACATTGTTAATAACTGTGGGTTGATTCCACAGGCCCTTCGTGGCTGGAAACGGAGGTCTTGGCCTCGGCATGGCTCTCCGTCCCTCAATTGCAGCCATTAACCCAGTTTCTTCCCCACACACAAAAGCCCCAGCACTTAACACCACTTCCACGTCGATGCCGAAACCTGAGCCCAATACGTGGTCTCCGAGTAAACCATAACACTTGGCAGCATCAATGGCCAACTCGAAGCGTCTAGCCATGAGAGGCTTCTCAGCTCTCACGAATATATAGCCGTTCTTCGCGCCTACTGCATACGCCGCGATGATCAATCCTTCAAGGACTTTGTGGGGGTCTCCTTCAGCGTTTAACCTGTTCATGAAGGCCCCTGGATCGCCTTCATCAGCGTTACATATCACATATTTCTTGTCTGCCTCAACTTGACGGCATAGCTTCCACTTGAGGCCTGTAGGAAACCCAGCGCCCCCCCTGCCTCTTAGCTTTGCAGCGGACACTTCCCCTATGACCTCTTCCGGCATCAATTTTTTTAACACATGGGTAAGGGCCTGGTATCCGCCATGTATGATGCACTCTTCGATGGACGCTGGGTCGATAATTCCGCAGTTCTCAATAGCATCCCTTACTTGACCTTTGAAAAAATCTTTTTCTATAAGAAGAGGGACACTCGTTTCTCCCTTCATCTTACCAAGCTTTGATCTTAGGGCAAAAGCGCCAAGAACATCCCCGCTTAGATAAGAATCTAAAATCTTTGCTACCTGCTTAGGGTTGACATTGCTATAAATTGCTGATGGATAATCCTTTTTATGGATCTCAATTAAAACCTCAGCGTAACAAGAACCCATACAGCCAACGGGTACGAGTTTGGCTGTTAATCCTCTTTTCTCGATTTCCGCCTTTAAAGCATCATAGATCTCTTGAGCTCCAGCAGCTAATCCACAGGTGCTCATACCTACGTTTATCCGTAGATCGCCTTCACCATAAGTTACTTTGTTTATAGCCGCCCTAATTTTTTCTTTACACTCTTCACTGGTGTGACATATGGGGCCTCTTGTTCTACAAAGAATGTAGTCGGGGCAAGGTTTGGTTAAGGAGTGAGTGCATTGATCGCAGCAGTTATCCATGAATTGCATTCTTTTTTCCTCCTACGTTTTCAATTGCGGTGTAACAAACATCTTTTTTCATTCGCGTCGTCTATACCTAGCGAGAATGCTTGGAATTTTTTTGTAGCTCGCTTTACCATAGATATCGTTGTCAATCTTGATTATTGGAGCAAGACTGCAAGCACCTATACATCTGACCTGTTGAACCGTGAACACACCGTCAGGAGAAGTGTCTTCATGCGTATCGATCTTCAGATGCCTCATTAAGGAATCATATATCTCTGAAGAAGCCCCCACATGACATGCAGTGCCTTGACAAATCGTTATGACGTGTTTTCCCTTAGGTTCCAACCGAAATTGGTGGTAAAACGTGGCGACGCTGAGTATCCTGCTCTCAGATACATTAAGGTGTTTGGCGACTCTTTGAAGGGCAGGTTCGGGAAGGAAGCCAATTTTGTTCTGGACATCCTGTAAAAGGGAAATGAGGGTGCTGTCTAAGGGTCTATGATCTTTGAAGCTTTCAAAGGCTTCGTCAACGATTGACATAATATTTGAAACGTCTTTCACCCCGTCTACCTCCACTTGAAATTACTGATTAAAGATTTAGAGAACTCATGATGACTTAACCATGTTGGAACTGCCTGATGTAACTTATCTTTATCTGAGTCCATTTCATCATCTAGAGAGAGTTCTTTACCTAATTTCTTCTCTTTCTCAAGTTTAAGTTTCAATAGATCTATCCCATACAACTTCTTCTTATTACCTTCACTTTCAAGGACTATCTCTTTCTTGTCTCTCTCAGGTTTTAACATCATCTTTAAGCGCGCGCTACCAGTGTATAATCACTTGTTTTACTATCAATGACAAAAAAGGGGGAGTATTCTTAATAGTGCTGTAGACTATCCCTCGGGCTACCTCAAAAAAATAAAGGAATGGTATTTTGTACAGCGCTGTATTATGGCCTCCGGGCTACCAAAGTCCAGACTTTCATATACTCCCTCCACTTTTTTGGAACGCGTATTCTCTAACAGGTAACATAGCTAGCTAGCGCACGCTTTAAGTTTCAAAACCGCATTTCTCAATTTCTAAGTTTCATTTATTATAAAGTGTAGTTTCATTTAAATAACCATAGCGTGAGATAGCTAACTTTCTTTTTAAATGCTAATTCATTCTCACAGTCCTAAAAATAACCAGTTCATTCACAGCCGATTGAGCCACGGACAACATTTCTCATTAACCTTATGAAAATCTTCCCATGTGAGCCAACCAACTCTTTTTACTATATTAGGGTAATCTATTGGTTCTCTATGCGAAAGGTCCTCACCAAGAGATTCTGGGTTTTCCTTATACTCATGATATTTATAGTAGTATAGCCTCGATGGGGGTTTATTCTTGAATTTTTCTGGTGTGAGTAAAATGAAAAGCGTTTTATCTGGGTCTCTTTTGTCAAGGGGTTTGAATAGGTTTTTGTTTTCTTCTAACATTACATCAATATTGCGGGCAATTTGATTTCGAGTAGTGTCATAGGTAATCTGATAACTAATATCGGACAATACTTTCGCTTCAAAAAATATCCCAAAGCCATTCTTTGTATTCACAAGTATTGCATCAACATGAGTTGGGCCCTCTAAACTTCTCGTTTTGCCCTTAGCAGCGTTTCGAATATACGGTATCAATTGTTGCTTATTCACGTTTTTTGGGAGCCAGTCCCGACCATATTTATGTGGAGAGGGAATACTCGCTTCAAAGATTAACTCTAATTCCCCCTCAAGACACTCTTCCCACGCGTTTAACTCGGTAAGGGGAGGACTAGCACCA
>JAOZHB010000134.1 GCA_026015035.1 Candidatus Bathyarchaeota archaeon | reverse complement strand
GTAAAATCCTGCTGGATACATAGAACCCCGCGAGCAACAATACGCCAGTCAGGGAAACCCAGAAGTACGACAGACCTTGCCGTTCATACTTCAGATCTACACGAGAGTTTGAACGTGGCGTTAAAGTGAACTCGATGAACCCGACCTCTGTTCGGGAGTGCTCAAGGGGAACGTCGTCAACTCGAAGCGTCCAACCTGGAAAGTCAGCCACTTTTACGACGATGTTTACGTTCTCCCGCACGTCGTCAACGTTTAGGGTTATGTGATCGGAGGTACGTTCAGTGAAGACTATTTCGCCGACAGCTTGGCTGGGGGAGACCTCGAAGAGAGACACCGCATCCACTGCCTTGTAGATGGAGATGCCTTCGATGTCAGCGGCGAAGGTGAAGTCAGTCCCCGTCATGAGGTAGCGTTTGCCGTCGTCGCCAATCATCACCCACGAGATTCCGAGGTCAGACGCGTTCCGGATCAGATTCAGCCAAACCCGATCCTGTTCAGCGTCCCCCCCTTCTTGGAACGTGCTATACAGATCATTAATTTTGTAGTCGTTGACCTCGAGGAGGGGTTGAAGCAGCTTCTCTTGGGGATACCAGCCATCGATTAGGGGTTGATCCGTGTAGTAGGGCAGGACGTATATCCATTCCGGGCATTTGATGGGCAGGACTCGTCCCACCTCAGAGTTTACTCTGAAAAAACCGATTACTTCTGGGGGTATCGACGTGTTGCCTGTGTAGGTCATGTCTCGCGCGACCCCAAAACACGCAGTTAACGCTGAAATCAAAAGAATCAAGAAAAGTATAGGGCGGGCGTTCCCCAGCAACCTCGTTTTTTGGATAAAACTCTTACCAACCGTGTGGTTGGTGACAAGTCGGTAAACAAGGTTTCCTGCGAGAATGCTCTGGGGAATGGAGAGGTAGAACTTGAATCGAAGCGCGTCAAGACTCTGTGAGAAGGGGAGAATCCGAAAGATGACGCCGTTGAAGCCCAAGCTGAGCCACAGGAAAGAAATGAACCAGAGGACGCAGAAGATAACGTTGACGTCTTGAAGTCCCCTCGTTCTCACCCGCTCACAAAAGAAGATGAGAAATGTGGTGAAGCCGAGAACTAGAAGGAGCTGTCCCAGTCTCAACTGCCACATACTGACTACGCTGCCCAGAATGATGGAACTCGATGGGAAAAGAAGCTTGAAGACGTTGATGGGCTCCGCGAGAGCCCTCCTAGAAGTGAACATGAGACGGGTGACCTCCAGCATAGCGACGATGAATTGGAGGCCGAGGGGCACGACGAGGGACATAAAGCCTTCGGGGGAAAGAAAGTCCGCCACATTGCTTCGGTTATAAAACGGGTTCTCCACCAGAAAGGTGGAGTTGATAAAGGGAAGAAGCCAAAAAGCGGACAGTACCAGGGGAATCACGACCCCTGCGGTCAAGGTCTTCAGGACGACTTTAACGTCCCGCGTCTGCATGTAGCGGATGAAAACGAGAAGGAGGAGAAGCATACCAAGATAGTAGGCGGTTAAGTGATGGATGAGTATCAGAAGGGTCATCAGAAGGCTTGACGCGACGAGGAGGTAATTCTTTCCCGACCTCAAGGCCTTTACTACGCATGCGAGGAAGAGACAGAGAAGGGGAACTGAGATCGTTGTGGTGAATCGGTCGTAGAAGAGGAAGTTCTCAAGGAGCACCGGGGTTAAACTGAAGAGAAGGCTGGCGATGAGGCTGGGAGCTTTCTTAAACCCCAAGCTACGACTGAGGTAGTAGACCGAGAAGGGCGCGACGATGTAGAAGAAGGCGTTAACACTTTTGTAGGCGAGGACGGGTCCCACCCCGAGTAGTGCAACAAAAGACGCTAGGATATAGCTCACAGGCGGATAGAAGTGGAGGAAAGGTGTGCCGCCATACCAGTCGGAGGACCACGCGGGAAAGCCCCCCTGGGTTTTAAGGGTCGTATACGAATACAGAATTTTAAAGAGGTGACTCATCGAGTCAGCACCCATCGGGAGGCCTTCAGCAAAGAGCGGTGCACACGTGATGAGGCCGATGGCAAGAAGGCCAGCGAAAAAGGCTGCAGAAACGATTGTTTCCCTCTTCATGGTTAAAACCTATTCTGCGAATCGAAGTTTAAAATTGTTGGATTACCCTCTTTTAAAAACAATCTGTCTCCTCCACGTATGGATAAGCGATAGACAATATAAAACAGTAAGCACATCATTCAAGCTGTTTATCCCGTTTAGGCTGGGGAGCTGACAGAACGTCTGTCTCAACGCCGTTCTCTTCAAACAGGCACTGAATCAAAAGGACTTGGTCGAGGTCACTGAAAGCGTTAGAAAGCTTACACCAATTTACGAACAGATGACACAAACTAGGCTTTCCGACGGATTTCAGCGTCTGAAAACATGTGATGCGTACGGCATTGAACTACGGTAAAGAAGCCCACAACCCCTCAGAAATCGCGGTTGAGGAAAAGAGAAGCGCGGCTAGAGGCGTTTGGGGAGGGCTGCGATACTCGTCTCCTCTGCGGCGTGTTTGGGGAGGCTTAGAAGGAGTGGAGCTTTAGATTGATTGCTGAGCGAAGGTACTCCCATCCAAACTTCACGATGTTAGTCTTCGACTTCCCCGTCGTCCGCCACCGATAAATGAAG
>JAOZHB010000118.1 GCA_026015035.1 Candidatus Bathyarchaeota archaeon | reverse complement strand
TCGCGGCGTTTAGCCGAAAAAGCGCTTGGAAAACGGCCCTTTACACAGGGAAATGACACGGATATTGCATGCATTATGCCTTGATAAATCCGCCTAAACTGTTTAAAACCGTCCAAGGTCCATCGGATACAAAACGTTAAATGGTTGAACCTCGTGAGGAGATGGCTGATAATGTCAACACAAGTTCACGGACCACGACCTGTCAGTGGCTTCGAGCCATGTCGATCGTAACCTAACGCATTCATAGCTTGCTAACTAAAATAATGAGGTTGCGTGGATGCTTAAAGTACGTTTATATATAATCATGTAGCCTTATCATCGCTCATACAGTATTTAATAAGCATACTTGAGTTAGGGGAAATATAGGATGGTCTATGGAAAAGTTACGCAGAGCGTTGTAGATGAGTTGACGAGTATCTTTGGACCTGAAGACGTGATAACGGATAAGGAGTTGCTTGAAAGCTACTCCTTCGATGAGAGTACCGTTGCACCCCATCTTCCAGAAGTTGTGGTGAAACCTGAGAGCACGCAAGAGGTCTCGTTGACGATGAAACTCGCTAATGAGAAGCGGATTCCTGTCGTCGCGAGGAGTGGGGGCACCTGTGTCACGGGTGGGGCTGTACCGATACACGGTGGCATCGTCATATCCTTTGAGAAGATGAATCGCATCGTGGAGATCGATGAAGAGAACCTCATGGTGATTGTCGAACCGGGTATCTTTATCATGGATCTGCATGCGGAAATGGAGAAGCGAGGACTTCTCTATCCGCCTGATCCCGGACAGAAAAGCTCCTGCCTGGGAGGAAACGTCAACACGAATGCTGGAGGCATGCGAGGGGTTAAGTACGGTGTTACTCGTGATTTTGTGGAAGCGTTGGAGGTAGTTCTTCCCGCTGGGGATGTCATCCATCTGGGTAGGAAGACGGTGAAGAATTCGACGGGATACGACCTTAAGGACCTCATCATTGGCTCTGAGGGCACGTTAGGCGTGACGACTCGGATGACCCTCCGGCTGGTTCCTCTGCCGAAGATTACCACAACCCTCTACGTGCCGTTTAACAGCTTTGCAGACGCCGTGAAAACGATTGCCGAGATTATCCGGCGGAAAATTGTTCCACCAGCCCTCGAGTTCGTGGATCAGTCATCGATCCTTGTGGCAGAAAGATTCCTCGGCAGACCCATGCCCCATAATAGTGCTCCCGCCTACGTTCTTATACGGTTAGAGGGAAATATTCAGGAAGAGGTAGACTCAACCTTTGAGGCCGTGGGTGAGTTGTGTCTCGAGAACGGTGCCATCGATGTCCTCGTGGCTGACACCGCGGAGAGCCAGCAAAAAATTTGGGAAGGTCGTAGCTGCATCATCGACGCCGCTAAAGCGGAAGGCGTCGTTGAACTTCTGGACGCTGTTGTTCCACGAAATAAGCTCCTTGTCTTTTTGGAGGGTTTGTATAAGCTTGCGGGTGACGTCGGGCTCAACGTCCAGAACTTCGGTCACGCTGGCGACGGCAACGTACACACAAACATCTTGAAGGAGAACATGAGTGACGAAGAGTGGAATGAGAAGGTACCGAGGTTTTGCGAGGAAGCGTATCGCCTCAGTCTCTCCCTCGGTGGGAACATCTCGGGGGAACATGGGATCGGTTTGATTCGGAAGAGTTTTCTGCCCCTTGCTCTCGGAGTAAATAGTCAGGATTCGGCAGTCCAGATCGACTTAATGCAGAAGATCAAACGAATCTTTGACCCAAACAACATCCTGAACCCCGATAAGGTCTTTGATCTCTAAGCGAAGTCGTTCTTCCCCCTAATCCTCTTCTTATTTGTTTTAACCGTAGCTAGTAGCGCTCTCTCACCAACCAAGACAGCTCCGGAGTTTTCTTAATCAAACATTCTGTTTTTGATAGGGGTATACACAATTATTTTTCCGTGTTAATTAATTAATCAAGCCTTGAAACGAAAGAGCATAGACGAAATCCAAAGCGAATCGCTAACCAGCGGTGAAAGGATCCTTAGTCACGATTAAAGCGAATTTGCATAAGAAATACGATGGCACTCTTCAATGAACTGTGCATTGAATATAAAAAAAGGAAGTGGGATTGGTTAGTTCTTTTAAGGTTCTACTGTTAGCGCGCGCGGGGGGAACGCCAGAAGATCCGGATGAGTTCCGGTCGACGATCCGAACGCTCGATGAGCAGGAGACGACAAAGAATTTTCTTACTGCTGTCGAGTACTTGAAGACGCATCCCCAGTCGACTGGAAAGGTGGGCTGCACGGGATTCTGTTGGGGAGGC
>JAOZHB010000108.1 GCA_026015035.1 Candidatus Bathyarchaeota archaeon | reverse complement strand
ATGGCTGCTTCTTCTATACTTATTCCATTCGGTATCGTAGAATCGCTGCAATTCCTCCGAAGCTTGAACGAAGCTCCACGCCTTCCTCCGTCTGGGTGGAGATGACTTCAACGTCGGCTCCTGTTTGCTCAGCTAACTCCGCCAGCTCTTCGATCACATCCTGAACTCCACTCATTTTGAGGCTGGGATGGGAGCATTTAGGACATTGCTTGCTCGATAACTCCTCTTCAAAATCTTGGATACTCCTGTTTTTCACCGTTTCCTCGTGCATGTAATCGCAGTTCGAGCATTTAAGGGATAATCGGCTTTCATTAAAGCCTTCAGAGATGAGGAGGCTTCTCACCACTCCTCGCGTTAAAGCGTTTCGAACCGCGTCCTCCCCATAGGTCGCTAGCCCTGTGTCATTACCTACTTCGTATAGAAAGCCTTGGATAATCTTTTTCTCCTCAAAGTATCGGACTTCCCTCAAGATTTCTTGTGACTTCGACACCGTCTCTTTCACACCGTACTCTCCGGTGTAGCTGGTGTCAACGGTGGCGAGAGCCTTGTCCCTTAGGGTGTAGTGGGTGTATTCGCCCTTTTGAAAATCTTCTTTTGTCGGACCTGGCCCACCGAAGATTATGCCCTTCAAGTCAGGAATAGGCAGGAAAATGTCGTTAATATAACCTCCTACCCGCTTGTAGTATTCGTTGACTTCCTGCACTCGATTTCTCTCGAAACGTCTTTGCGACTGGCCACCAGCATCATGTTTCCCAGGGAGGCCTGACGTAATGCTCTTGACAACCTCAAGGGTTCTTCCCCTGAGGGTTGCTATGGTCGCCTCATTGCCGTCGACAGTGACAATGCCATAGGTGTCCTTTTCCTTTAACATCTCTTCCAAGGGTTCTATGTGGAACCGTTGGTCACATCGATAATAGTACAAGGAGATGGGTTCCGGCGGCTCCAACACGAAGGTCTCGATTTTTTCGCTGCCTACTCCATTCTGGGGGATCGCTCCACAAAAAATCACAAGCCCATTCTCGGGAGGAGCCTTGAACAGTCGAAGGCGCTGCATGACCTTTTCAATGGCGTCTACCACATTTTTCTTGGTCGATTTCGACTTGATGTTCGAAGCGGTTCCGTATTCCTGTCGCAACATATTCATTACGTCACTTATCTGCCTGTCACTTGGCACGTATAGGCTGATTAACTCTGTGTGACGCCCCTCCTTCGACGCTAGAGTGGTCAACAGCTTATTCAAACGAAACCTTAGTAAGGAACTTCTCTTTGCTGGCAACTCGATTTAACACCATGAACCTTAGAAAGCTTTCATTTTTAACTCGGGAAGGACCTTATTAACCTTCTCTACCCTTACTACTGGATCAGCCTCTGCTGCCCAACAGGTTTGGCCTTCCACGCAAAGGGCGGGGTTGAAGACGTTCGTTCAATGATGCCCCTGTCTTCTAAGTTGTGAAGGTGATGGAGGATCGTCGAATACGTGACGCTGATTTCTCCGGATAACCCCTTGGCTGTCGCTGAACTTTTCTCCAGCTTGTGTAGGATTTCAGTTCGCCGTTCCAGTCCCGGTCGTACATTGCGAAATCCTGAAAGCCAAGCATTGGGATGATAAGTCCTTCGCATACCTAATACCTATTTGACTGACTGGTAGCATTTATCTTTTTTTCGCCCACACCTTATTGGTTTGCCTTGAGATTCACATGAATTAACGGTCTAGCTAGTTGAAGGGAGACTTGCCGCGTCGCTGTCGTTATGTAGGCGTTCCTAGCATACCTTTCATGGAAGACTTCCTTTCGCATATACCTCTTTGAAGGTTGCTGTAGCAAGCTTCTTCAGCTTCAAACACTAATAACCGTAAAGTTTCAATATCGGGTAGATACCTTTCTAGAGGTGTGATAGGAGGATTACGTTTGAAACAATCCATCGGATCAAGAACAATTGCGTTCCCAACTCCCACCTGGGTTGTTGGAACCTACGATCGGGAAGGGAAGCCCAATATCATGGCTGCGGCGTGGGGTGGGATTTGCTGCTCCAGACCTCCCTGCGTCTATGTCTCTCTCAGAAAGGCTACCTATTCCCATGGCAATATCGTGAGCAGAGGGGCGTATACTGTAAACATTCCCGCAGAACAATATGTCAAGGAAGTAGACTACTTTGGCATCGCTTCAGGGAGGGATGCTGATAAATTTTCGGTCAGTGGATTAACCCCGGTGAAGAGCAGCGTCGTTGATGCTCCGTATGTCGAAGAATTTCCTTTAGTTTTAGAGTGCAAGGTGCTTCGCATCGTTGAGCTTGGATTGCATACGCAGTTCATTGGAGAAATCATGGACGTCAAAGCTGACCCATCGACTCTTACGGAAAACGGGCTTCCCGATATTACCAAAGTAAAGCCTATTATCTTCGAACCTAGCAACAGACGGTACTTTGGACTGGGCTCCTGTTTGGGACAGGCCTTTTCGATAGGGAAAGCCCTCCAATCGAACCAATTGTAAACGTTATCGCTTCACTCGTATCTTAGGGCATCAAGGGGCTTCATTCGTGCAGCTTTCCACGAGGGATACGCACTCGATAACAGCGCGATGATGATTGACGCTACTACTGCGACGACGACGTATTGAAGGCTGATGAGAGGCGTATACGCGAAGGACATGCCTCCAGGGGGACCCATTCCGGAAGGTTGACTGGATGGAGCATTGGAGCCCGAGTTCGGTCCGAAATCGCCCATTCCTCCTAGCAGTAAGGGTATGGCAAATGCCGCTGCCGTACCGAGTCCAAGACCCATGATGCTCCCGAATATGCCGATGAAAAGCCCTTGCGACATGTAGAGGGTTAATACACTTCTGTCTTTCATGCCAATGGCCTTTAGAATACCGATCTCCCGTATTCTTTCGAGAACCGATATCATCATGATGTTAAATGTTCCTAAGCCTGCTGCGATGAAAGAGATGCTTACTACTCCCACGAGGAGGATGTTAATCTGTGATGTGATAGTGACCACCGTGTTGGAGATCTGTTTGATTGAGGTTACGCTTGCTCTGTCGCCAAAAACGTATCCTATCTGTTCAGTTATTTGGTCGATGTTTTCAGGGTTTTCAGCTGTTACGATGATCAGGGTGTATCCGCTTCGGGGCATAAGAGTCTTCATGTACGCTAGTGGCATGAGTATTGTATTGTCGGGTTGAAAGATTAGTGAAGAGCCGTAATCATCCAATATTCCAATGACAGCCATTGTATTTAGGGTGGTGGCTGCTTGGATTACTATTGGTTGGCCAACCACAAACTGCGTTTCTCCCAAATCATTGACAGCTATTTTACTGCCTATGACGAGTTGTGGGGCCGGAACATCGGTGTATAGCGCTCCTGTCGATAATTTGATTTCACCCAGTACGTTTTCAAGACCTAAAGATGAGACACCCATTAGGGTAACAGGCTCATCAAGACCGAATACTTCAACGTTTGTATTAATAACTGGAGTTACAGCTGCCACGTCTTCTAAACTAGCTAACCTTACAACGTCAGCGTCTGTGAATAATGTCCTGCCCCCCACCGTCACCATAATGTTCTCCGGTCCTAAGGTTTCGAGACTTTGAATGATCTCGTGTTGAACGCCTTCAACTTGGGAGGATAGAGCGATTATACTTGTCACACCGACTGCTATCGCTAAGATAGTCAGAATACTTCTGCTTTTACGTTGCTTCAGCTGTCGCCATGAAAGGGTTAAGGTATCGAGGATGTTCATCTCAGCTATTATTCGCCTCTGCTACGCTCTCTCCGCCAAAACACGATGATAACGACTGATGATATCGCTACCAAACCTACTACTAATAACGCGTCTCGAAATGGAGGTCTAGGGGTGTCCTGAGGGGCTCCAGGAGAGTCATTTGTTTCTTGGGATATGCTGACAGGAATATTGAATATGGTCTCATATGTCTTCCGTAAATTGTCCATATAAGTGAGTGTGACAGGTATTGTTATCTCGTGTTCTGTGGTATTTTCGAGTTGTAGATTAATCGTGAATGTGGTTGGGAGATTTAATTTTATGTCTCCGATGTAGACTGATTTGGGTCCAAAGGTCTTGAGGGGTAAGTTCTCTAATTCGGGTGACGCAGATGCGGCGAAGGCTGTTGACGTTCCGATGTTGGTGATCGTGATTGTGGCTGAAAACGGGCTTCCGATGCGGGGTTCAGAGGGTATAACGACTTGATCGGTTAAGGAGATGTCGATGAGTCCTCGGAGAAGATAATTAAGTGCATAGCTTTCGCTTTGCTCTAGCCAAACCTTTTCATCAAAGTATGTGGCATACAAGTTTATTGACGCGGTGGGTGACAGGGTGTTTGAAGGTACATATATCTCGAGGCTCACTTGGATGCTGCCCGTCGGTGACATGTTATCGTAATGGAAAATGGTTTGATCCGACACTATTTTTAAATTGTTATCGGGGGACAGAGTGAGTTCTACATTGGATAAGGTGTGGTTCCCTGCATTCGTTAGGGTGATATTAACCTGATTATGTTCGCCGATCGTAAGCTCGTTTGGAGCTAGCTTTGGATTTAAGGGGAGGTTGGGTGTCGACTTTACTAGTAATTGAAGCGTTTCTGAACTGCGGTATAATACGTTGCTGGGCCCAAAATAGCTCACGTCTATTGTTACTGAAATGATGTTTCCGCGTGTTCCCTGAGGAACGATTATTTCGAGGGGAGCTACTACGCTGTTGCCTGGCTCCAAATCTCCGAGAGATAACGGAGCTATAACCTCCAATGAGACTCCACTCGCTACAGCGTCACCTATTTCGATGGTGTGTGCGACCGCATCCCCTTGATTTGTAAATTCGATCCAAATCGTCTGTTTTCCCTCGTATACATTATCTTCTTGGTCTTCTTGGGAGGAAAGTCTTAGATCGGGTGTCCCTGTCACTTCGAAGATGATTTCGAGGGTTTCAATCGAGTTCACGTATTTTGAGCGTTTGTATTCAAGAGTGAGGACCGCTGTGTGGCTTCCTAACGTGAGGTTTTCGGACAGGTATGCAGGAAATTGCAGGATTATGATGGAGCCGATTGATATGGGTCCTGTGTAGTGGGTGGTTACTGTTTCACCACCGCCGACGGCTTCAAAGCCTTCAGGAAACTGTAGTTCCGCTAATAGACTGTTGAATGCGTAGTCCAGTTCATATCGTAGAACGATTGTCAGCGTTTCGAGGTTTC
>JAOZHB010000095.1 GCA_026015035.1 Candidatus Bathyarchaeota archaeon | reverse complement strand
TCAGTGTTGGATTTGGCTTGGTAGCTCTGTATTGTCTCCGATACATGAAAAAGCATCAGTTACTTGAAAAGTTGTATCAGTAAAAAGAGATTCCTGTTACAAGCGTGTGCTTATGACTATCAAGAAGCCAGTCTCGGCTAGCTAGCGCGCGTAAATTAGTTGAAGTCGGCTTCGGCTACGTTACCGACATGGATGGCGACAAGATCTTACGGAAGCGAAAATAGTGGGGTTTCGTTGAAAACAGGAGGGGTTTAAATAAAACCCTCTCCAAAGCTAGCACGAGAAACCTTCATTTAACGGGCTCGTAAAGAGCCTTAACACTGGTTAAACGCAATCTCTCAACCAGTAAATCAAAGGTGGAACATTTTATGAGTGGAAGACGTAGATCACGATCCTTTAACATCCCTCTCAAAAAAATCGATGACTTAATGTGGGAGATTCCCAGGGATTTCCGAAAAGAGATGCGGGTTCCTGGGCGAGTATATGCAAACGAAGACCTTTTGTCAAAAATGACTCAGGACCGAACCCTCCTGCAGTGTTCAAACGTTGCGGCCCTCCCCGGCATTCATAAATACTCTCTCACCCTCCCCGATGGCCACGAGGGCTACGGTTTCCCCATCGGCGGTGTCGCCGCCTTCGACTATGAAACAGGCGTGCTCTCCCCTGGAGGAGTGGGATACGATATAAACTGTGGCGTGAGACTCCTACGAACGGACTTAACGTGGCGTGAAGTGGAACCCGAATTACCTCACATCCTGGACTCCCTCTTTCACTTCATACCCTCGGGCCTGGGCAGTCGAGGAAAAATTCGACTTACTCCAAACGATCTCCTTCGCGTTGCCCGTGATGGAGTGAACTGGGCCATCGCTAACGGATACGGCTGGAAGGAGGATGGAGAGCACTGCGAAGAAAACGGGTCCATGGCAGTAGCTGACCCCAATACAATCTCTCCCCAAGCAAAGAAACGGGGGCAGCCTCAACTCGGGTCCCTAGGCTCGGGCAACCACTTCCTCGAGGTTCAAGCTGTAGACGAAATATACGATTCTCGGGTTGCGAAACGCTTCGGCATTACCGAAAAGGGGCAGGTTACCGTGATGATTCACACTGGAAGCCGTGGCTTTGGCCATCAGATATGCTCTGACTACCTTCGAATCATGGAACGAGCCTCCCGCAAATACCAGATTACTCTCCCTGACCGCGAACTAGCCTGCGCGCCAGGAACCTCCAATGAAGCTGAGGACTACTATGCGGCAATGGCGTGTGCAGCAAATTATGCGTGGACCAATCGACAGATGATTACCTATTGGACTCGCCAAGCCTTTGAAGGTGTCTTACACAGGTCGGCAGAAAGCCTTGGCATGCACCTCGTCTACGATGTGGCCCACAACATTGCGAAAATCGAGGAACATGAAGTGGATAACGGCAAGCGAAGGAAGGTCTACGTCCACCGAAAAGGCGCGACACGAGCCTTTCCACCAAATCACCCCGATGTACCAGCAGACTACCGTGAGGTAGGTCAACCGGTGATCATACCCGGAAGCATGGGCACCGCCTCCTACCTCCTCGTTGGCTCTTCAAAAGCCATGAACCTCTCCTTCGGTTCAACTGCACACGGCGCCGGTCGCATGCTCAGTCGTTCCGCCGCAAAACGGCAATTCTGGGGAGGTGACGTGGCGAAAAACCTCAAGGCGCGGGGCATACTGGTCAGAGCTGCCAGCATGAAAGTGTTGGCAGAGGAGGCTGACCCTGCATACAAGGACATCGATGCCGTCGCAAAGGTCAGTCACGACGTGGGAATCGCAACGCTTGTAGCCCGGTTTATACCCAAAGGCGTCACAAAGGGATGACCCGTTGACGCCTGCCCACATTATGCCTTTATAACTCACTCTCTTCATGGAGTTAACCTCTGATATGCCAAAGTGGTGTAGCAAATGAACGATGAATTTTCGGAGTTAAGAAACCAAGTTGAGGTATGTACAAACTGTACCCTACACAAGACAAGGCTTAAGTCAGTGTTTGGTGAAGGCCCTAACGACTCCAAAGTTTTATTTGTGGGTCTCGGCCCCGGCTACCATGAGAACCAAGAAGGCCGACCCTTTGTCGGAGCAGCGGGGAAGCTCCTTGATGACCTCCTAGTACTATCTGGGTTAAAGCGAGAAGACGTCTACATCACGAACATCCTCAAGTGCTATCTACCCGATAACAAGGCGAAGGACGAAGAAATCGCGACATGTACGTCCTACCTTGATAAACAGATCGCCCTCATCCAACCAAAGTTCATCATCCCGCTGGGAAACGTTGCAGCCAGCTATCTCTTACGCAAGTTTGGACAACCGATAGCTCCGATGAGGAATCTGCACACGAAAATTTTCTCCATCTCAACGTTATTCTTTCAGACAAAGATCATTCCAATGTACCATCCAGCTGCTGCATTGAGAAATCCTGGTTTGAAGAGCATGGTCAGGGAGGATTGGCGAAAATTGGGAAACCTCATCTGACGACTTTCTTAATCTTGTTTTCAAGGCATCAGAGTCAATCTCAAGGCTTTCACTGAACCGGTAATAATTAGCTCTTAGTCTCGATTAAGCTTCTCCTGTCATCTCTTGGGACAGTAGTTGACAGAACTTGATTGCTCTTTGGACGATTGGCTGTGCTTCAGGCTTCGTCCCAATCTTCATATTCTCGTATCGGATAACCCGCTTGGCTAAAAGCTGGTTCAGTTCACTTTCGAGGTTAGGGTCGGTGTTCTGATCCATAAAGCCCTTTATGACGCCTAGCAGCCCATACTCCAGACTGTTATGCATATAATTCTGGAGTTCTTCCTTTATCTGAGAGTGAACCTCTTTCATTCTCTCAAGTCTTTGTCGAGCTAGGTTAATTCCGGTCTTCGTAGTCATAAGATCGATGAAAGCCTCTTTTCTTTCGATCCATGGCTCAATTGTGCTGATGTATCTTCGTAGCGTGGTTTCGTCTTTTCGGTGTGGTACGCGGTGAGTACGTATTTGTACGTTCCTGTAGAAGGCAGTTAACCCGATGTTCGCGTCTATGGTGTCCGCTTCATACAAGATCTTTTTCTCGAGGACGTCTTCAGAAGAATCGTTGTTGTACACGTCAGGTCGTAGATGACTTTTAATTATGGAGCCGATAGATGAGTAGAACTCGCGGGGTAGACTATACCCTTCTAAAATTTTTTGTGCGATAACGGCTCCAGAGACATTATGCAGCTTATGAAATTGGTTGTGGCTTCGATAAAGCCTTGTGACTACGTTCTCTCTTTTCGGCATCAGCAACTCATTGAGCCAGAAGCCATCTTCGTTAAGAATGCGTTTTCCTTGGCTGTCAGTAAGGATTTCTCCATCGTAACGTTTCGTGATGTCGTGGAGTGTGGCGGCGTATTCCAGCTTTCGGAGATCAGCACCCTCTTCTCTCCCAATCGTCAGACAGAGCGCGCGAACTCTCTGGGTATGGTTGAAATAGTAGTGCCTCCACGAGAAACCGACCCATATCTCGTCCCATAACAAAAAGGTTTTCCTCACGAGCTCATTCAATTCCCGTAAGATCGTTCTGTCGTTAGCGGATGATTGCTGTTCCATAGATGTCATCTCGGTGTGCCCTGACTGTTTTCTTTACGATTAGATGCCTTAACTCCCAATTATATTTACCTGGTTGAGGTCGCAGAGGAGCGTTACAGGAAGCACGTCCGTTTCGCTGTGGCGACCTCAAAGGATCCCTTGTTCCCTGAGCCGTCGTCGATGCGGATGAGCTTTGGGACCTTTCCAACGACGCCAATACAGTCCCCTCGGACGATTAGCACGCCCCTGAGGAAATCGATCGTTTCAGCAAAATGTAGTCCCTTCTGGACAGACGCTTCCAAGTCCTTCCCCTTGACCATGTTGCATACAGCGGTGGCGCCAGCGTCCGCTAAGGTCGCCGTATCGGCAAAGACGGTGGCAGCATCGGCTTCCCCAAAGCTGAAGGCGTGGCTTACAGTCGCCGAACTGGTTCCCACTCCGATGGGACACTCGGAAGGCTCGATCTGAAAACCCATTGTCCCAGCCAACTGTGTCCTTCCAGCGTACAGACCAATGGTAAATCCTCTTTCAGAATGAGCGGAGACCTCCCCCCCATTCTCGACGATAGCAACCTCCGTATTTACTTCCCGCATAGATTCAACGGCCAAGTCCGCTAACGCCCCCGCGACAGCGGCCATGGGACCGATGTTCAACGGGCGAGTCGATTCCGCCATAATTCTAACTACGCGGGGGACTCTGGCTTCTATACTAACGGGGCGTAGACTGTGCAAGAATTTGGGATGCGAAAGAAGGTACTTCTCCAACTCGCTTCTGTTGACGCTGACTGAGTTCATCGCTGCTTCTATGGCTTCAACGCTTTCACTTTGAAAGAGAACATTGGACTCTTTGAAGATTCTCCTATCTTTAATCAGTTCGCTTCCCATCAGCTACTCTAACATCCTCGAATTGTACCCGTCTTAACAGCTGAATATCGCCCATAGATCATTTAAAGCCTTCCCATTCCGTTCAGCAATCCCCTCCCCTCTCAAAGACATATTGGAACAGGAATACTCTTAAATACTAATTATTTGCCTAATAGGAGACGTGAACAAGAGGGGGTAAGGAGTGTTGTCTCGGAGGAGTCGTCTTTTCAGGGGGACTCGTATTTACATCGCCAGCCACTGTACTCCATAGGACTTCCTCTTCACCAGCTATTTCCCGTCAAACTCTCCGTCTTCTAATTTCTCGCAAAACACGGGGGAAACTATTTTGGTAGATAACATCGTTGTTGTAAAATTTGGGGGTTCATGCCTTTCGACACCCGACAACATTTTGACAGCCGCAAAAAAAATCGCCGTTGAAGCGTCTTCTGGGAAGAGTGTCGTGGTTGTGGTTTCAGCCTTAAGAGGTGACACTGATAAACTACTCAGTCTCGCTCAAGAATCCACCTTGAATAACGTCTCAAAAGAAGATCTTGATGAAATCCTGTCCATGGGTGAGCGAACCGTGGTTCGCTTGATTGCCACTGCGTTAAAATCCCAAGGATTGAACGCCGTCGCCATCGAACCTTCTTCAAGCCTGTGGCCCGTGTACACCGATTCTGCTTTTGGCAGTGCCAACGTAGACTTGGAAAGCACTGAGAAGGCGACCACTGAAAAGCTTCTTCCACTCCTCACGGAGAAATGTGTTCCCGTGGTAGCTGGCTTCTTAGGTCTTTCTCCTGACGGAAAGATCACAACGTTGGGTAGGGGCGGAAGTGATGTTTCCGCAGTGATTCTTGGGCGATGCCTTGACGCTGGTGAGGTGGTTTTTGTAAAGGATGTCGAGGGGGTGCTCTCAGCGGATCCGAAGAAGGTTATTGATCCTAAAAAGATTGACTTTCTTGAGGCTGAAGAAGCGTACAGTCTCGTGTCAGCTGGAGCGCGGGTTATTCATCCCAAAGCATTGACGTACAAACAGAATTCCATGAACCTCCGAGTCGTCGGCTTCAACGCCAACGATTTACGCGGTGGAACCTTGATAACAGGGGAGGTCCAGGCTGATCTAGAGATTCGAACGCGTCCCATTCCACTGTCAATGATTACTCTGGTCGCGTTGAGAGAGGACTCCCTCAACGTATTACTCAGTCTGCTTACCGATGTGCTACCGTCGAACACAAAAATTATGGGAATTGCTCTGACATCCGGTTCCATTCTTCTCTACGTGGAAAACGCTTCGAGACTTGTTCTCAGACTCCACGAAATGATTAAGAACGAGGGACTCGCCAAGGCAATTCACTGCATTGACTCCGTGGCCATGATCGAGGTGTTGGGTTTAAACTTGGAGCAGATTCCCGGAGTCGTAGATGTCGTGGTCTCTCCGTTGGCTAGGGAAGAAATAAATCTATATGGTGTGTTAACTATAAGTTCGACGATAAAGATATACGTTCCTTGGAACGAAAGGGAGACAGCCTTGTCCCTAATTAATGAGCAGTTAAGCAAATTCAAGAACCAAGAGGAAAAATAAAATGAGTATAGGAAGTAAGAGACGACTGAGTAGAATCTTCAGAGACGACGGAAGAACAGTCATTGTGCCAATGGATCACGGTGTCACTCTGGGGCCAGTAGCAGGCTTAGTAGACATGCAAGAGATTGTGAATAAACTTGTCGTTGGAGGAGCCGATGCGATCGTTATTCACAAAGGAATCGCGAAAACCACTCAACTCCACGGAGTGGGCCTCATAACCCATCTGTCAGCCAGTACTAGTCTGAGTCCTGAACCTGATTGGAAAGTTCAGGTCACGAGCGTCCTTCAAGCCATTAGGCTTGGAGCCGATGGCGTCTCCATCCACGTCAACGTGGGAGCCGAAAATGAGAATGTCATGCTTGCTGAAATGGGAGTGATCGCTGATGAATGCGAGGAGTATGGCATCCCCTTGTTTGCAATGATGTATCCCCGAGGACCAAACATCAAGAATAGCCATGACTCCGCCGTCGTTAAACATGTTGCTCGGTTAGGCGCGGAGCTTGGAGCCGACATCATAAAGACCAATTACACTGGAAGCGTGGAAACCTTTAAGGAGGTAGTAGATGGCTGTCCGGTTCCCGTAGTCATTGCGGGTGGACCAAGGGCTAACAATGAAGAGGACGTTTTGAGGATGGTGTATGACTCCATTCAGGCGGGTGGGGTAGGTGTGTCAATAGGGAGAAACGTGTTTCAACACAAGAATCCAATTGTCATGGTTAAGGCGGTATCGTCGATCGTCCACGAAGACGCCTCCGTGAAAGAGGCCCTCACTATTCTTGAGGAAGAATAGATGCGTGCTCTTTGGATCGCTATTGAGGCTTCGACGCCCCAAGATCTTAAAGAGAGCCTTCTGAAGGCGTCTAAGGACCTGTGTGACGCAGTTGTCTTAGACACGAGTGATGTTGAACAAGCTAAGTCTCTAGGGATTCAAGTGGCTTCTCTCGAAGGCGGGGATATCCAAGTGCTTACTGGAGCGGAGATGGATCTTATTGAGGCTTTGAAAAGCGATGGGAAACTGATCTGCCTTAAACTCACGGTTACCAGTAGGTCTGACGAGGATACTGTAGTTGAAGCAGTGGAACGGGGAGCCGACTACCTCCTTATCAGTTGTCCTGATTGGAAGATCATCCCTCTCGAGAATCTGATTGCGAAGATCCATGGAAAGGCTGTTGTTTTAGCCGAAGTCGCTACATTGGACGAGGCCCGTGTTGCCTTGGAAACCCTTGAACTAGGCGTTGACGGAGTTGTTCTCAAACCGTTGAGTGTGGTTGACGTGGAAGCCGCTTCAAGCCTAGTCAAGAGCGTGAAAACCCGCGACGACGAGATAGCTACATCCCAAAAAATCGAGGTGTCACCAGCGAAAATCCTTTCTTGCAAGCCCTTAAGTATGGGTTTGAGGGCCTGCATCGACACGTGCGACATCATGCTTCCGGGGGAGGGGATGCTGGTTGGATGCCAATCCTCAACTCTTTTCCTCATCCAAGGCGAAGTTGAAGAGAGCAACTACATTGAGCCCAGACCCTTCCGCGTAAACGCTGGCCCCATCTCCCTATACGTCCTCACCCCTGAGAACAAGACACGATACCTCTCAGAGTTACGAGCGGGAGACGAGGTGGTAATCGTGGATCGGAAGGGAAACCAGAGAACTACTGTCGTAGGCCGCGTAAAAATAGAGAGGCGACCTCTCACACTTGTGGAAGCGGAGATTGACGGCAGAGCCGTCAGTACCATTGTACAAAACGCTGAAACCATCCGCTTCATGACTCCGGACGCTTCAAAATCAGTTGCCGACTTGGAGGCGGGAGACGAAGTGTTGGTCCACTCCAAAGAGGGTGGCAGGCACTTCGGCGTCTTCGTCGAGGAAGAATGGGTCCTAGAGCGATGACTTCGAAGATATGTGCATCTGTCACTGCCCGAACAACTGACAAATTAGTGGATATGGTTCTAAGGAGCGAGAAACATGGTGTTGACCTGATCGAGGTTCGACTGGACTTCCTCCAAGAAGCCCCCGACTTAACACATATCCGGAGATTAACTTCCCTCCCCTTGATAGCTACCAATCGGTCACAGCGTGAAGGCGGCCTGTTTAACGGTACTGAAGAAAGTAGGATAAGTTATCTCTTCGCCGCTGCATCCGAGGGATTCGAATACATTGATGTCGAAGTGGCAACGCCGACGATTGAAGCGTTAGCCCTGAAATTGAAGGAAGAGTATAAGGTAAAGCTGATACTTTCCCACCACGACTTCCAGACGACTCCAAGCCTGGACGGACTCAACCGCATCTTCAAAGAAGAGCTAGCTGAGGGGGCAGACATTTGCAAAATCGTTCCTACCGCAAATGCTGCTGAAGACAATTTAACCTGTCTCCGTTTCACCAGTCACGCCTCAAAAATAAAGGACGTCATATGCTTCTGCATGGGAAGACAGGGCATACCCTCCCGCCTCTTCTCCCCCCTGTTGGGTGGATTCATGACCTACGCCTCTGTAGAGCGGGGGAAGGAGGCGGCTTCAGGCCAGTTGACTATTGAGGAGACCAGACGATTCTATGAGTTGTTAACTTGACAAGCATCACCAGCACAACCAAGCTCTGTGCGTTAATAGGCGACCCTGTAGAACATTCCCTCAGCCCCGTCATGCACAACGCAGCCTTTCAGTCCTTGGGCCTCAACTACGTTTACCTGTGCCTGCGTGTTCGATCCGCAGAGTTAAAGCGTGCAGTAGATGGAGTGGAGAGTCTCGGCATACTCGGGTTCAATGTCACCATCCCCCATAAGGTTTCTGTTATGACGTATCTTGATGAGATTGACCCCATCGCTAAGGACATTGGAGCCGTCAACACCGTCGTAAACAGGGATGAACGACTTGTCGGATACAACACTGATAGCTTGGGGGGCCTCAGAGCCCTTAGCGGAGCAGGTGTGACGCTAACGGGGAAAAAGGTGGTGCTGCTGGGCGCGGGTGGAGCCGCTCGCGCCCTCTCCTTTTCAATAGCACCCCTCGCAGGTCTTTTAGTCATATTGAATAGAACAGAGGCGAAGGCTGTAGCCTTAGCGTCGAACCTCCGAAGGAGGTTTGACAAGAAGATACGGGGTGGACCCTTAACTCAGGACGCCCTCTTCACGGAGATGGCGGACGCTGACGTACTGATTAACTCGACTTCGGTGGGCATGCATCCAAAGCGTGAGGAGTGCGTGGTTGACGAAGACCTACTGCATTCGAGGATGACGGTGTTTGACGCCGTATACAATCCCCTTGAAACGCGATTGCTTCGGGAAGCGAAAAGCGTAGGCGCAAAGACTGTGGATGGACTGAGCATGCTAGTTCATCAGGGAGCCCTTGCCTTCAAGATCTGGACTGGGGTAACGCCTCCCATAGATGTCATGACTCGCGCCGTGGAGGCGGCTGTGGAGGGATAACTCGGGTTGGTTGGGTTTGGAGAGGCTGTTGCCCATGGCGCCGCTACTATCGTAAATGCCATCTCCACAGGACGGGGCGCTGCCTTCGGAGTGGACTTATGGACCAAGGCCCGCGTTCAATTAACTCGAACCCCCAGACAGATCGAGGGAAAGATCCTTTCCGACCCCGATGAGGACCCTGTCCTGCTTCGGGAGACCGTTTCGACGGTGCTGAGGTACTTTCGCGTGGAAGGCAAGTTTGGTGCTTGGGCTGAAACTGAGTCCAACATCCCCATTGCAAAGGGCTTGAAAAGCAGCAGCGTCGCTTCCAATGCCTTAGTTTTAGCCACTGTGGGTGCTCTGGGACGACGAGTCGACGACTTCACTGCGGTCAACCTGGGTGTCGATGCTTCTATCAAGGCCAAGGCCACGATAACAGGGGCCTTCGACGACGCCTGCGCATCCTTCTTCGGAAACATCGTTGTAACCGACAACGCTGCTCGAAAGGTTCTACACTTCGCCAAAATCGAGGAGGATTTCACAGTTCTTCTCTATGTCCCAAAGACTAAATCCTACACCTTCACGTCCGACGTAGCCAGGATGAAGCTCATCGCACCCCAAGTTGACGTGGCTTTCACTGAGGCCTTGAGGGGAAACTATTGGACGGCGTTGACCTTAAACGGCTTACTCTACTCAGCTACCTTAAATCTCGATCCAAAGCCCGCCATAGACGCGTTGGAGGCAGGGGCGGTGGCTTCAGGCCTAAGCGGAAAGGGTCCAGCGGTCGTCGCAGTCGCTCACGGGAAAAATGTAAATCGCGTGGTAAAGGCTTGGACTGCATATGATGGAGAGATCCTTCGAGGGCATATTAATCGTGACAAAGCGAGGATAACGAGGAAAGAATCGTGACGACTGTCGTAATAGATGAAACAACCGAGTTATCGGGAAGTCTTGAGGCACCCCCATCTAAAAGCTATACCCACCGCGCTGTCATCGCCGCTTCCCTCTCTACAGGCGAGTCGAGGATACTCAATTCACTCATAAGCGAGGATACGACTGCCACCGTGGAGGCTTGTTCCTCTCTTGGAACGCAGATAACCAGCGAAGATCGACTTTTAACTGTTGTCGGGGCTGGTGAACTGCGGGCACCTGCGAATCCCATCGACTGTCGAGAATCGGCTTCCACTATCCGATTTATGACGCCAATTGCAGCCTTGGCTGAGGGAACAACCGTGTTGACTGGGAGCCCTGGTCTCAAGCGACGACCCATGGAACCCCTCATAAGGGCCCTTCAACAGCTCGGTGTGAAATGTACTTCCAGTAACGGGTTCCCTCCGGTGTCTGTTGTAGGCGGGGGGATAAGGGGCGGCTATGCCTCTCTGGTGGGCAATGTAACCTCACAGTTCATTTCAGGCCTCTTCTTCGCGTGCCCTCACGCTGATGAAGACACGACGATCGAGTTGACGACGCCTTTAGAATCGAAGCCATACGTTGAGTTGACCCGAAAAATCATTGAAAAGCATGGCATCAACATTGAAGCGTCCAAAGATTTTCGTCGTTTCGAAATCTCTCATGGACAACGCTACGTGGCACAAGAACACATTGTTCCCGGAGATTTTTCGTCATCCGCCTTTCTTCTTGCGGCAGCTGCTATAACCAACTCAAACATAGCCGTCAGCAACCTCCATCAACCCATGCCCGACGACGAAATTATCAACCTCCTCCAACAGATGGGGGCGAGGCTTCGCGTGAAAGGAGGTGTTATTGAGGTCGATGGAGGCGACTTAAAGGCCATCGATATTGATGCACGGGACACACCAGACCTAGTTATGCCCTGTGCTGTCCTAGCCTGTTTTTCCGAAGGGGAAACGAGAATTTTTAATGCGCAACGACTTAGACTAAAGGAGTCCAACCGGCTGGAAGCACTGTC
>JAOZHB010000094.1 GCA_026015035.1 Candidatus Bathyarchaeota archaeon | reverse complement strand
AGCCTATTCTGAGATCCGATAATGAACCCGTGTGCTATCAACGGAAAAGGTAAACCTTCGACGATCGTTTCCCCTCAGGCTCCTAACGCGCGGGCTATATCCTCGCCACGGGGGAGAGCGTCAAACCTTTCCGAGAGCTTTCCCTCTTTGAAGACGAGGACAGTGGGTATTGAAAGTACTTCGTGTTTCCGCCACGTCTGGGTTGTTCCGATGTCCATCTCGTAGAGGTCGGCTTTGTCTTGGGTCTTCTCCGCGATTTCGCTGAACTGCTTTTTAAAGACGCGGCAGGTGGGACATGTGGGTGACGAAAAGAGGATTGCTACGGGTCGAGGGGCGTCGAGAACCTTTGCAGCGAAGTCGGCGTCGTTGAGGGTCGCGAACTTCACCGTCTTCTCTGACGTGAGGAGCTCTCTCAGTCGGGAGAGGACGCTGGGATACTTCTTGTATGCGATCCGATAACCAATCCGCTCGATGGCTGCCTCGATCGCGTCGAGTTGAACTCGGGCGGAGTCGTAGGTCACCTTCAAAGTCTTGTTCATGTAGTTGCCTTGCACCGCCTCCACGCCGTCCAGCTCCGTTACTTCCCGTTCCAGAAGCGGGATGCATGTGGGGCAATCCATTCGCGTCAGGGGAATCATCTTCACAATGCGTGTAGACGCCATCACGTCACACCTCAGGCTTGAACCGTCGAAGGAGGAGGGAGTTGGAGACCACAGATATCGAGCTGAAGGCCATCGCTCCCGCAGCGAAGATGGGATTCATCGATATGCCCAAGAACCGTAATACCCCAGCTGCAACGGGGATTAACGCTGAGTTATATCCGAACGCCCAAAACAGATTCTGCTTAATCTTCGAGTAGGTCCGCTTGCTGAGCTGGATGGCAGTAACCACGTCCATCAGGTTGTTCCGGATGAGAATGATGCCGCCTGTTTCCAAGGCCACGTCCGTCCCGCTTCCTAACGCGATGCCCACATCCGCCTGCGCCAGGGCGGGAGCATCGTTAATCCCATCTCCGACCATCGCAACGACCAATCCTTCTTCCTGAAGCTTCTTCACCTCTCCCACCTTATCCTGGGGCAGCACCTCGGCTAAACACCGATCTATACCCACCTGCTCCGCAATGGCATCCCCCGTCCGCTTGTTGTCACCAGTGATCATGACGATCTGAAGGCCCATCGCCTTCAACCTCGCCACCACCTCAGCTGCATTCTCCTTCAGCTCATCCTCCACCGCTATGACGCCGACGACCTTACCCTCGATAGAGGCGAAGACCAGCGTTTTTCCTTGGTCAAAAAGCTTTGTAGCCCGATTCCCGATGTCGTGATCCGCATCCGCCCCAATCTCGTCCATGAGACGCTGGGTCCCCACGATAATCGATTTCCCGTCCACAACTCCCTTGACCCCTCTTCCCGCCAAAGCCTCAAACCCCTCCGGCTCAACGAGGCTAATTTTCCGCGCCTTCGCCTCCTGAACAATGGCTTCCCCTATCGGATGCTCCGACCGCGTTTCGAGGGCCGAGACCAGTCGAAGCATCTCGTCAGGATCGGTAGCAACTATGTCGGTCACCACAATCGCACCTTTCGTAAGAGTGCCGGTCTTGTCGAACGCAATGGCCTGGAGCTCTCGCGTCTTCTCAAGGTAGTCGCCGCCCTTGATGAGGATCCCGTTTTGCGCTCCTACTGCAGCTCCCACAAGGATGGCCGTAGGGGTAGCGATACCCATGGCGCAGGGACAGGCGACGATGACGACTGAGACGAAGGCGGTTATGCTGACGCCGAATCCCGCGTCGGTGAAGAAGTACCAGCCAGCGAAGGCGATGAGGCCGATTGCGATGATGGCGGGGGCGAAGTAGGCAGCCACGGTGTCCGCGAGGTTCTGTATGGGTGCTCTACTCAGCTGCGCTTCTTCCACCATGCGAACTATCTGTTGTAGTGTGGTATTCATTCCAATGCGGGTGACCTCAACCTTCAAGGCTCCCTCGTTGTTGATGGTACCTCCGATAACTTGATCCTCCACGTCCTTTGCAACGGGAATGCTCTCTCCTGTAATCATGCTTTCATCGACTGAAGACGCTCCCTCAAGAACCATGCCGTCTAACGGAATCTTCTCCCCCGGTCGAATGAGGAGAACGTCAAAAGGCATCACCGTCTCCACCCCCACCTCCTCCACGGAGCCATCATCCCTCAACACTCTGGCGACGGGGGGCTGTAAATCCAGGAGCCTTCGCACTGCCTCCGAGGTTCTGCCCCGCGCGATCTCCTCGAGGAGCTTACCTATGAGAATGAGTGCTAAAATCATGGCCGCCGAGTCAAAGTAAATGTCTTGACTCGGCGCAATATCTGGGAAGAAGACGACGAAGGTGCTGTAGGCCCAAGCGGTGGTGGTGCCTATGGCGATGAGAGTGTCCATGTTCGCTGTCCAAGCCTTAGCCGCGCCCCATGCGCCTCGGTAGTATCTCCAGCCAGCGATAAATTGAACCGGCGTCGCTAAGACGAAGGCCCAGAGCTTCTTAGACAGGAATGGTAACGGGCCATCGTAGAACATTAGTACCATGGTTGCGGCGCCAAGGATGATGCTGAAGGCGGCAAGTCGTTTAAGATTTCGCCGCTCGGTTTCTGGCTGGATGAATGTGAGCATACATGCCTCGCTGCAGAAGTAGTAGGTCTTGCCTTCGACATCGGCGGTGAATGCGGCGTGTTCTTCATTGACATACATGCCGCAGACAGGGTCTCGAGCCAAAGTAATCATCTTCAATACGGCTGAAAAGGGCTACTTAAAGATATCACAATTCAACTACGGTACAGTAATCCTCTTTAGCAGCCATTTGTTGGAATCTTTTCGAAAAAAAGGTGGCGTTACTTGACGAAACGATCGGCTTGTTTATCAAACACTTGTTTGCATCGTTCTGCGCAGAAGTAGTAGGTTTTCCCTTTGTACTCGCTCTTCCATTGCGCGGTTTTCTCGTCAACGTCCATGCCGCAGACGGGGTCCTTTGCCATCACCTCACCTCCTTCCACTATAGATACCTGTTTGGGCTCTTAATTAAACTTCAGCTGTACAATTTGCACGTGTAGCAGAGTAGCGAGTGAGAAAATAAGAATGTTAATATGCTCCAATCCATCACATACTGAGGCAGATGGTAAATTGCCTTCAAATGCTACAAAAAATAGGGTACTGGAATGTGTGGGACTATACTGCCCTGAGCCCGTCTTCAGGACACGTTTGGAACTGGATAAGATGGCTGCAGGCGACGTTTTAGAAGTACTGGCCGATGACCCGGCAGCTGAGGAAGACATAAAGAGCCTGATCAAGCGGCTGGGACATAGCTTACTCAAAATTGAGAGGGAGGGCTCTGCCCTCCGATTTACTATTCGGAAAGTCAAGTAACGGTAGACGTATTGAGTGAGAAAAGCTAGCTAGAGAAGCGAGTGAGTATGCGAAGAATTTATCTGGATCACATGGCTGGAATGCCCATCGACAAACGTGTTCTCGAAGTCATGAGGCCCTACTTTGATACGCACTATGGGAACCCGTCCTCTCCACATAGCTTTGGCAACGAGGTGAGACAGGCGATAGACGACGCCCGCAGCAAAGTAGCGGCACTGATCGGCGCCAAGACAAGAGAGATTCTTTTCACCTCCGGCGGCACCGAGAGCAACAATCTTGCCATCAAAGGCGTGGCGTACCGAAATAAAAACAAGGGAAACCACGTCATTACCAGTTCCATCGAACACATGTCCGTGATCAACCCCAGCAAAGACCTCAGTAAACAGGGGTTCCATGTCACGTATCTACCCGTGGACCCCTATGGAATCGTTGACGTCGAAGCCTTGAGCGAGGCAATCACAGACCAAACGATTCTTGTCTCCATCATGTATGCTAACAACGAAATCGGCACCATCGAACCCATATCGGAGATCAGCGAGATCGTCCACGAGAAGGGTGGACTCCTCCACGTGGATGCCGTAGCTGCGGCAGGCCAAATCCCAGTCGACGTTCAGAAGGACGACATAGATCTCCTCTCCCTGTCGTCGAATGACCTGTATGGCCCGAAGGGCGTCGGCGCCCTCTACGTCAAGACGGGAACCCGCATTCAACCCATAACGCAGGGCGGAGGACAAGAACGGGGGATCCGATCCGGAACGGAGAATGCCGCGGGGATCGTGGGCATGGGCGCGGCAGCAGAGTTGGCTAAACGTGAGATGACGGCAGAAGCTACGAGGTTGACGAAGCTTCGAGACCGGTTCATTCAAGCCCTCTTAGATAGCATTCCGCAGTCGTATCTCAATGGACATCCAACCCAGCGCTTACCCAACAACGTCAATGTACGGCTCAGCTACATCGAAGGGGAATCCCTTCTCCTGAGTTTAGACATGGAGGGCGTTGCCGCGTCCTCCGGGTCCGCGTGTACCTCTAAAACGCTGGAGCCGTCGCACGTTCTGTTAGCGACGGGATTAAAGCACGAGGAAGCCCATGGCTCGCTCCTCTTTACCTTGGGCCGACAGAATACGGACGAAGATGTCACGTACGTGGTCGAGTTATTGCCAGGAATCGTGAAGCGGTTGAGGGCGATTTCTCCCTTAACGCCAAAGGAGTTGATTTAATGTATAGTGAAAAAGTTATGGATCACTTCCGGAACCCACGGAACATGGGAGAAATCCCCGATGCAGACGGCATGGGGACGGTGGGTAACCCGGTATGTGGCGATATGATGAACATTTACATCAAGGTCGAAGACAATCGAATCGTCGACATCAAATTCAAGACCTTTGGCTGCGGAGCAGCCATAGCCACCAGTAGCATGGTCACCGAATTGGCAAAAGGTAAAACCTTGGACGAAGCGATGAAGCTGACGCGAAGCGACGTGGCAGACAGCCTTGACGGGCTACCGCCAGTAAAGATGCACTGCTCCAACTTGGCTGCCGATGGACTGCACGAGGCCATCAAAGACTACCGAAAAAAGAGGGAGGCTGAAAAATGAAGCGATTTATGAAATGCGAGTTGTGTAATGCCGAGATCGCGGACGAGAAATGTATGTTTGCAGTGCACATGCGGACTCGGGGCGGTGAAGACCACTACTTCTGCTGTGAACGCCACGCTGATGAGTTTGACACGACACACGGGAACGAATCGGAAAAGACGGAAGGGTAACGCAAACCAACACATTGATTGGTACCTGCAAGGGGCAACCCTTTACACGAAATGGTGTGAGATGCGGCGGTGTCAAGGCACTCTCACCAGTAACTTTTCCCGTCTTTATATAGGTCTCTCCTTTACATGTAGCCTCGTTGTCAGCTTTTTGGATGTCCCTCCTCTCCCGATTCTACATGATGTCGGGATGCCTTTTTTCTTAAGATTTCTCTTCTCGCATGCTACTTCCTTGGAGCGCTCTTGGTAGGAATAAGCCTTAAAAGAGCGTGATGTAGTATCGTCCAGAACTACGAGGGCGTGGTTGCGATGAAGGATTCTATGAAGAAAGGGCTATGTTTTGGCTTGACCTCAGCGATCATCACGACGCTTGGATTAATGGTGGGCCTCCACTCCTTTTCAGGATCCAAGTTAGTGGTACTTGGCGGTATCTTGACGATTGCGATCGCCGACGCGTGTTCAGATGCCCTAGGCATCCATGTGTCTGAAGAAGCAGAGAACGTCCATACCAACAAGGAAATTTGGGAATCAACGTTTGCCACGTTTTTAGCCAAGTTTCTGTTCGCATTGACGTTCATTGTGCCCATATTCGTGTTTGATCTCTCAACCGCAATTATGGTGAGCGTGGTGTGGGGGCTATGCATGTTGGCCATTCTGAGCTATGCTATCGCGAAGGACGAACCGGGGAGCACGTGGAAGGTTATTGCTGAACACTTAGCGATCGCCTTGATCGTCGTGGTCGTAATACATTTCATTGGCGATTGGATCGCGGAGGCATATATCTAGCCTACAACGGGAGTCAAAACGACTTCTAGGTATCGCCTTCATTTCTGTTTGTTTCATCGACAGTTATTGAAAAAGAATAGCGTGGCAGCTAACTTCAAATCAATAGCTACCTTGTCTTTCCGCGTGATGGAAACCCCTTACGTACCCACTGCAGTGAGAAACCACGATGTTCACGTACCCATGCAATGGAAAATAGACGAACGGGCATCGTCAAAGATTCATCGCTTCGGGAGGAAACATTGCTCCAGTCAGTGGCTCCTCCCCCCATTTCCCACTCGGAAACAACGCTTGTGAGTGGATCACCCATGTAGTCAAAGAATCGGTCGATGGGGGGCTACTTCTCTAATGTGTCAGTAGCGATGTCAGTTGTTGTATGGAGGGCAAGTCCTCCAGGAGCCTAATCATTTCAAGTGCTTCCTCCAGTTTGTCGTTCTCGAGGACGAAGCTGGCGCACTCCTGGAACTTGGCGTCAAGCTCTCCCTTCGTTAGCGGTTTCTCCGGGGTGCCTCGAGCGGTGTCAGCGACCCGTCGGATCACCCGTCCTCCATGGAGTTCGACTTCCACGATGCTTCGCATCTTCTCCGTTCCCATGCGTGCCACCTCCGGATCGAGGAGGGTCTTCACCTTCGCCATGACTTTTCTAACGTCTTGGCTGTTGACGACCTCCGTCGTGTATTCCCGTAGACCAGCCCGGCGCTTCGCGAGAATGGACGCCAATCCGAACTGGAGGCTGAATTTGGCTTGAAGCCCGTTGACGGGACTGGTGTAGCGGAGGGGTTCCAGGATGTTGGGTCCTGCCCGCAGTCGGATCTCCTGTACATCTTCTGGTGTGAGATTCTCCTCCACGACGATTTCAAGTAACGTGTCCATAGATGGTTGACCGAGGGAGCCGCAGGGATACATCTTGATGGAGGCTCCGGGATCGAGTAACGTGTAGGGCTTCCCTAATTTCCCCACGAGCTTCTCGGGGTCCGCACCTTGGCCGAGGACGTTCATGAAGCCCCATGGCCCGTCAAGAGCCTCTCTATCAGCGGTGTATCCTTTCTTCGCAAGCGTGCATGTGACTACGCCGTTTGAGGCTGCCATCCCGGCGTGGAGTGGCTTGGTCATGGTTCCGAAGTTCACGCGGATCCCTGAACTCATGCTTGCCGTCATCCCTAACGCGTACCTTACCTCGTCCTCCTCGAGTCCGAGAAGCCTGCTTGAGGCAGCGGCGGCGCCAAACGCGCCGATGGTGCCCGTGGTGTGAAAGCCTCGGGTGTAGTGTTCAGGCTTGATGGCTTCCGCGAGTTTGCACTCCACCTCAAAGCCCGCGATGAAGGCCTCGAGGAGTTCCCTCCCCGAGCAATCCAACGTCTCTCCGATCGCCAATGCGGAGGCTATCACCGGCACCGTTGGATGCGTGAGGAGCCCGTATATCCGGTCGGGAGACGAGGAGAGCTGGGTATCGTCATAGTCGTCGGCGTGTCCACTCGTGCCGTTGACTAGGGCGGCATCGGCTGGATGGGACTTGTGGTTGAATCCAATGAGGGTTGACGAGGGGGTGCTACCCTTCTCGCGAATAAAGGTTCCAAGCGTCTTCACGCATTCGGTCCGTGACCCCGCCAGCATCACGGCGATGCCGTCGATGACGTGGTCAACGGCCTTCTTTTTAACGGCGGTTGGAGGAGCGTCTTTTTTGAGAATGAAGTCAACAACCTCAGTGGTTATCGAAGGACTCATCGTAACTCACCCACGTAATTGGTGCTCAGGTAATATATTTCTTCACTCACGTAACACGTTAAATGGGTTTAGAAAACGTTTTTCGGGTGCGACCGAAAATTGCGTCGACAGCTTAAAATACGGACAACAGGGTTCTCGTTGTGATGGTTTATGGCTGATAACCGCGAGAAGGTCGAGGTATTGAATCGTCTCCTCGCTGCTGCCTCTGAGACGTGGGGTGCAGCGGAAGCAGAGAACATGCGATCCGCTCTTGAGCTGGCAGCAGAGGCGTTTTGGACGGTCGAGGCGTTCCCGTTGAAGCCGATGGAGGAACCAGCCCAACAAACATCGATCTTCCATCAAGCAAAGAAGAGAAAGAGACGTGAGACGAGTGGGGTGTGACTTCGTTGGACCCCTACACACGCACTCTAACCGACGCTGCGCGCCTAATCCGCCTGAACAAGCTCTCACCCTCAGAGTTACTTGCCTCTCTGCTTCATCGCATCGACGCCCTCGAGCCTGAACTCAAAGCGTGGGTCACCATCGACCGTGAAGGAGCGATAACTTCCGCGGAGCGGTATTCAAAGGAGGCTGCTGAGGGGCAGCTGCGAGGCCCCCTCCATGGCATCCCCGTCGGCGTTAAAGACATCTACTACACGAAGGGGATGAAGACTTCTGCTGGCTCCCCAATACTCGCTAATTTTATACCCCACTACGACGCCACCGCAGTCGCCAAGCTGAAAGCGGCAGGCGCAATAGTCCTCGGAAAGACAGAAACCACCGAGTTCGCTGCCTTTGACCCGACTCCCACTCGAAATCCCTGGAACACGGGGCATACACCTGGAGGATCAAGCAGCGGATCAGCGGCAGCCGTCTCCTCCGGCATGTGTCCAGCGGCCTTAGGCTCACAAACAGGGGGCTCCACCATCCGTCCCGCAGCCTACTGCGCTACTGTAGGTCTGAAACCCACCTATGGCCGAATCAGTCGCTACGGGGTAATCCCCTTAAGCTGGTGCCTAGACCACGTTGGAATATTCACTAGGACCGTGGAGGATGCAGCTGTCCTCTTGGAGGTACTTGCAGGCCACGACCCGAAGGACCCCGCCTCCTCTACGCTACCCGTCCCATCCTACCGGGAGGCGTTGGACGATCCTTCTCCCCCCCGACTGGGCCTTCTAAAGGAGTTCTTCTTCGAGAACGCCCAAGAAGAGGTGAAAAAAAATGTCGAGGAGACTACAGATCGTCTCAGCAACACGGGCGTCGAAGTCGTGGATATCCAGCTGCCTACTAGCTTCGTTGCAGTCCACGCAGCCCATGGAGTCCTCATGATGGCGGAGGCAGCAGCCATTCATAAAAAGACCTTTCAAACCCGGATGCGGGATTACCGTCCGAATCTCCGTGGAATGATTGCTTCAGGACTCTTCGTGCCAGCGTCCACCTACCTCAAAGCCCAGCAGATCAGAAGCCAGGTCATCCGGGAGATAACAGCGGCGTTAGATGGATTCGACGGCTTCTTAACACCTGCTACCCCCACCCCAGCGCCTAAGGGCTTGACGAGTACAGGGGACCCAGCATTCAATGTCCCTTGGAGCTTTTGTGGCCTCCCCGCCATATCGGTGCCCTCGGGAGTGACTCAGAAGGGATTGCCTTTGGGAATCCAGTTAGTGGGGCGTCCCTTCGCGGAAGAGGACCTGCTTCACATTGCTCGCTGGTGTGAACGGATAATCGGGTTTAGCCACCAACCTCACGAGCTACCAAGCTAAGACTCGTGATTCGCTTGCCTCATCATTATACAACATTAACTGTATGTTATGCGTAGTATATCCGTAGGTTTTTACATTTCAATGGGGTGGTTTATCCCGTTTTTGGCGAAACCAAGCTTGATTTAAGCTGGTTACCAGAAAAATTTTTCTGTGAAATAGGGGTCACACGAATAGGAAATATGATACCGACATGCCTAAAAATTATTGCTAGCTATAGTTTTTACCTTTAGCAAAGCTAACTCGTTATACCACAACCCAATACAGCCATAAACTGAAAGTCAACACCTTGCCGACACCTTAAATCACTCAGGCCATAACAAATATAATTGGATAACGTTCCCTACGTTTGGGGAACACAAATAGATGCAGGGGAGACAGAAGAGATCATTTCTAAATGGCAATTACCTGCCAGGGGTCCACTTACTGAAAGAATTAATGCGATGATTCGCGTTGATTTGATGAAGGGGTTCTTCGGGTCAAGTTCGACGCTTATAGTCGGCGGGGTGCAATACCATCTTGGTGGTGTGAGGGATACAGAAGAATTAGCTGATTTAGCTTCCATATCCTCGAGTGACCAGGTATTGGATGTGGCATCCTTTTTAGGAGGTCCCGCTCTCCAACTCGCCGACTCCTACCGGTGTACGGTAAAAGGCGTTGATAGAAACGAAAAATGCGTTTTGGCGGCAAATAAGATCGCAGAGTTATGTGGTTTAAGTCACCTCGTCGAGTTCTATGCTGCAGATGCCTGCGATATACCGTTCAATGATAATGCGTTTAGTGTGGTTTGGAGTCAGTGTTCTCTAGCACATGACGAGAGGTGGCTTCAAGAATTTGATCGAGTCCTCCAACGACGAGGTCGCTTAGCTCTGACATTCGCTATTAGACGGGAGAACCCAGATCAAAAAAGTCCGAAATGGACTCTTAACGAAGTTGCCTCTCGAATACGAAATCGGGGATACTTCCTTCTTCACGTTGACGATATCACCTCACGGGATATTAAATGGGGATGGAAAGTCCTCGATACCCACTTGTCAATACAAGAAAATGACTTCACTCGCGTACTTGGCGCTCAATGGGTTCGCAATGCACATCAAAGATTCGAACATGAAATCGAATTAATGCGTAGAGGACAATGGGGAAACGGTCGAATAATCGCGGTAAAGACATCATGATGTCGAAATCGACAAACATGCTTTCACTGCACTGATTTCAAAGCACACATCTGGGATAATAAGAGATTCATCAGGAAGAGGATTAACTACTTTACAACGGAATATCCTTTTTCTTTCCATTCGATGATACCGCCAAGCACATTGAATACCTTATTGTACCCATTGGCATTCAGAGTCCGTAGGCCATCTGCACTTCGTACCCCACTACGGCAATACAGAAGAATTTCATCATTTGGATCCAAGGTATTTACGAAAGAGTCAGGGTCACACCGTATACACAGATTGATCGCATCGTCAAGGTGTTCTTCCTTAAACTCTGCAGGCGTTCTTACGTCAACAATAACGAGGTGAGGACGGGATTCAATGAGGTTAGCCGCTTCTCCCACGGTGATGTCACTATAACCCTGACCCGATGATATGAGTAAACCGATTAAAGCTACTAATGCAATGCCCCAGACGATGGAGATTTTCTGAAAGTCCTTCAACTAAACATCAGCTCCCTTCGTCAACGTATACAAAGAACACTACTGCTTAGAGATTCTTTCGATAAGATATAAAAAAAGAGAAAAAGTTATGGTGTTTTTTTCTTGTACAGTATCCCAGCAGTTGCTGCAATGGCTGAAACGAGAATGAGTATGTATGGAACTAGCATTTGTAAGGTAGTAGTCGTCAGTATTTCACCGCCCACAACTATTGTTTTTCGTGAGCAAGGGAGGTCGTAATCTTCCCACCAAGGTAGTTGTAGCTCTAAAAGCCATATTTTTGCAAACGCATTAATGTCTTCAGTTCCAGGTACAGTGGCAGCACCTAAGTAATCGATGTCAAAGCCGTTGTAGATCATCGTTCCATTACCGTATAGGGCGTATGTGTTCACCCATCCGCTGTCGAAAAGAGAGTTTTGGGCTTCTATATCTCCACACCAGTTGGGATCAAATGATGCGAAGACATTAGCATCGCCAATGGCGTCATCCCAATCATTGAAAATGTAATCAACAGTTGTATTGATGTAATAAGGACTCGCAGGCGTAAGGTCTGTACCAAGAGTATTGTTTTCCATATACAATATAGCGCGCGCGCTATTAAGTGTCTTCTAAAGAGAGGTAGAGTTTAGGACTTCTCTGAATCCGGATATGGAGCTCATTGTACCCATGATTTTGATTTAACTCAATCCCACAGAAAAATAAATGTGAATCATAATCCTAAGGAGTTTAGAGGGAAGTGTAAATCATGCATAAAACCATCGTCATCGAACCTATGACTGAGGGTTTCATCTTGTGGCGTTGTTTACATGGTGGCCCTCTATCCAAAAACACAATCAACGTGCTTCCAAAAAATAAAGGGGACGAGTGGGAGGCTCACCGGGTTACCAATATTCCTTTATTGAAAAAAATTATCAAAACTTATGGAACGTGCGCGATACTTGCTAGAGATGGAGACCAAATCGTCGGCTTTCTTCGCTTTTACCCTAAGATACTCTATTCGATGAAGGAAGCTGGTACATTATGCCTTCAGCAAGCGTTTCCCACTGGACCCTCTAAACGCTTAGTAGATAAAAATTTTCCATCCTTAGACGACATTCATGATAGGACTTTGAAGGTTCATTGCTTGATGACTGGGTCACCCTTTCAAGAGGAAAATCCTTATCAACGAAAGGGAATTGGCACACGTATGGCTCGTGAATTGATGCATTGGGCAAAAGAGAAGGGGTGGGGACGTATTGAGACTACTGCCAACGAAGACTTAGGTATATTATATGCTAATACGGGGCAAGCAGGAAGACGCTTTTGGGAAAAGCTCGGATTTCAAGTAGTAAAAACAGGCGCGGAATCCCGGTTTCAAGGAGATTTTCTAAAGAAACTCCATAAGCAGGCAGTAGCACATAACCTGAATCCAGAAGATGTCCATAATCAATATACAATGCACATTGACCTGTAGCGAATTACATTCCTTTATACCCCTGTATCGAAGTTAGAATAGTACTAACCAAAATGTGTCATCACTGTGGAGGATTGTGGTTTCCAATAGGAAGTAATTGACTGGCTGGTTCTAGCACGTAGTTTCTACTTCTCAATCCAGTGCTCTATCGCAAGCATCCTACATGTTTTTTAAGCGTCTCATCAAGTAGTTTTTTCAAGCCCTCTTTTGGTTTGAAACCTAGCAATTGTCCAACGGCTTCTCCATTCCAGAAGAACATTAGCGTTGGAAAACCTTTAACTCCACAGTGGATAGCGATCTCTCCGTTTTCGGAGGTTTCCTTTACATTAAGCTTTACAAAGTTGATTCGACCTTCATATTCATCGGAAACTTCGTCAAAGATGGGATTGAGAGCGAGGCAATACGGGCAATCCTTATGCCAGAAGTCAACAACGGTCAAACCATCTGATCGAGAGACTGTTTCTTCCCATGTACTCGCATGAGCTTCTTCCACTCTTGTCATAATATTCAAGTCCAGGGCCTGTATCGTTAGCCAGGTGGTTGGTGTAATTCAGGGGTGAATTCAAAAAAGGTACAACGGTTGCTCTTCGCATAGACTAAAAGTTTTGAGAAGCCCCGGGGAAGCTTCACGGTTCCACAGTGGTTTATGCTCTTCACTTTCTCGTGGAACTGGCTCATTTGGATGGATGAATCGAATACAAGAGTATCGATATGGGAAAATTTTACCCTCGTATCCACTTCCTCGAAGTCCATCTGCGTCACAACAAGGTTGTGATGGTGGCTGACGTTCCATGTCTTCTCTTTCTTCTTACCGAGGTATGACAGGTCATTCGACGAGAGTGTGGGAAGTCCCCTTTGAGCTGGATCCTTTTTTTGGATGACTTGACTCATCATCTCGTTGAGTAGAGATCCTATACCAATGTCGAGTTTACTGGCTAGGGATGAGAGGTTATTGTATGTCTCCTCGTTGAGTTCACTGAGCATGAGTTTCATGGAGTCACGGTAACGAACGCAGTCGATCACCCAACCGTATCGTGCTTCCCGAAGTTCATCGATCTCCTCTATCATAAGCTCCCTCTCCGTCAACAGATTCCCCAAAATATCCCTGAGTTCCTCAACGGTCATGTTTTCGCTGGCAATCCGGTGCTTGAGTTCTTCTATTCTGCCTGTTATTTCGTTCCGAAGTCTCTCGTAACTCAACAGCAAGGCTTCCATGTCTGATCCCTACTGCTCTTCGTCACTCACTTCATATATCTCGATGTTATTCGCGTGGCTAATCTTCGAATAGATAAGTAACTTGGGCAATACCGATGGCACTCTGACGGTCTCACAGTGACTGATGCTATCCACATAAGTGGAGAACAAATCCGACGTCACATCGTCTTCGAACACCAACTCGTCGATATGTCTGAAACGAACCCTCTTATCTGCGTCCACTAGGTCCTTCCTCGAGATCGATATAGTTCCATAGCTACTCACTTTAATCCGATCCTTCTTAACCAGAAACTTCAGGTTCTTCGCACTCAGCTCAGGAAAAACATCGTCGAAATCCTTCATTACGTCCTGCATCATCTTAGTAACGGCCTCACCCATGCTCAAACTGGCTAACCTTATGGTCTTGGAAAACTCATCGTATGTCCTTTCGTCCACGCCCCGAATCGTGACATTCTTTAATGACGCTCTTACAGCATCCTCTATTTCTGCTTCTATTTCGTCCTTATCGACAGCATTCTTGGCGGCTTTTACAGCATCCTCTACTTTTTCTCTTATTTCATCAGCATCGACCGTGTCCCTGATTCTTGATCTTATACGATCTCTAATATCCATTTTACATCACCTAAGCGATTTCTACGCAGCATGTATGTTGTGTATAACATGTTATACATGTATGTATATAAATATGTCGTTTATAATTACATGTCCATCTGGTTATGCACTTACTTTATTGACTAGCGCTGAAAAACCCTAGTAAGATGCTACCTAAAGCTAGCTAACATACAAAACTGCCATAACAACAGATAACTAGGAATATTTGTAACCACTTTTTTAAGCGTATAGTTTATAATAATTAACGAGGGTTTCGGGATGCGTATACGCACTATTTTTATTGTCTTGATCGTCGTTGTCGGTGCTGTTCTCAGTGGGGTTGCTTGGTATTACACAACGCCCGCTCCCTTTACTATGCAAGTGACGTCTAGGCCCTCCACTCCTCCAGGTCAAATAGAGAATATTCAATCGTACGCTGGGCAGAGATGTGTATTTCTAATAGGTGTCGCGGAGGAAGAAGGTTGGCTACAAGGGAGCAGTGGCGAAGGAACAGCCGTCAATATTTCAGCCACAGAACCCGGTAAAATGGCAGTGATAACCGTGCACCCTCAGGTGATACGTCCGGGACAAGTCGCTGAAGTCGTTGTGATCCCGAGTAAGGCGAGTGTTAACCAAACGCTGACCGTAACCATCACTGGAGAGCGCGGTGAACTGAAACAAACAGAGACCATTACTATTGAGGTACTGATGGGAGAGGACGGCGTGGGAGCCTACGCCACAGAGATGCGTGACAAATTTGTTCCTTGGCTTGCTATCAATCACCCTGAGTTTAGTATTACAAATGAAACCGAATGGATTGGGACAATTGTCAACCCAAGAATCATAGTCGTTATGCACTATATCTTCTTATCAGAGGGTTGGGAAATGTATGTGACGTGGCATGTGACTATACCTCCACACGATTGGACTCGAATTTACCTCAGACCTCGATTTACTGAGTCGCGTCCAGCGTATGCTTTCGAGATTCCGTCAGTGAAAGGACAAGAGGAACCTCAAGCCATTGACGTACCTGACTGGGTGTAACGCATCGAGGGACAGAATTTAACGATGATAAAGTTTGCTAGCTAGCTCTTCTTCCAAGTGTGAGCCCTCGCAACATCTTCTATGACCGTTGTTCCCCAGCCAGGTTCAGACGGCATCTTCATGTAGCCGTTCACAATTTCAGGCACATTTGTGACGATTTCATCCTTGAGAGGAAGAGCATCTACATCCGTCTCCATTATGCGTACGTTGGGCAGAACTCCACAAAGGCTCGCACTAATAAATGTTGACAGGTGGCTGTAGTAGTTATGTGGCGACACATTAAATTCAAAGACCTGAGCCAGATCACCAACTTTCTTTGATTGACTGAATCCGTTCCAAGGAACGTCAATCATGAATACATCGGCGGAGCGGCACCGAAAGTAAGGTAAGAACTCACGCATGTAAATCAGGTTCTCGCCGGTACATATCTTTGTGGTAGTGGATTGCTTGACGTCGTGTATGGCCTCGGGATCGTACATATCCATCTCAAGCCATAGGAGTTCATACGGCTCCAGCACCTGTGCAATCCTCTTACAACTTTCAGGTTTGAAGTTGAAGTTAAGGTCGAGGCAAATATCCACGTCAGGTCCGACGGCATCCCTGAATGTACCAACTAGCAGATCAATGTGGTTCAGCATCGCTTTCGACGCTACTTGGTCCGTTGTACCGGGTCCACCACCGAACCCTTCGTGATGCACGGTAGCAGGGCTGCCTGGGAATATGATGTTGGTCTTGAGCGCGGTGTATCCCCGCTGTACGACTTCCTTTCCAAGGTTGGCAATATCAGCCATCGTCCTTATGGGCGGCTTTCCCAGTTGTGGGTTTCGAGCTCTCGTGGTCCCACAGTGTGACCAGTAGACACGAACACTATCGCGGGTCGGGCCTCCAAATAACTCGATAACAGAGATACCCAGAGCTTTGGCCTTGATATCCAGAAGTGCCAGCTCTATACCCGCCAGAGCCATAGCGCGGACGCCCGACCATCCTTGGATAGCCATGCGCTCCATGTCCCAGAACCTCATCTCGAAGCTACGTGGATCTTTACCCATAATGACGGGCTTGAAGTCCTCCACCGCTGTTGCCACCGCAAATGGAGCTCTTGGTTGACTGCACTCACCCCAACCCACTATACCCTCATCAGTAGTTACTTTTACGAATATCCATCGCTGCCACCCTGCGTCGACGATGATTGACTCGACATCTGTGATTTTCATGGTTCTCCTCCTTTCAAATCAGTTATACTGGTTTAACTATCATATTAAATTATCAATCGTCTATCACACTCCACAAGATGAATTGTTTCTGGAGAAAATACACAGTGAGAATCCATGCACCATTCATGAATCTCACTTAGAGTACTACAAGAAACGTAGCTTGCTAAAGGAATCCATACGCACGCGCGGAAATTTAGTTATTTGAGGTGACTTGGTAAGTCGGATAAATTTGGTAGTCCGTCTCTTGCCCCATCGATCTCAATCTTTCGGGATGCGACGTAGTTCCCGAGGTCTCCACAAGCGTACAGGTCTTTCCCCGAAAGCAAGCCATAAAGAAAGCCAGCGCAAAAGGCGTCTCCCGCCCCCGTGGTGTCAACAACCTTTACTTCATACGCGTCGATGAGGTACTCTTCCACGCCGTCGGTGACGTAGCATCCTCTCGCCCCCAGTTTAACGGCCACTATTTGAGCGCCCTCCTTCAGGAGAACGTGTGCGCCTTTCACGTATTCCTCTCCCGTTAACAGCTTTACCTCGCTCTCATTCGGGAAGACGGTGTAACACCGTTTAAGTATGGGCCTCAAGGCGTGAAGGCCCTTCATAGCATAATGCCTGCCGGGGTCTAAACTCACCCGAACCTCGTCACAGGCCTTCAAGAGCTCCTTCTGGACCTCAAAAGGTGTTTCACTGATGAAGGAGGATAAGTGTAGGACTTGGGTGTTGCAGCCATAATCTACATCGACCTCTTGCTGGGTTAACTCGTCGTTTACGCCTGGCTGCACATACATGGTGCGTTCCCCCCCCTCGTCGACGAAGCAAAAAACCACGCCGCTTGCACCGTCCTCTGACGTAACTACTCCATTAACGTCCACCTTTTCGTTGACGAGGTCGCGTAGGATGCGTTTTCCCTCCCGGTCTTGAGCGAGTTTTCCGATACATCCTACGTTTACGCCCAGTCTTGCAAGTCCAACAATGGTGTTGGCCGCGGAACCCCCTGACGCCTCGGTGAATCGTGTTATGTAGCTCTCCTCACCCACCCCAGCGATCCGTGTCACACCATAGAGTCTGTCCAGGTTTAAGGCGCCGAAGCCTATGACATCCAGCTTCATGCAATCAGCTCTCTCAGGAAGATTTTATACGTTCCCAGCTTTCCCCCGTAATTGCCTGCCGACACCTTCACAACGCCTTCCACGTCCATGGCGTTGAGGATTGCAGCCTTCATAGCCCTTTTCACGGCTTCAAGGGAGATGCCGTTGACCACTATCTCGGGTATCGCGTTTACGCCTTCTGGCGTCTTTGAGTCGGGAATTTTACCTCGTAGCGTCGGACAATACGGGTGGTTAGTGGTGGGCCCGATGTCTGGATAGCGTGTTTCAGGTTTGGAGCCTGCGGAGCAGACATCAAAGGGAGTGACGACGCCGTCCACTCTATGAACCGCCTTGAGAGCGCGGTCTCCCACTTCAAGGGCTGCGTCCTCGTTTTCGCACATGAACCACACGTTTCCGCCCATAACTCCCACGCCGTATCCCAGATAGCGTTCGATGACGAACTCTCCCATCATTAGGGGAACCTTGATGACTCTGCGGCCTTCAACGTTTTCTTCCCATTCGTAACCATCTCCGCAGTGGCCAATCCGCTCCATGGCGTCAAGTCGTTTCTCAGACTTGTGAGCGTTGAAGACCGCTGTAGTCGGAACGACGAGGATTCCTTGGCGTATGCGGTATGAAGCTTCCCTGTAGAACCGCTCCAGCGATTTTTCGGGATTCCGTCTATCCCATAGTCCCCAAAACTGTACGATGACACCCAGTCGCCGGTCAGGTGTCTCGTCCACTCTGAGCCATTTTTCCACGCCGCCTTCCGTGCGGTTGATGACTGTGGAGGGTAGGGCTGTCGAGTTGTAGGCCGCCTTTTTCAGTCGTTTACGGTCTTTGGCGGTGATCATGAGTCTCATGAAGAGGCCTTCGAAGGCTTCGGCGTAGGTATCTTCAACTTCAACCGGCACGATGTGTCTCCTCCCTTTCTTTCAACGTCGATTATCACCCTAATCGTCCTATCGCTTCACCCCGAACACTTGTTCTGAAGCGACTGCTTTCCTCAATCAACGCCTCAACATTCTGATCATCGACGACTTGGACGTAAGGGAGCCGGCTGGGATGATTCTCAAGTATGGTTGTGATGAGGGATGACTTGACAGGGGCTTCCTCCAAGGCTCGGTGACTCCAGCTTCTCGCTAAGTCCAACACGCCCTTTTTTCCTCTTCGAGTGAAGACGTCGACCAAAATGGCGGTGACAAGGGCGGTGTCTGAAAGAACCGCTATCTCCGCGTTCGAGACGGCATACCGGTTCCCGTTGAAGGAGATGGCTAATCCACCACCCTCCTTCACAAGCTGAAGGGCTTGGACATCGGTTATGCTGTCCCCCACGTAGACAACTTCCGCAAGGTCGCTTTCCACGTTGGACGCAATCGCACCCACGGCCTTCGCCTTCTCCTCGCCACCTATAGGCGTTATCTCCTCCAGCATCCGTCCACACGTCATCCTCGGAATCGTCTCCCAAAACACTTCATCCAGCTTCTTTAATGTGGCTCGGTCGTTTTCGGAGAAGTCATGTATGGAGGTGGCACGGTCTGGAATGTGAATCATCGGATAGGACGTTAATTCGTCTGTAAGTTCGCGTAGTCGCGCAGCTTCGTTCAAGGGGACATCATATCGGTCCAAATCCAGCTGCGTGCAGTAGACATTCGATAGGGGGAAGTCCATGCGGGCGCAGAGGGCAGAGATGTATTGCTCGTAGCTTGTGCTCACGATGAAGGAGGGTAGGATGGACAGGAGGTGGTGAAGCATCTCCTTAGCGCCGTGAAGGACGACGATGGTGTCTGAAGCATATTCGACGAGTTGCGCATTCGTCATCCCATAGGCCTTCAGGAAGGGCGTTATCAGCTTCAAGGTGTTACCCGCCCTGTATCCTGGCCTCTTAACGACGTCGGCTAGCACGTCGTCGTATCTGCTAATCAGGGAGAAAAAGTGGTCGCCCCGTGGGATGAAGGCATGTGCCACCTCGAAGGCGTTGTCGTTTTTTGAAATAGGGCCTTCGCAGTCAGAGATGAAGATTCGTCCCGCTGTCATGGGTGTACCCGCCCTATAAACGCCTCAACTTCGTCATGCGGTCAACGCTTCGCTTGATGTTCTCCTTAGAGGCGATGTCCCTCCGGTACCAGAGGGCGCTGCCTTTCACACTGCGGATGCCTTCCAGGGAGAGCCGTCGTGCTTCATCGATTTCATCGGCTATGCCAACTACGGCCACTGTTCTGGAACTGAGAGAGTAGGTCGCTCCATTTCGCAGTTCAAGGGAGCCTGGATACACCCTCAATCGTCCATCATACTCTTCACTGAGCCTGTATGCTTGGTCCAAGTGGACCTCCTTGTCGCCCGAGTACACCCCCGTTTTTCCGCCATAGGTTGGTGGCACCTTATAGGTCACAACGGTCGCCTTCGGCGCCACACGAACCCTGGTCAAAGTTCCCTCAAGGATTCGGTAGCACATGTCGACGAAGTCGTCTTCGAGCACGGGCAGGATGTTCAGGATCTCGGGATCCCCAGGCCTGCTATTGTTCTCCAAGATCTTGGCGCCTCGACCGGTGTGCATGAAGGCGCCGTAGAAGGGAACGCCCCGCAGGCCTGGATTGCTTCCCCGCCCCTTCAACCGCCTGAAGATGCGGTCCATCGCCTTGGCTTCGCCTTCCATGTCCCGGGACGTCATGAAGGGCAGCCACTGGAGCTTGGCTTTGTAGGAGCCCATGCCGCCGGTGTTTGGGCCTTTGTCGCCGTCGAAGGCCCGCTTATAATCCCGCGTCTCTGGGAGGGGAACAAGGTGTTTTCCATCGCAGAAGGCTTGAAAACTCGATTCTTCCCCAAAGACCTTTTCCTCAACGATCACGGGCCCATACTTGTAGTTGGAAAGGAAGTGCTCAAAGAGGTCCTGCCGAGTCTGAAAGTGGTCTCCCCAGATACCTACTCCCTTTCCCGCAGTTACTCCATCGGGCTTCACGGCAACCTGGTTGTTTAACGTGTCGAGCCACCGCCAGACCTCCCTTTGAACGCTCTTCACGCTCGTATAGTCCTTTGGATCGAAGACCTTGAACTGGGGGTTTAAGTCGGGTGCCACCTCTTGGAAGAGGCGACGCTGAGCAACTTTACTCCCTTCAATGGCGTACTCCTTGGTAGGGCAGATCATGGGTATCCCCGCTTCCCGCTCAACCCGATCCCTCACACCGTTAATGATGGGTTGTTCGGGCCCCACAATCCCGAAGTCGATTTCACCCCGATGTCGCTGCGCAAAGCTGCAGATTGCTTCCACATTCAGATCGGGGATGACGACGTGGTGCTTCGCCCGCGCCACGTTGAAGGGATTTCTGTTCCTATCGACGATGTAGGTTTCCACCCGGTATTCCTCGCTTCGACAGAGGACGTCAACCATGGCGACTCCCCTCGACCCATAGGTCACGACGAGAACGCCCACTCGCTCCATCCATATCACCATACACTGATGCTTTGCGACCAGTCAACTTCGGGGTACTCGCCAGTAAGGCAGCCCATGCACAACTCGTTCGCGGCAAGTCCTATGGACGCCTTGAGGTCTTCCAAGGTGTTGTAGTAGAGGGATGTGGCTCCCAACTCCTTACCTACCCGTTGGCAGAGTTCCTCGTGGGAGAGACCGTGATACTTACTAGCGATCAACTCACCTCGATGGAAGTCGACGCCGTAGGGGCATCGGTCCATGAGGGGGGGACAGCTTATCCTGACGTGGATCTCCTTTACACCAACACGCTTCAACTTGTTGATGACCATGTTCCTCATGTTGGTACCCCGGACAATGCTGTCATCCACCACTACCACCCGCTTCCCTTTAGCAATGGATGGAAGAACATTTAGCTTTTTACTCGCTTTTCTCTCCCGGACCGCTTGATCGGGCATGATGAAGATCCTCTGATACTGGTATCTATCCACCTGAAAGACTTCTCGAAGCGGAACCCCTGAAGCCATCGCGTAGCCCGTCGCTGCACTCCTCCCCGAGTCAGGGACGGGGACGACCATGTCCGCGTCGACACCGGATTTCTCCGCTAACGCTCTTCCCAGGTCTTCCCGGACCTTGTAGACGGGAATGCCTTCGATCACCGAGTCCATCCTGGCAAAGTAGACCCATTCAAACATGCAGTGGCCGTGGCGTGGAGAATCAAAGACTTTACAAGCGTGGACGCCGGAGTCGTCCACAGTAACGACTTCCCCTGGCTCCACGTCTCGGACGAACTTCGCGTCGAGATAGCAGTCAGCGAAGGCCACGGACTCGGAGGCAATGAAATAGTCGTCACCCCTCCTACCGAGGCACAGGGGTCTTATCCCCAGAGGATCTCTTACAGCGGTGATCTTGGGCTTCTTTCCACCCAACAAGAGCAGTGCAGAATAGGATCCGTCGATCTCTGGAGCGGCGTCGTGGTAGATCTGTTCGACTGTTTTCACGCCAAGTTCACTACCCAAGAGACGGGCTATGAGCCTTGTGTCGGATTCTGTGGGCTGTGTAATTCCCTCTCGAAGTTCCGACTTCAGCTTGGAGAAGTTTCTGAGATTACCGTTGAAGGCAAAGGCGTAGTCCACGCCATGTTTGGACCTCACGGCTATGGGTTGGGCATTCGCCAAAGTGCTGCGACCAGCTGTTGAATAGCGCTCATGGCCTATTCCCAGAGGAGCTTTAATATTGTTGAGGAATATCTTGGATTCAGACATCAAGCCCATACTGGTAAAGGTTTTAAACTCGCCATTGTAGACGGATATGCCCACTGATTCTTGGCCTCTGTGTTGTAAGGCGCTTAATCCTTCTTGTAGGAAGCGTAGAACGTCATTGTCTTCCGCGGTTGAAACGCCCACAACGGCGCAGTTTTCTGTTAGTTTCATCACTACACAAAATAGTGGTAAAAATATTTAAATTTATCCTCTACACCCCCTGTATAATTGACATAATACTGTGTATTCGTTGCGGCGTGTAACGACAAACGTAAAATAGAACCTGGAGAGAAATAGTGGTGGCAGGGAAACATCTTGACGGAGGATAAAGTCGTTTTAATCATGGGCTCAGGCAGAAATGAAGCGTTTTCACTGGACATCGAAGCGACCTTGAAGGGGTTCGAAGTAAAATACGAGGTGCGGGTCGCATCCGCTCACAAGACACCGAAAAAGCTCCTACAGCTCTTAGCGGAGTACGAGGCCAGTGAAGATCGAATCGTTTACATTACAGTCGCTGGAAGATCCAACGCCTTATCCGGCTTCGTCGACGCCAATACCGTTCACCCGGTCATCGCCTGCCCCCCCTACTCCACTACGTTTAGCGGAGCAGACCTCTACTCGTCCCTCAGGATGCCGAGTGGCGTCTGTCCCTTAGTCGTACTCGAACCAGCAAACGCAGCCTTAGCGGCGATCAAGATTCTTGCCTTAGGCAATCCTCGCCTTGAAGAAGGCATCTGTCTACAACAACAGCAAAATAGGAGTCGAGTTGAAGAGGCTGATGAACGATTGAGAGCATCTCAAGGAGGTGGGTGACGACGCGTCTCATTAAATCGGGGAAAGTGAAGGACGTCTACGAGGTCAGTGAACGAGAGCTTGAATTCGTGTTCTCCGACAGGATCTCGGTCTTCGACAAGATCATACCCAGCAGCATCCCCTACAAGGGGGAGACGTTAGCTCGAACCAGTGCCTACTGGTTTGAAGTCGTCGAGGAGCTGGGGGTGCGAACCCACTTCCTCCATCTCACAGCATCGAACCGGATGCGGGTGAAGCGGGTGCAGGTAATCAAGGACTACCAGTTGTTGACGCCTGAGACACGGGGCTACTTACTCCCCTTGGAATGCGTTTTACGATATTATGTCTACGGCTCCTTGTGGGATCGACTTCAAGCAGGGACAATAATGGTGGAGCAGCTTGGATTCCCGCAAAGCCATGTCGCGCGGTTGGGAGAACCCCTGCCTCACCCCTTTTTCGAGGTCACAACGAAGCTGGAGAAGGTGGATCGACCGTTGAGTGTAGATGAGGCTCTGAAGCTTTCAGGGATCACACGTGCGGAGTTCGAGGAGCTTCGGGGCATTGCGACGCGAATTGACGAGGAGATCGCTTCGCGGGTGAAGTCGAGGGGGCTGATTCACGTGGATGGGAAGAAGGAATTCGCCTTCGACGAGGAACGGGCCTTGATGGTTATTGACGCCTTTGGCACAGCAGATGAGGACCGCTTCTGGGACGCCAAGGAGTATGCAAAGGGACGATACGTGGAGCGAAGTAAAGAATTCGTCAGGCAATACTACCGACGAACAGGATACCACAGCGAGCTGATGAAAGCCCGGGAAGAGGGACGCGAAGAGCCACCTATACCCGCCCTACCCCCGTCCATAATTCAAGAGGTCAGTGACATCTACATCAAACTCTACGAAGACCTAACCGGACAACCTTTCTAGCCGATTTCCCTCAACGAGAAGACGGGTAAAGAGTCCTATCTCCTCGGTGAAGCGCGCGCTAAGATCTCCGAAATGATCTCATACTTGAAGGGGTTTGATAAGAAAATCTATGCATGCAGTGCAGCCATGACATTTCATAACATCGCTAAAGACATGTTAGTAGATGAGGTCGATGGCGTCACCGGTATCTCGACGTTTCTTGAACAGACCGAGGGCGCCCAAATGCTCTTCATGTAATCCTGAAGCCCTTGAATGACACTAGCTAGCGAGGGTCATGCTGGAAGGCTTTGACGTATTGTCGATTTCTGGTACGGTCATGTGGTGTGTTATTGGT
>JAOZHB010000090.1 GCA_026015035.1 Candidatus Bathyarchaeota archaeon | reverse complement strand
ACCACGGGCTTATGAATCCTTCTTTACATTACTCCTTAACTGGTTGAGCTGATCCATGACGGAGCCGCTCTTCTCAAATATGTCCATTCGAGCTTTGATACCCTCGCGTAGGAAAAAGGTGATGACCTCCATGCGGCTGTTGAACAGCCCGAGTCCCAGGAGGGTGTTAATCTTTGCCCATTCATCCTCGCTAAGGGAGAAGTCTTGTTTATTGACATCGTCTTCCTCGTCTTCCAACCCTAGGTTGGGGAGTTCTGTGAACGCGGTCTCACCTGGCATAATCGGCTTGGAAACGACTTCGAAGTCCGTGTCCTCCGTTGCCACGACCACACCGTCCGGATCGGTCTTCACCACACGCATCCATGTCACCGATCCGAGGAGATACCGCATGATCTTTGACCGCAGATAGGTCACGTCGCCTTCCACGAAAGGTGTGTCGAGGAAGCTCTTCTTGGCAACGATTTTAAGGAGTTCGCTCTTTTTCAGGTGTTTCCCTATGGGGGCTAAAACGATCCGTCGCGCTGTTTTTAACTCCGCCCGTCTAATGGTCACGATTTCATCAAGGGACACCCGCGCATTATTCCGCATCAAGTTATTCAGACCAATACTGTCTCCATCTACGCCGTCGGTCTCGATGGCTACTACCCGCGCCGCCGTCGTTCTCTTCCCATGAATCTCGATCAAATCGCCGTCAAAATATCCCAGTTTATTACTGACCTCTTGGCTAAGCTGCGCCTCGTATTTAGGCGTCTGTTGAAAACGGCCAGCAATATCCAGTGGAATATCCAGTCTCGACTTTATGGTGGACACTCTGAATTCGTTATCCATCTTAAAACCGTAGATTTAGACGAAATTATATGATATTTATTGACATCATTCTTTAAAATGAAAGACGGTAAACAAAGCAATCTACCGTAAAAAAGGTGAATGTCGACACAGACCTCTACACGATGTTCCCTACCAAGGGATATCGCTCCGAAGTACTTCCCATCAATCTCGATTTAAACAATCCCTGCTTAATTACTTCAATCACGCGTTACATGACTTAACGCTATGGCTTCACGCAGATTATGGAGCTAACATCGAACACCATCTTTCCAGTCGTTGAAGTCCGTAACCTGTAAAACATAGGGAATTCGTCGGACGTTGGAGTTGACGACTCTTCTACCCTGTACGCCACAGAAACATGAACCACTCTTTACTCCATCTTCCTGCGACCCAAGCGTGTCGTCGCAGCGGCCTTCCTTTACGTGATGAAGCGTTCATCGCTGAAGTATCGGTCTCCCCGGTCAACCGCCGTCGTGACCACGGTGGCTCCAGACCCTCGTTTCTTCGCTTCACGGATGGCTGCCACCACATTGGCTCCCGTGGAAACCCCACAGAAGACCCCTTCCTCCTGGGACAGCCTATAGGCCATGCTCCTCGCCTCCTCGTTCCCGACGTATACCACTTCGTCGACGAGGCCGCTTGCCCGTATCTCCTCGATGATTCCTCCCGTTATCCCTGGGACGAATCGCGCCTCAGGGGAGAGGGGATCGACCCAGCCCGACCACTCCGTAGGTTGAACGGCGATGCACTTCACCTCCGGCCTCTCCCGTTTTAACACCTGAGCCACTCCCAGAAAATTCCCCCCGGTGCCGATTGACGCCGTGAAGGCATCCACCTTTCCCTCGGTCTGCTCCAGAATTTCTAACCCAAGTTCGTTGTGAGCTCGCACGCAATCGGGGTTGCTGAACTGTCGAGCCCACCACACATCTGCACGGCGATGCATCAATTCCCTACATTTTACTCGGCCCGGAATCTCTACTCTTGCCCCGTGGACCCCGGCTCTCCGCGCTGCCTCCGTTTCCTCGAGGGGCACCATCTCGATCTCCGCTCCAAAGCGTTCCAAAGTCCGCCTCTTCTCCTCAGCCCACACGTCTTGCGGGTAGAACACCTTCACCGCGTACCCCTTCGCAGCTCCGACAAACGCCAAGGCAATGGCGGTGTTGCCGGAGCTAGACTCCACGATGGTGCATCCCGGCTTCAGAGCCCCAGAGGCTTCAGCGTTCGCGATCATGCGGAAGGCGATTCGGTCCTTATAACTTCCACTTGGGTTGAGGTACTCCAGTTTCAAGAGAACCTGCGCCCTCACGCCCCGCGTAATCTTATGCAGCCTCAGCATCGGCGTTTTCCCAATCAGCTCAAGAACGCTGTCTACAACTCTCATCTTCATCTCACTCCCTTGTAAGACTCTCAATCTTTTAACCTTTACATCGAATGGTGGTCTCTCGAACACACGGTTCTAAATAGACCTCTTGATAGATGCTCCCTCAGAATTAACGGTGCGACACGGTGTTCAGGTGAATTCGCTTAGTCACGAATTAGTGATTCCACCTCGCTTCGATCGCTAAGTCTTCTTTCCTGCTTCAGCTGAAGCCTTGACCTCGAAAACGCTAAAAGGCGTTAAACCCTATTACATGCTAAATTGAAAAGATGCCTGGACTGGAGGTAAAGGAACATGATTCATGAAAAGATAATCAGTCGACGGTCAATCAGAAAGTATGCGCAGAAACCGGTTCCCAAAGAAACCCTCGTCCGATGTATAGAGGCCGCGAGGCTTTCCCCTTCGGGCGCGAACCGGCAACCCCTCAAATACGTGGTCGTGAACGAGGAGGACCTACTGACGAAGGTCTTTCAGGCGACGCGATGGGCTGGATACCTGCCCGAATGGGGGCCCTCAGCGGATGAGGCCCCCCAAGCATACGTCGCCATCCTTCTCGACACGAACATCAGCAAGAGCCCCGGACATGACGCCGGCATAGCCGCCATGAGCATCTCCATGGTCGCCTTCGATGAGGGCTTGGGCTCCTGTATGCTCGGGTCAATCGACCGCCCAAAGCTGCGGGAGCTTCTCAAGGTTCCCGACCATTTGGAGATCCTGTTTCTCGTCGCCATAGGGTACGCCGCGGAGCAGCCAACCACCGACGAAGTGAAGGAGGAAAGCATACGCTACTGGCTGGATGAGGACAGTTGTCTCCACGTGCCCAAACGGTCCGCAGAAGAAATTCTTCGATGGAACACGTACGAGTAACTGGGTTACGCTGAAGCCTTACACGGAAAACCCATCGAAGACGCGGTGAACCAGCTGCAAGCCAGATTCATAGCAGTGGCAACGCCATCTTCCATGCAAGTTAGCTATCCGACAAAAAGAAGCAGCAGTGGATAATATTGCTGCATCAAAGGAATAAACAAGACATCGATGTCTGCAAAAGGGATAAATCTCGGCGTGGTGTTAGTCTACTATTGAGTTATGGGTCAAAATCTCCTCTTTGACATCGGCTTCACGCTAATGATCCTCGGAACATTACTCGTCTTCGCAGTTGGGGTGCTTTTGGTACTGCGGCAAGAGAAGGGGGCGAGGGGGGGAGGAATCATCATGATAGGCCCCTTCCCAATCGTTTTTGGCTCCGATGCCAAGACTGTGAAGGCCCTCGTACTAGTTGCGGTAGCTCTCATGGTGGGGTTCCTCGTCATGAATGTTCTGTTGGCCTAGTGGGTTAAGGGGGATGCAGGTGGCGGAGAAGTGTGGGCTTTGCGGGGAATACGCCGCGAGGTACGTCTGTGAGTCCTGCGGCCGAAACGTGTGCGAGAACTGTTTTGACCCCCAGAGATGGGTCTGCACCGACTGCTTGAGCAAAATCGTGGGTCGGATGGGTCAGCCAACTGAAACCTCTGTGGGTTATCCCCAGAAACGTCTTCTCCTCCTCTTCTTCACGGGCTTCCTCATAGTCTTCATCGGCATGGCCCTCATGATCATGTCCAGTCTGCTCTCAGGGACGGGATCTGTATCGGGGGGCGCGGTGATCTTCATCGGACCCATCCCCATACTCCTTGGATCCGGGCCGTTCTCCTTACAGGTCTTCATCCTCGCCATCGTATTGACGGTCATCGGTGTGATTTTCTTCGTGAGGGATAAACGGAGATAGCGGCTAGCTAGGGAACGCTGATGTGGACCTTCTCCGTCGTCGTACCTTATTTCACGCAAAGCGGCTTGGACCAGAAGGTACATAACATTATCATCACTGAAGAGGGGACGAAGGCTCTCTGAATTCCCTTTTTTTCCACATAAAAACACCTTTATATTTCTGAAGGGCATAGCAGACTAAATTGATGGGATCAGGCTAACTAGCTAGAAGGACCCCTTCAGCTTTGTCATACCGAAGAGACCTGTAAACGCGTGGGAGGCGATAAACGCAGCAATGAACGTCGAAGTCATCGCGTATGGCTACTTGATGACGCTCATCGGTGGAAAACAAACTGTCGAACTGAAAGAGAATGCCCAGTTAGACGACCTCACCGCGAAACTCGCTGCGAAGGCAGGTGGCTCTAAAACAGGCCACGTCGGACCCTATAGGGTGGACTCCGACCT
>JAOZHB010000036.1 GCA_026015035.1 Candidatus Bathyarchaeota archaeon | reverse complement strand
TAGAAAACGACAAGTTAATCATCGGTCACAAGGACTTCGACGTCGCAGGAAAAGGGTTTGTAACATTTGATCTCACGGAAATAGGGTCCATATACGTGCTTGGCGGTGGTAAAGCAGCTCAGAGAATATCTAAGGGTATAGAGGACGTTTTAGGAGATAGAATTGCTGGTGGAGCCGTAAACGCGAAAAAAGGGGAAGGAACGTATCTTAAACGGATTGAGGTAACGTTAGCTGGTCACCCAATTCCTGATGAGGACAGTGTAAGAGGCGCCAAGCGGATCGTCGAAATAGCTAAGACGGCTACAGAAGGAGACCTCGTATTTTGTGTTACTTCTGGCGGATGCTCTTCTTTAGTGACACTACTTGCAGACGGATTGAGTTTAGAAGACGTTAGAGAAACAACACGCATAATGCAGCAGGAACACGGTGTGCCCACTAGGGACTTAAACGTCGTTAGAGGACATCTTTCATCCGTCAAATATGGGCGAGTCGCCGCACTCATCCACCCTGCCAAAATGGTTTATTTCATGCTCGGAGCAGGCCTTGGAAATCTGGCTTACGATGAACGCGATAATGGGGCCTACATTTTTCATCCGGGATCCCGTCTATCTAGCTTCACAGATGCTGTTAACATAGTTAAAAAGTGGGGTGCATGGGACGAAATACCGATTTCGGTGAGAGCTCATCTAGAGAAGGCTGACCCACGCTACGAAGTTCCTGAAAGAGCGATGTTTGAGAAAATGGACATTCATCAGTTTGGTGTTATGAATAGTCGTTTTATGCTTGAAGGTGCAAGAAAAAAGGCTGAAGCTTTGGGTTTGACTTCCATACTGTTTCCTAGAATCGGTTCTACTGTCGAAGCCGGGGAGCTGGGTAAGGCTCTTTCGGCTATGGCCCTTCAAGTTGAGGGCAAAGACGTCAGTATTTTAGCTCATGGGACTCCCTTTAAGACGCCTTGCGTTCTCATCTCAGGTGGGGAGTCCATTGTCACGGTTGGGAAGGGTGCTGCTGACGCGGTGGGCGGTCGAAACCAAGAATTTGTCCTGTCCTCAGCCCTGAGGATAAGCGGGAGTAGAAATATTACTGTTGCTGCTGTCGATTCAGATGGTACCGATGGTCCCACCAACGTGGCGGGCGGGGTAGCTGATGGTTATACTGCAGAAAGAGCTGAAGACGAAGGAGTTAACATCTTTCAAGCGTTGAAAACACACAACACTACGGTCGCTCTTAGGCAACTCGATGATGCCGTTATTACAGGGAATACAGGGACTAATTTGCAGGATCTTCGAGTAATATACATCAACTAGCTAGCTGTATAAATAAATAGTACGAGTTACAGTTGGATGCGAATGAAATGGTTACGATTAAGAACGTTTGGGCAAGAGAGATAACGGGTAGAGATAGACTTCCGGCGATTGAAGCTTCAGTCGTGACAGACAATGACTGTCGTGGTGTAGCAGTTGTTGCCGCTGGTAGTTCGGTTGGGATATATGAGGCTACGTTTGTGTACGACGGTGGGGAACGATACTTTGGAAAAGGCGTTTTGAAGGCTGTAAGCAACGTCAACAATGTTATAGCTCCTGAATTGAAGGGACTGGATGTGACAAGGCAGAGAGATATTGATAATTTGTTGATTGAGCTTGATGGGACCCATGATAAGTCGAGGCTGGGGGCTAATGCAATGGCGAGTGTTTCCTCGGCGGTATTAATAGCAGCTGCTCAGAGTCTGGGTCTTCCGTTATATCGATATGTTGGTGGGGTAAACGCCTGTGTGCTACCAGTCCCTATGGTTGGTGTAGTCACAGGTGGAAGCAGGAGATATGGTGGTGGTGAAAGAGGGGGAGGAAAACCGGTCTTTGAGTTTATGAGTTATGGGGCAGAATCGTTTTCAGAAGCCTTATACATGAATTGGCAGCTCTCAAACAAATTTCAAGACATTATCAGAAAAAAGTATAAAGTCGTGTTACACAGGCGTCAAGGATTGGCCGGCATTATCAAAGATGACTCTGACCTTTTAGAGGTAATGACCGAGGCAATATCCGCTCTCGGATTTAACGATAGAGTGGGGTTTCACTTAGATGTCGCCGCTGGCTGCTTTATGGAAAACGATGAGTTTGTAGGATTGTTTTCGAGGAAAGCAAAAACGAGAGACGACATGATAGATTTGTATACGGAGTGGTGTTCAAAGTACCCAATTTTAGATCTTGAAGACCCCCTCGATGATGACGATTTTGACGGACACGCCATTCTAACAAAAGAACTGGGAATCCAAATAACAGGCGACGACCTCTTTGCGACTTCCCCAAGTCGACTTCGAAAGGGAATTGAACTCGGCGCAGCGAACGCTATGGTTTTAAAGGTTCCCCAAATAGGAACAATCACAGAAGCCTTCGATGCAATTCAATTAGCCTACCGAAATGGATATAGAATCTTCCCAGGAGCCAGCAGAGGTGAAGGCGCTTCTTTAGCTGACTACGCTGTTGGATTCAACACCGGATTGTCAAAATCAATTGGATGGGGGTCACCCCTCGCAAACAGATACTTAAGCATTGAAGAAGATCTCGGGCCCTCATCTAGATTCCTAGGAATAAAAGCCCTCAATCTGAAGAAAACGTAATCGATTAACGCTATTCAATATAAACCTCGATTCTACTTAGTTCAACCAGTCTGGCTGAATACCGAAGTCGCGTTAACCCGCTAGCCAGCTTCTACTCTCAACAGCAGTTGTTGACATAAACAATGGAAATCAGGTTACTTCAAAAGACGCACTTAAACCCATATTTGATGTTCTTCTCTGGTATCAGGTGGTCGAGAGGGAAAACCTGATTTAATGCGCGTGGAGATAGCTGGCTACGGTTTCCCAATCTAACCTCTTCGATAGCTGAATTGTTCTTTCTCCTCTCTCTACTGTAACTAATCATGACGGTGTTTCTAGAATAATCGTTTTATATCGTGTATGCTGAGTAAGCAGTGACTAACCATGAGTGAACCGCAACTAAAGGACGGAGACAAGGGGGAGGAGATCCGCGTTCTGAACGAAATCTTCAAGGACGTGATCACCGACGCCTTCGACCTCATCAGTGACTTGAATTGGGGTGTCAAGACGTACCTTTTCTTTGGCCTCGTGCAGATCCTGTTTGGGATACAATTTGCTCTCTTCATGATCGAGTACCTGCAAGGGCTTCACGTCACTACGATTTTCATTGTTGGCGTGATGCTCTTTGCGGGTACCGCTCAAATCCTCAACTTTCTCCGGTTGCGAAAAAAATACGCGCGACTCTTCGCGTACCAAGATGACTTGAAACGGTCGTAGAGGCATGAATCTTGGCCTTTCCACGAAGAAGTCCGCGAGTCATTGCCTTGGCGTTGTTGGACTGCATTGACGAGAATGACGGGAAAGCGAGTAAGTGGGCGTTGATAAAGATTCTGGGGAACACCGCCCAATTTCGTTATTGGGTTGACGACTTTTTATTAAATGAGCGTTTTCTTACAGAGATCTCCACTTCACAACACCAGTTTTACGCGAAAACCGAGTTGGGGCACCTCCTTCATCAGCTCTTGAAGCATGGACGCATCATGGATGCCTTTTTGAAGCTGAGTGGAAAACGGCTGCGACGCGTCTGAAGTACACCTATATTCACCCGACACAGATTCCTTCATTTTAGAGCACGGTCTTTAAACAGCTGTTACATGCTCAGTCAATACGTATGGAACGTGATTCACTTCTCCTCCGACAAGTGGAAGACGGTGCGAGCTAGCTAGCTACTCCCATATCGATGCGGATACCTTGGCTTCCACACGCTTTCGACGAAGTACCTCTCTACACGCATCTACGACTTCTTTACTCTGCCTTCAGTAAGTACGCGTACTCGGTACTGAGCTAACAAGAGAAAAAAAATAATGTGGAAAGATAGCCGAGAGGTGAGTGTTAGCCCTCACAGAACACTGCTGTCAAATAGACGTCACCGAGATTAACGGACTGCGAACTGAAGACCGACGGCCGATACGCTGTTGCGTAAAACGTGTGGCTGCCCGTTGTCACGGGGACGATTGCGGTTGACGTTGCACTGAATTCTCTTCGTTGACTTCCTGAACCATCGAGTACGCCGACTCTCGTTAAGTGGAGGTCGGTGGCGCCAGCCGTCGTTCCCAGACCGAATACGCACGTCGTATCGTCACCGAACGTGACGGCATATCCCGTAGCAATGAGGATCACGTAGCCATCTGTTGGAGCATTCAACGTGACACTGCCCAAGTTCTGTGGCGTGGTAGGTATGCCAGAGACAGAGCCAATATCGTTAAACGCAACGACTGTGAGCCCTGAGGGTCCTTGTGGACCCATTAAGCCGATGGGTCCCTGCTCTCCGGGTAGCCCTTGTTCTCCTTGCGAACCCTGCTCTCCAGGGGGTCCTTGTGCTCCCTGCGGACCTGCTGGACCTTGAGGACCCGCTGGCGTCAATTGTTGTGCTATCAATGAAGAGACCGCAACGGAAGCGATGATTGCGATGAGAAGCCCAAAGACGAAGGTTGAGGTCGATATTCCAGAATTTCGAAACATTTTCTTTCCCCTTTAATATATTACTCATATTGTGGTATCTAGAAAATACTGAACATTCGCCTTTAAACGTATTGAACGGACAACTTTATGAGATCTACATAGCCAGACCGATCCGTACGCTTATCGAACGCATTTCATAGACAGGCAGACGCCCATATCAAGGCAGTCTAAACGAGACGATTGCAAAGAGTAAATCCTTACTCATCGTGACCTAAAAACAGGAACACGTCGCCTTTACCCAGTTATTGTATCACATCAAATCTGAAAACCGCTCTCTTCGCTACTAAAAACGCCTGTATCTAAAGTTACTCAGAATGTTCTCTAAACTGGATGACGCCTTGAATCAAGAATCCATAGAACCCTTTTCTAGCGAGCTTTGCGTGCTTTATCAGGGGTCAAGTTACGTCTTAGACACTAAACTTCTTATAATTGATGTGGTACATTAGTTACATAGCGATGCGTTCTTGTTAACGATCGGCGTCATCGGGAAGACGAATGTAGGGAAGACGACGCTTTTCAATGCAGCTACCCTGCTTAACGCTGAGATCGCAACTTACCCCTTCACCACGACCAAACCCAACGTGGGCACAGCATACGTCTGCGATGTCTGTGTATGCCAAGAGTTGGGGGTGACGGATACCCCATTGAACTCCACCTGCCTTGACGGATGGCGCTACGCACCCGTGCGGATCATCGACGTCCCCGGATTAGTTAAGGACGCGTGGACGGGCCGCGGTCTCGGCAACCAATTCCTCTCCGTCATCAGTCAAGCCGACGCCCTAATCCACGTCGTCGACGCTTCCGGCTCCATCGACGTCGACGGCAAGATCGTCCAGCCCGGCAGCGGCAACCCCGTGCTGGACGCCATCGACATTGAAGGAGAAATCCACCGGTGGATCGCCGACATAATTATCCGTAACAGGCAGACCATCATCCGTGACGCTGCCACCTCCACCCCAGTCGCGGCGATCGCCAACATCTTATCAGGATTAAAAGCGGGCCTCTCCCAAGTGTATGCGGCTCTCACGACCTCGAATCTTGATGACGTGCCTTTCACGCGGTGGAGCCTTGATCAGACGATTCAATTCGCTGCTGACCTCCTCCCCCTCATTAAGCCCACCCTCATCATGGCGAACAAGATGGACCTCTCTACTGCAGAGGAGAACCTCGAAGCGTTGACGGAGTACTACGGTCGCAGTCTCGTCGCGGCGTGCTCCACCGAAGCCGAACTGGCCCTCAGACGAGCGGCGCAGCGAGGCCTCCTCTCCTATACGCCCGGCCACGAACAGTTCAGGATCAGGGACGACGCCCAACTAACGCCTGAGCAGCGGAGAGCGATCGAGTACATTGAGCGGAGGGTTCTGGCGAAGTGGATGCGGACGGGGATCCAACAAGCCCTGAACACGGTGGTCTTCAAACTCCTGAAAACCAATATGATTTATCCCGTAAGTGATGAGGCGAAGTACACCGATCATCATGGTAACGTGCTTCCCGATGTGCATCTCCTGCCAGACGGCTCCACTCCCTTCAACCTCGCTAAGCGGGTTCATTCACGTCTCGCCGAAAACTACGTGCTCGCCATCGAGGCTAAAACGGGAATCCGCCTCCCCAAGGATTACAATCTCAGACATCGGGACGTGATCACGATCATGGAGACAAGCAGAGCGAGGCCACGAAGGTAGGGCAGGTTTCTACTTCTTCTTGAGGTATTCGTGGATATGGACGGACGTGATAGTGTGTCGGTACATATGGAGTGGTAAATCCGAGAGTTCGCTCGCTATACTGTAAACCTTTCGAGAATAGGTAGCGGTATATGGTGGGCTTGAAGACTTTGAGGAATGAGGAACTTTTCCCTGTATCACTTTTATAAGAGAAGAAAGATCAATCAACATAGACGTTAAGAAACCCGATCGGGCTACCTGATGCGAGGTTGCGCGTGACTGGTTTTAAAAGCAGTGAGAAACCGTTATTTGAAGGGTTATGAGATCAACGATCATATCGAATACGTGGCCGAGGTCGTTTTCATTGTAGCCCCACGAGTAATGCGCGGTCATTTGGGCCTCCTTGAGAGTCAGGGTATCCAATCGATGAATACGGGTGTGTCCCATGACCGTAGTGAACGTAACCTCTGCAATCAATGCGGCTTCTTCCTCCGTTAAGCCGTCGCCCATGTCGACAGGCACATACACATCTACGCTTCTCCCTCTGTTGACCACGGCCGTGAACGGGGTCATGTCGGAAGAATCATCGTGGCGTTTTTCGGTCGACACGTCGTCGAATGTAGCCAAAGCGTAGGCTGAAAAAGGGATGACGATGACTAACATCAGTGACACAAGGAGTATGCTTCTCTTCATCTTTTATCACCACATAGAAAGATGATTCAAGAGGGTTATAATACCATGCTTTAGAACAAGACGTTCTAAAGGTTTGAACACGCGGCTGTGTTTCAATCCGTAACTAGCGGTCTTCGAGGAGCAGGGTTGCTGGAGTCCTCGACCACGGCAACGACCTGTGATCAGCCTGTAAAACACATTAATAAAGGAAACCCGGCTTCCTATTTAGGCGAGGTTTTATTTTGGTTAAAATCGCGTTGATTGGTGCGGGAAGCCAAGTCTTTTCACGGCGTTTAGTCACCGACATTCTCTCGTTCCCCGATCTCCGAGACAACACGACCATCGCCTTGATGGACATTGATGAGGATCGGTTACGCCTCATCACGGCCTTTGCGAAAAAACTGGTGCGACAATACGGGTACAAGACCAAAGTGGAGTCGACCACGAATCGTAGCGTCGCCTTAGACGACGCCGACTACGTTACCACCACCCTCCGACAGGGTGGACCTGATGTCAATTGGTATGACAAGGCGATACCTGCCAAATACGGCGTTCACCACAGCGTGGGGGACACAGTTGGACCGGCCGGCGTGTTTTATGCACTCCGCCACATACCTCTCTTACTGAGTATCGCCCACGACATGGAAGACCGCTGTCCCGACGCCCTGCTCATGAACTACACAAATCCCATGGCCATGACCTGCTGGGCTCTGAACGATTACACACACATAAAGAACATAGGCTTATGCCACAGCGTTCAAGGCACAGCTGAGCAACTTGCCTCTTATTTGGAAGCACCTATAGATGAAGTCTCTTACTGGGTGGCAGGCATAAACCACATGGCCTGGTTCCTCAAACTGAATTGGCGCGGGAAAGACGCGTACCCCCTACTCGCAGAGAAATTCAAGGACCCTACCGTCTATTCACGATCGGATAGACCGGACACCGTACGCGTATTAATCTTCAAGGCCTTCGGCTACTTCGTTACCGAGTCAAGTCGACATATGTCCGAGTACGTTCCCTACTTCAGGAAGCGTACTGACCTCCTCGAACAGTTCGGGTTAACCCTCCGAGAGACGTATCAAGCGAGCGAGCCACCCACAGAACCCCAGAGGAGGCCCCGAGAAGAGGAGACTCGGCGACTGGTGGAGAGTGATGAGACGATTCCGACGCAACGCACAAACGAGTATTGCTCGTACATCATCCACTCCATCGAGCACGGTAATCCCTACGACGGATCTCGACGTGTGAACGTGAATGTCAAGAACACGGGTCTGATCACCAATCTACCCCCCGACTCCTGCGTCGAAGTCCCATGTCTGGTCGATAAGATGGGAATTCACCCCTGCTACGTCGGAAATCTACCACCTCAATGCGCCGCCTTAAACCGTACCAACATCAATTTACAGGAAATTGGTGTGAAAGCAGCGGTCGAGAAGGACAAGACCCTAGCCTATCAAGCGATTCTCCTCGATCCCTTAACGAGCGCAGTGCTCACATTAGCTGAAACCCGTAAAATGGTCGATGAAATGTTTGAAGCCCAAGTAAAACTGGGATACTTAACCGACTTCAAATAACCACCCTCTCCACAAAGGCTATTCCCACAACCCGCTGTAGTCCACTTATCCCCTTCTCATAGCTCACTCAAAAGCAGCGTTAAAGCTCTTAAAGGCATTACGAAGGCGGGGCACAGAGATAACAGCGATGCTGTCAAAACCTTCTCTGCAAACAGCCAGCTGCAAGCCCGAACCGCGGCGTCACACAAATCTGCCTTGAAGAGATTGCCCCTCACACAGCTGATTCCACTTCCTAACCCGTGGTTTGAAACGCCACCTTCAAGGCCTTTAACGGTTTCTTGAGGCTCCTGCCGTTACGTTAATGGACTTGGCAGCGTATTTCCTTCGGTGTAGATCTGAACTCAAAGCTGAGGAGCCTCTTCTCCGTCGATGACGATGTCGATGACCACCGGCGTATCGGCCTGTAACGCACGCTTCAGCGACGGTTTCATCTCCTGGGGCTTCTCCACCCGGATTCCCGTGGCCCCGAAGGCTTCCGCGAGCTTGACGAAGTCGGTTGAGTGACGGAACTCGGTGGCAATGACCCGCCCTCCGTACTGCTTCTGCTGTTGATACCGAATCAATCCCAACCTCTGATCGTTCAGGATGCAGGTGACGACGTTGAGGTCGTTCTCCACGGCCGTCACGAGTTCTTGACAGACCATCTGGAACCCGCCGTCACCGCACACGGCTACGACTTGGCGGTCAGGAGCCGCCAACTTGGCTCCAAGGGCGTGGCAGAAGGCAGCACCCATTGGGGTGGATCCCCCGGAGTGAATCCAGGTTCGGGGCTCGTAAATCCGGAAGAGAGAGGCGGCAAACATCTTGTTGCTTCCGGCGCTCGTGGCCAGGATGGCGTTACGGTCGAGGACCTCCCGCAGCTCCTTCATCACGCGGTGGGGCTTGATGGGAACCGCGTCGGACGTCATCTTCTCCATCATCCGCGTCTCCCACACCTCCTTCCTTCGAAACGCGTCTTCAATCCACCCTCGTTGCCGTCTCCTCTTCGCAAGTCGTGAGCCGACGGCTTGGAGGAGTTCACTTAACACGGCTCTGGAGTCCCCGACGACGCCGACCTCCACCGGAACGATCCTCCCGATCTCACAGGGGTCGATGTCCACGTGAATGATTTCCGCGTTCCCACTCGGGAAGCTCCAGTTGTTGGTGGAGACGTCGGTGAAGCGGTAGCCTACCGCCAACACGACATCGGCTTCACGAATGACTTCGTCGAACACTGTGGGCGCCCCGCTGCCCGCTCTACCGAGGAAGAGGGAATGGTCTTCTGGGATCGCGCCTCTCCCGTTGTAGCTGGTGACCACGGGGGAGATCAAGGTCTCCGCGAGCGTCGTCAGCTCGGTGGATGCGTTGGAGATGATGACACCGCCACCTGCAAGGATGATGCGCCTCTCTGCGTCAACGAGAAGCTGGGCAGCCCGCCTGATTTCTTCGGGATCGCCGTACAGCCTCCTGGACGTAGGCCTCGCCTTGGAGGGCTCCACGAAGTCTACTTCGGCTTCCCGGGAGAGGACGTCGCTGGGGACGTCGATGAGAACGGGGCCCGGTCTCCCGGTGGTCGCGACGCGGAAGGCCATCTGCAGGATCTCTGGTATCCTCTCCGTTCGATGTACCTTGATGCTTCGTTTGGTGACGGGGGTGAAGACGCGGACGTGATCCATCTCCTGCTGGAGGCCTCGCCCCTCAAAGGCGGTGCTCACGTTTCCTGTGATGGCGATCAGGGGAATCGAGTCCGAGAAAGCGCAGGCAACGCCTATCAAGAGGTTGGCGGCGCCCGGACCCATCGTTCCCACGCAGACCTGGGGTCGCCCTGTCACCCGGGCATAGGCGTCGGCCATGAATGCCGCGGCTTCTTCGTGTCTGACCAAGATGTGTTTCGGACTCGACGCATCGTACAGCGCGTCGTACAGGGGCAGGATGGGGCCGCCGGGGATTCCGAAGACGTATTTCACTCCTTCGTTCCTCAGCGATGTGACTACAGCTTGGGCTCCTGAGAGAATCGACATTCTAATTCATCCATGAGAAGAACATAGCTTCGACATATATGGCTTATTGCCTCAGGGGAACGAGTGCACTGACCTTTGTTTCCCGTATCTTGTGAAGCCACCGATTGCTTTATGTGGCCTTGTGTTAAAGGGAATGGGAGATGGTGTCTATGATGACTGATAAACCCGTGGGAACCGTTGTCGTGGCTGAACCCATTCACCCCGCAGGCCTCGAACTCCTGCGGAAGGCGTGTCACGTCGTGGAACTGCCTCCCGGTTCCGATGAGAACACCTTGTTAACCCACGCTGGCGAGGTGGAGGTTCTTCTCAGCCGAGGATACATTCGGGTCACCAGGACGTTCTTGGCGACGGCTCACCGGTTGAAGGCCGTGGCAGTCCATGGCGTCGGAACAGATCACGTGGATCTGGAAGCCGCGGCTGAGCATGGAATCCTTGTCTTCAACACGCCCACGGCCTTGACAGAGAGTGTAGCGGAATTGACTGTGGCCCTCCTTCTCGCCCTTCTCCGAAGGGTCGTACACGCCGATGAAGCCGTGAGGGCTGGTGAGTGGGATCGGAAGTACACCGATCTCGTCGGCGTCGAGTTAAAGGGGAAGACCGTTGGCATCGTGGGGCTCGGACGCATAGGTGAGGCGGTCGCCCGTCGACTGGGCTGCTTCAGCGTAATCCTCCAATACCACGACGTGATTGGGAGACGAAGCGTTGAAGAAGCGCTTGGTATCCGTCGTGTCGACCTCGACGTGCTCCTAGCCACTAGCGACGTCATCACCCTCCACGTTCCGTTTACGTCCCAGACTCGTCACCTAATCTCGCACCGAGCATTCGACTTGATGAAGGAGGGCGTGTACCTCGTTAACTTGGCACGGGGCAAGATCATCGATGAATCGGCCTTGATCGCAGCCCTCCGCTCAGGAAAGGTGGCTGGTGCGGCGTTGGACGTCTTCGACGAGGAGCCTCCAAGCCGGGAGAACCCGCTGCTGGCCTTTGAGAACGTTGTCTTAACACCTCACATCGGCGCCACCACCCGGGAGGCCCTGAAGAAGATGGCCATCCAATCCGCTGAAGGCGTGTTAACGGTCTTCCGGGGAGAGACGCCGCAGAACATGGTAACGCACTAACCCCAGATCAACTCTTACACCCTTCGGGGAGGAACCCGCCTCAGGGACGGAAAACGCGGGCACTCAATTGGGTCTTCAATAACACATTAGTACTTACGGAGCCAATAATGCTGTTGTAGAAGTCGGGAGGGATGGTAATGAAGTATAGGATGTTGGGTAGAACTGGCTTAACGGTTTCTGAACTGGGTCTTGGAGGACACGAGTTTGCGCGGTTTCTCCCTTCGTGGCACTTTACCACAAACAGGAAGTTTGAAGAACCCGTTCCGTCTGCGGAGCTTGTAGTAACTCAAGCGCGAAGAAACGAGTTAATAGAGACGGCGATCGAGGCAGGCGTAAATTATTTCGATACAGGAGAGGTAGCTGAACCCCAGTCCCTCGGACTGGCGTTGGACACCCTCGGGCGTCGGAAGGACGTCTACGTAGCCGCTGAAACCATGGGGCCTGTTCGAATGTTAAGAGAGATCCCGAAAGCCCAGTGGCGAGACGCCCTCATGGGCGGGGTGGACGAGCGCCTGCGCCTCTTACGAACGGATCACATCGATGTCTTCAATGCCCACGAAGTGGCGGACGGCTATTCGCGTGACCGCTTTGAGTTCGTGATAACGACTCTGAAGGAGATTCAGGAGCAAGGGAAACTCGGGGCCATCGGCGTATCTGGGCATCATCCCAGGTTCATCGCGGAGCTGATACGTAAGTACGACTGTTTCGACTCCGTGATGATTCCCTATAACTATCATCTTCAGGAGGCTAGGGACGCCCTCTTTCCCCTCTGCAAAGCGTTGAACATCGGAGTGGTGGTCATGAAACCCTTCAATTGGCCGTACTACGGCCTGCCCTTCACTTACTTCTCTCCCTCCAACGTCGATACTGGGGGGTACACGCCGGCTCAGACGAGTCTCAAGTGGATCCTGAAAGCCCCTGAAGTGAGTACCATCGTTCCGGGAACCAACACCTTGACCGAGTTAGCAGAGAATTTGGCTACCTTTACCCAAAATCGTGCCGTTGATGAAACAGTACTCAAGAACAGTCTGACCTTCGCCCTCTCTGAGGGAGGAAGAGAGCGACTGAAAAAAATATGTGCGGACAAAGATATAGCACGAACCCGCGCCTATATCCGCGGCTACTCCCAGAGAACCCTCACCGGCACTACCTAACGCTCGATCACGAGTATCCCTGCTCACTCTACCGAAGTTGTGGGGTGATTCACCCGGTTGAACCTCGAAATAGTTTTAAGGAAAACCTTTTCACCCGGAATCCTTTTGATGTAAAACAGACATACGTCTTGGTATACCTCAGAGGTTCATGGGTAGTGGAGAAGTGGGTGAGTGTTGCCCTTACACGTTCATAAAAAGGCCGTGAGGGCCTTGGGAATCGCCGAGAGCTTCGTGAAAGGGGTGAGTAAGAGATCGGTCTTGGCTGGCGTGGTCATGCGAGCCGACAGGGTACTCGACGGGTTTGGGTTCGCCACCGCCACAGTGGGAGGGATGGACGCCACCGACAAGATGATAGAGCTGCATGAATCTCTTGAACGAGATGACATTAACCTCATTCTGTTAAACGGCTGCATCATCAGCTGGTACAACGTCGTTGATCTTCATAAGGTCGTGGTGGAAACCCGCCGTCCTCTGCTCTGCGTAACCTACGAGACGTCTGAAGGCCTTGAAAAGTATTTCTTAGAGCTCTTCCCGGACGATTGGAAGCGTCGAGTCGAAGTATACCGCAAGAACGGGTCGAGGACCCCCATAATGCTTCACACGGGTCACACGGTGTACGCCCGCTTCATCAACATGACGTTGGATGAGGCGAAGGGGCTTCTCAATAAATTCACCATACACGGGGCTGTTCCCGAACCCCTCAGAGTCGCCCGCCTCCTAGCACGATCCCTGATTAAGACGCGTCCTCAAACTGGCTTCTGAGACCTTATATCAGGGCTCTTCCGGCTGACCTAAGAGAGATGGCTACACACGTGTCCTCTTACTGTTCTATCCTCAACGTGTTCTACGTGGCATAGGATCGTCGAGACATATTCAACGAATGAAGCTGGCGTTTTACAGCTGTTCACTTTCCTTAATGGACCGAGCCTTTGCGACGCGCACGTGGGTTCCGCAGTCTTTCCAGTACACCTTTGTTCAACAAGGCCTCTCCTATTTTAAAGGTTTCTGGCTCGTCAATTTGTAAGATCGCTGACAACGCTTCGGCGTCGAGTTCACCAACCAGCGTCAATAACTCTCTTTTCGCAGATTTCACGTGTTTTTCCAACGCGACCATGTCCTTCTTCAACGTGCCGGCAAGGGGACAGATTCGTTCAAACTTTAAATAAAACTCGATCTTACCCGTTTGTAGATTGATGTCGAAGGTAATTGGTCCGGCGACACAGGTTTCTGGCTTCACGGCATATACCCGACATCTTCGTGTTTCCTCGTCAAAGAAAACGCAGAAACCGTCCCTTGTTTCCCGAGGAAAGACGTACTCCGTTGTCTCAAATGGTTTATCGACCCTCAGCTCTTGAGTTAAGAGGTACTCTTCAATCTGTTTTCGTCGGTTCTGTGTGATAGGTGGTCTCGCGTTCTGACAACAGCACAACTTGCATGCGTTACAAATCGAAAAATAATTCGTTTGCCTTGGCTTCATACGTCTTCCCTTTTATGGTTCTTACGGGCCGTCGCATCTGATAAAGGTACATCTTTGTCAAGAACTTATACCACGCCCTTTGGCAGGTTTCTCGTGGGAAAGAATTGAGGCTGCTATGTACCGTTTCTGAAGCTAGGCTAGCTATGGTATCTATCCTAATTATTGTAGTTATGATATCTATCCTAATTATTGTAGTCTTAGTACCTATTCAATGATAGTAATGTTTTTATTATTTATAAACAATAATGGTACTGGGAAATACTATGCCGTTCGAAAATTTTAAACTAGAAGATTTGACGACTGAGATCTCTAAGTTGGATGTTCCTTGGGCATCTGGGGAGACCAAGTTTACTAAGATGTCGGATGAAGAACGTTCTCTCCTTCTGGGTTACACGCCTGGACCCGGAGATCCTTCGCTCGAAGAAGCAGAAAGCCTTGCGAATAAAAATTTTATGGCGTTCATGGCTGCTCCAACAGCGATAGGCTACCCAAACTCCTATGATTTACGAAATATCAATGGTAAAAACTATATTACCTCTGTCAAAAATCAAGGCGGCTGCGGTTCATGTGTTGCTTTTGGCGTCGTTGCAACCGTAGAGGGAAGTCTTAGAAAACAACGCAATAATCCTACATTGAGTGTGGACTATTCCGAGGCGCATCTGTTCTATTGTCATGCTCGTGCTGAAGGCAGACGATGTAGTAATGGTTGGTGGCCAAGTAAGGCGTTGGATGCCTTCCGAGACAAGGGAGTGGTCGACGAAGCATGCTACCCATATACCGCAGGTGACCAGAATTGCACTAATTTATGTAGCAACTGGAATAGTAGACTGACAAAAATCACTGGCTGGAAGAGGATAACCTCAACAGCAGACATGAAAAATTGGGTCTCAAGTAAGGGCCCACTCGTCGCTTGCTACACAGTCTATGAGGACTTTTTCGCGTACAAAAGTGGCATTTATAAACATGTCACTGGAAAAGCTGTAGGCGGACACTGCATAAGTGTAGTAGGATATAATAACGCCTCAAAATATTGGATATGCAAGAACAGTTGGGGCACCGGCTTCGGTGAAAATGGGTACTTCCGCATAGGATACGGTCAATGTGGAATCGACAGCTCCATGGATGAAGTCCTAGGTATTGCGGAAACAGGCTGGATAAAAAACACGCGGATCATCGGACTCTGGACAATCAACCAAACACGCAACGCTTGGGTCTACGTAAAGGACCTCGGTTGGCGCAAGATCAGTCCAGATAACGACAACATCTTCTTCGACATGTTAGCACAATTGGCAGCAGCCAAAGCAGGTAACCGTCCTGTTTCGATCCGTCAAGTGAATGCCGTGATCAAAGAGGTATACGTCTTTTAAAAGAGGATAAAAATTATGTCTGAACAAAAACCAGAAAATCTTCCTCCCATCGAGGAGACTTTATTAGCAGCAGAAGACGAGTCAAAACCAATAGAACAGATCCCTGAAGAGATCAAAACGGTTACGGAGGCTGAAGCAGAAGCTCCAGAAACACCCTCCGAAACGCCTCCAACGGTACCTCCAAAGGTTGAGGATACAATAACTGGGATTGCAGCAGCAGTCTGGCATAAAAGTAAGAGGGTCACAGCCCTATGGTCAATAAACCAGAACCGTAATTCGTGGATCGGTGTTTCAGGGCTTGGCTGGAAGAAACTGGCCAACAACTCAGATTCCGCAGTTGTAGCGTTGACCATGTTGGCTTCACACGCCAAACAAACAGGGAGCAACGTCAATTTGAGGGAGGAGGCAGGGCAGATTAAAGAGATGTATGTATGGTGATACCTCTCTTTCAGCCACTTGACTACCTAACAAAGAAACGACATAAAAACAGACTCTTCGTAAAGTTGCAGTGGAGCTACGGCATTAGCTCCTCAGCGACTTATCCCCCACTTTTTATCAAATGTGATGGTTCTGAGAACTGATAGAATTTATTACCAAATAAATCTACAATAGATGTGAGTTGTCATGAATGGCATCATTGTAACTCAGAATGACAAAGGAAAGACCTTTACTGTAGTTGAAGGAGATTCAATAAAAATTCAGCTTTCGGAAAATCCCACAACAGGTTACCGATGGGAAATAAAAACATTGAATGCAAACGTTATCGAGTTCAAAGACTCAAACTTTTCCACGGATCTTGGAACAGGTGTTGGCGGTGGGGGTACAAGAACATTTAACTTTAATATTCGATCCTCTGGTACTTCAAAGATATCTTTGAGACTTAGACGTGAATGGGAACCAAAAAATATGATGATAGACCAATTCGAAGTACTTATCCAAGCAACCAAAAAAGGAGATTAAACATCAATTTAGCTTGTAGCTAACCCGAAATAGCACGCCATTTCTTCTATATTACAACGATGAACGTAACCCTAAGTATTGGAATTACATAAGGGAAGATGAGAATTGTTGGTTCTAGCATCAACCTTTCTTCACCCCTCCAATCTACGCTAGTTAGGAATCTTTCTTTGAGAAGTTCCTATCAACATGATTACAGGCATCGATCCTTTCGGTGATTTGAAGACAGCTGCCAAACATCGTAAAAGAGAAATCCTGAGACAAGCATCGAACTTGTCTGAAACATCGTTGTAGAGCAAGGTTTAATCGAGCAGATTTTCGTTGATGCTGAAGAGAAATCGGATGAGGATACGTCTTGAGTAACCGCCAGATCGTTATGCCTATTCATCTCAGGATCTGTGAGGGCCGTGATAGAGAAATTCAGCGTAATTTGGCCATCTTCGACGAGAAGCCGTATCCCTGTGGCTGTTTGAAGAAAACCCGCAGCACTTCAACGGACATATGCATGAACCTGCTAGCTTCCTTCAGAACTCAACAATTACTCTTGGTAACTGACAGGACATAAAAATAGAGGGATGCGTCTTGACTTCTGAACCTCAGTCATCGCTCTAATACCGCTCTCTTTACAGACTCTACTGTTTCTCTCCAGCTGGTGAACCTGTGTGACTGCTAGCTAGTTAGCCAAAAAACCTGGAAACAGCCGCGTCACAGGAGAACAAGCATATTAACCTGATACCGATACCACTATACCTATCACAGGCGGAACAAGCGACCCGGTTCCCCGATACTGGTTCCCGAGGCGAGGACGATAAGTTGATCCCTAATCACGTTGGTGCAGGAGAATGATTCGACTGAAGTACGATCGGGGAACCATTCTTCTGGAGGGTGAGGTGGGGACGCCATACGCTCGATGGGATCCTCGGGTGGACGCATTCCGGGCCATGGCCCTCTACTACCCAGATATATTGGAGTACTTAGATCGAAGCCATCTCCCTGTTCGGGATGAGGTGGTGGATTCCTTGCCAACCCCGCCTCTAGCGTCGGACGTGGAGCTCAGGCCTTACCAGCAGGCCGCCTTGGAGGCGTGGCTGGACGCTGGGCGCCGCGGCGTCATCGAGCTTCCAACGGGGGCTGGAAAGACGTACATCGCCTTGAAGGCGATGGAGCGGTTGAACGTATCAACCCTCGTGGTGGTTCCGACTTTGGATCTGGTCGATCAGTGGAGGCGCCAGCTCGAAGCCTTCTTCCACGTAGAGGCAGGGGTGGTGGGCGGCGGGGAGGTGGTGGTGAAGCCGTTGACGGTCTCCACCTATGACTCAGCCTACCTCCGAGGGGAACAGCTTGGCAATCGATTCCTCTTCATGGTCTTCGACGAGGTACATCACCTCCCCGCACCCAGCTATATGCAGATCGCGGAGATGTACGTCGCCCCCAGTCGGCTGGGACTGACAGCCACCTACGAGCGGGAGGACGGCGCCCACATGGAACTTCCTCGGCTGATTGGTGGCCGCGTCTACAGGCTGGGCGTCGACGCTCTCACAGGACGACACCTCTCACCCTACACCCTCGAGACGGTTTTCGTGGACCTCACCCCCGAGGAGCGAGTGATCTACGAGCGAGAGTACACGGTTTTCACGGGATACCTGAAGCGAAAGAACATCCGCCTTCGTGGCCCCGGAGACTTTCAGCGCTTCATCATTTCCACCGGAGGAGACCTTGGAGCCCGGAGGGCGCTTCTCGCTAGGAACCGGGCCGTCGATGTCGCCCTAAATGCCCAGTCTAAAATCAAAGTTCTGGCGGATCTTCTCACGGCCTATGCGGATGAGAAGACCCTCATCTTCACCCGACACAACAGCCTCGTCTACCGGATAAGCCGACGATTCCTGATCCCTACCATCACTTACCAGACGCCGAAAGAGGAGCGGAAAGCCGTGCTAGAGGCATTTAGGACGGGGGAGTTCCGGGTCATCGTCACCAGTCAGGTGTTGGACGAGGGAATCGACGTGCCAGACGCCTCCATGGCCTTCATCATCAGCGGAACCGGTAGCAGCCGAGAGTATATCCAGCGCCTCGGTCGTATCCTCCGGAAGCAGAAGGGAAAGACGGCGAAGCTCTTCGAGTTGGTGACTCGAGACACCCTGGAATCAAGGATCAGTCAGAGGAGACACCGTTACAGGAGGGGTTAGACGTGTTGCCCAGCGACCTATTGGTGGCGAGGAAGTACCGGGACACCATCTACCCCGTCTACGCCACGCTAAATGACGCGAATCTTGCCTTCGCTGAGAGGCTGATTCAGGCCTTTAATGATCACTTGACGAAGAGGAAGTGGGAGGTGGAGGAAGCGATAGCGGGATTGGAGGAGCAGGGACACAATTACCGCTTTGTGCGAGGCCTCGGAGTGTTACTGGAGCGACGGTGCCAATTCGAAGTCGAAGCCGCCGTCAACCCGAGGACACTCCGCAGCAGGCTCTTCCACGCCACGTCGAGGGAGGGCGTTCCAGCCACTCTACGAGAACGCTTTAGGCTTCTACGTGACGAGGCCAAACACCACGCTGTCTCCGTCCAAGCGGTGGAAGACGCCCTCTACGCCGACCTCGACGAGGAACTCGTCCTCACAGCGTTCAACCCCATCGACGCCGACGCGTTGGTTCGACAGTACAACCTCAGCCTGACCCAGACCCTCCTCTTCCGATCGTCGGAGATGGAGTTCACAGCCTCTGGGAACTGGCAGCGGATCTTCCGGGGGATCCGGTGGCTTGGTCTTATCTACACCATTCAGGGACGGAGGGAAGGCTACTGGGTCAAGGTTGATGGGCCTCTTTCCCTCTTCAAGCTCGGCCACCGGTATGGGAGTCGTCTGGCCCAGCTCGTGCCCCACATCGTTGCCTCACGGGACTGGAGCATCCGAGCTCAGGTTCTGAGGCGTCAAAGCGACCGGCAACTTCTCAACCTGAAGCTGGACAGTCGTGACCATGGCGCCTACCTGAAAGCGGGTGAAGCAGGGATTGGAGAGGCGTATGACAGTGCCGTGGAGGAAGATTTTGCTCAGCGGTTTAACGCCCTTCGCAGTGGCTGGCGGCTGACTAGGGAGCCGAGGCCTCTCTCAGTGGGGCGAAGTGTGATGCTCCCGGACTTCCTTTTTGAGAAGAAGGGGCTACGGGTGTACATGGAGGTGGTCGGCTTCTGGACGCCTGAGTATCTCCGACACAAGTTAAAGCAACTCGATGGGGTAGAGAACGTGGACATGATTGTTGCTGCGGACAGGTCCAACGCGTGCCAGCAGCTGGATCGCGTGGGACGGCGGTTAAACGTCATCTACTATAAGGGCAAGGTACCCCTCCGCCCCATCCTCGACCACCTGAACTCTAGGGAGGCTGTGCTGCGGGAGACTCACCGCAAGCACCTTAGAGACCGAAAGCTGACGTTCGAGGGGTCGGTGATGACGACTGCGGACATCGCAGAGCAGCTCGGTGTCCTGGAGGAAGCGGTGAAAGATGTGCTCCAAGAACGACGGGTACCGGGATACCATCTCTTGGGGGACGTGCTCATCAGTGAGGCAACGCTGAATCTGATCGAGGAACAGCTGACTCAGAAAACCGAGGAAAAGGCTCTTACCTTGAACGAGGCGACGCAGCTCATCGAGGAGTGGGGTGGCCTCAGACCTACCCGGATTCTTGAAGCACTGGGCTACGGCGTCGAGTGGCACGGAATAGATCCGGACAAAGCAAGAATCCGCAGAAAAGCAGGTTCCACCTGAATAGTTTGCAGAGTTCTACCTGTTTCCGTGAGTCACCTCTAGCTAGCATCAATCGATCCGTTTCTCCATCCTTTTTATGGACGTATGCAAATATTGTTTGATGACCCTTAACTATCGCTCTTAGTGGTAGACTCCAAATGACGCAACAGAACACAGTCTATGAGCACGTGCAGGTGAAACGGATGCTTCATTACGTTAAGGTCTGGTTTTTACCCTTCAAATGGGGGACCAATACCTACCGCGGGTGTGAGCATAACTGTCTCTACTGTAATGCACGGTACACGCATGAATATCTCGGGCTTCCAATGGGAGCCTTCGCTCATAAGATCCTCGTGAAAGATAACGCAGCTGAGGTTCTCGATAAAGAGTTTTCGAGAGTTACATGGAGAAACAACCTCACGGTTAACCTTGCCACTGTCACCGATCCGTACCAACCCGCAGAGAACCGCTTCAAAATCACTCGAAGGGTACTGGACGTCTTTCTAAAACACCACAACGCCTTACTCGTGACTACCAAGTCCGATCTCATTTTGAGAGATCTAGACCTTCTCAAACAAATTGGGCAGACTGGTTTCCTCAACGTCACCGTGACTCTGCCTACCTTAGACGAAGACTTGAGGAAACTGATTGAGCCTAACGCTCCAAGCATTGAAAAACGGCTGCGTCTCATCCGAGAACTTCACATCGCGGGTATCACGACCGGCGTCACCGCGATACCGCTGTTACCCTACATCTCCGATCACGAGAAAGACGTTGAAAGCCTCATCAAAGCCGTCGCGGAAAAGGGGGCTGATTACGTCGTCGCAGATGTACTCAACTTTCGTGGGGAAACAAGAACTCGATACATGTCCTTTCTACAGACGTACGACCCCACATTGATTCCAAAATACGAGGCCCTCTACCCAACGAATTACTGTGACAACACATATGCCCGAAAAATACGACAGCACACCAACAAGATTATAAAAAAATTTGAAGTGAACCAATACCATAAGATGTATTCCTTTCGAAGATCGTGATGCGTTCCTCCCCTCTAGCTAGCACCAACTTTTTTCAAAACGTGCGACGGTATCCCCGTTTTGATTGAAAAATTTAAATCATCTGTTTCCCTCTCTCCGTTATAGGTGACCTTGAATGTTTTGTTCTCAATGTGGAGAAAGCCTTCCCGAAAAAGCGTATTTCTGCCTCAAATGCGGCTCAAGGACGAGTAAGGGTGTGGAGGCAGGCGTCTCCTATCCCTGGAAATGGGAAAAAGAGGTAGAGCGAACGCTGTCAACGGTGGCCAACGAACTGGAAAAAACCTTTGAGACCGTCAAAGAAAGCATTCGAAAATCGACCACGAGAGACCCCATCGCCTGTCCAAGCTGCGGCGAAAAGAATCTGCATGACGCGAGATTCTGCTACACCTGTGGCAAGGATCTAGACTAGCTAGCTAGCCACGTGAAGTTACGGGCGTCTACCCTACTTCTGGATGTTTAAGCTCGTTCTCGCAAGAGTAAAACTTGGATCTAGACCAGACCGGGGTAAAGCCGGCTCCTCGTCAGTCCCGTTTTTCATCTATGGGCGAAGTAGGCCACTAGGTGGCCGTCGACTTCGTCTATTCTGGCGAATCCGAAGCGTTCAAACTGAATTATGTCTCCCTGCTTCAACGTTTTACATTGGTCTTCAGCTAATCCCTCAACGGCGGTGGCGTCGGACAAGATGACTGACGTCTTCACTCCGGTGGAGGCTGGTATCCAGTGGATGAGGGGGGCCTCCACTGCTTTAGCCTCCTGGTATGTTTCGCTGTGGTAGTCGGCTTCCACTTCGTCTTGCATGGCCTTCACCTTGATGTTATACAATTCCATGAGTCTAATGATTTTGTCCTTCTTGAAAAGATTCACGTCTTTCTTTGAAACGAGGAGGGTGTCCCTGTTTTTTTGTGGCGTAATCGTGAAGATTCGCTGTCCCTTCTCAGGGTAGTCAGGGTGGAGGCGTATCTTGGCTGTGCGGGTTTCACCTACGTTGTCAATACTTAGCGACATTGGATTTGACACAAAGAAGAAGCGGTTGACCAAAGGGTCCAGACGTTTCCTATTGATGGCTTCGAGGTTGCTCCAGCTGACCTTTATGTCAACAGGTTTAGGCCCCAAGTCCGTGATGAATTGGCGGATGGTCTCGGGGAGGAATCCCCGTCGCCTCAATGCCTTCAAAGTCCCTAATCGCGGGTCGTCCCACCCCGAATAAGCCCCCTCAAGAATGCCTCTCCTGATCTTTGATTTGCTGAGCACGGTTCCCAGTATATTTAATCGACCGTAGTGAATGGCCTCCTGTGTGCTCCATCCCAGATAGTCGTAGAGGAAGCCCACTCGCACCGAGTTGGTTAAGTGCTCTTTTCCCCGCAAGATGTGGGATATCTCCAATTCGTGGTCGTCGATGCCGCAGCAGAAGGCGAAGAGGGGCCAAACGCGATACGCGTCTCCAACGCGTGGATGGGGATACTTCTTCACGTCGATGATCCGTAGGGCAGGCCAATCTCTCACCGCGGGATTGGGGTGGTTGATGTCCGTCTTAATCCGCACAACCGCATCCCCTTCCCGGTATTGTCCATCGAGCATGCGATTCCATCGGTCCAGCTGTTCTTCGGGGGGTAGGCTGCGGCAGGGACACGCTGTATTTGCGAGGGTCAGACTTCGGAAGCTTCGGGGTTTGCAGGTGCAGACGTAGGCGAAGGACGATTCTATGAGGCGTCTCGCATAGGTGTAGTAGATTTCAATTCGATCGGATTGGTAAACCTCTTGGTGCCACGTCACCCCCAACCATTCAAGGTCCTCTCGGATCCAGTCATAGGCTTCTTGTATGGGCGACTTGGTTCGAGGATCGGTGTCATCGAACCTCAGGGTGAGGCGGCCGTTGTACCGTTTTGCATACTCGTCGTCGAGTACAGCGGCTCTACACCCACCCAGGTGTAAGGCTCCGTCCGGGTTTGGGCAGAAACGGAGGTGGATGAGGGAGTACTTCTCCGTGTTTGGGAGGGGAGGAAGCCGCTTTTCTTCCGGTTTAACCCTTTTTTCTTCGAGGAGGCTCGGCCATTTTTCTTCAAGAATCTGTCTTTGTTTGTCTGGTGAGAGCTTATTTACTTCGTTCACTACGGCGTGGATTAGTTGAAGGACGGATTTAATTTCGCGTTTTAGTTCCGGTATTTCAGCCAAGACCTTGCCTAGAACAGGGCCGGCTCTTGCTTGGCCTTCATATTGGAGAGCGTTATAAAGGGTAAGCCGCCGAACGATTTCTCTCAAGTCGTCGTCCAATGACATTGTCCTCCTTTCATGGAGCGTGGAAGGTACGGGTTACGCTTGATCTGGTAGTTCAACCGCGTCTTCAACATGTAGTCGATACCATCTCTCTAATACTTTCTGGACACTACGTAATCAGCGAGATTTAGAAGGATTTCCTTGGTCTGGGAGGACAGGAAGGGGGATAGTTGACGCTTGGCTTTTGCTACGAGTTGTTCAGCTTTTTTAAAGGCGTAGTCAAGGGAGCCTAGGGAGTCGATTATTCGACTCACCTCTTCAATCTCTGTAGGGGTGGCGTCTCCGCGGCCAAGAACCGAGTACATTTGGTTTCGCTCGGCTTCCGTGGCGTGGGTGAGGGCGTGAATCAGGATTAAGGTTCTTTTTCCCTCGCGAATGTCGCTGCCCACGGGTTTTCCCAGAATCTTCTCGTCTGCGGTTATCCCTAGATAGTCATCTATCACCTGAAAGGCGAGGCCGGAATAGTAGGCATATCGTCCAAGGCGTCTCACTTGAGCGGCGTTGCCGCCGCCTACTATGGCGCCAACTCGCGTCGATGTTTCAAGGAGACCCGCTGTTTTTTTCGTGATCATGTTAAAGTATTCTTTCTCTGAGATCAGTTCCCTCTCCTCAAAGAGTATGTCGAGGGCTTGACCTTCACAGATTGAGATGGTTGCCTCCGTAATGAGACTTAGAATCTTCAATATCCGTCTCGGCGAAACTTTACTGGGCCGTAGGGAGGAAAGGACGGCTTCGTAGGCTTTAGCATACAACATGTCTCCAGCGGATATGGCGATGGGCGTTCCCCAGAGCGTGTGAACCGTCGGTTTACCCCGTCGTTTATCATCGCTGTCCATGATGTCATCGTGGACGAGGGTGAATGTGTGGAGGAGTTCAACAGCGGCGGCCACGGGTAACGCGTCTTCTCGGTTGCCGCCCACCATTTCACAAGCCTTTAGGACCAAGAAGGGTCGAAGTCTTTTACCTCCTGCCTCGATGAGGTGTTTGGAGGCGTCATACAGTTTAGTGGGTTCAAGTCGGTTATCAAACAGTTTGTTGATCGCTTGATTGACTTCTTTTGACGCCGCTGACAACTCTTTCAACAGTCTTTGACTCAAATCTTTCCCCTCCTCGCAAAGTTCTCGGGGTGAAATCCTCTGGCTTCCAGCCATTGAGCTGTCTTGCCGACAATAATCACGGGGGTAGTCTTCAACTCTTCAATCGACTTCGCGCCCACCAGAAACATCGAGGTCTTAAGCTCCTGCAGTAACCCCTCCAACACCTCCTTCACCCTCCCCTCCACAGCTGGTTTTAGAAGGTGGAAGGCATACCCCGCTGCGTCGGCTCCGATGGCGATGGCCTTGGCGGCGTCGACTCCACTTCGCAGCCCTCCAGAGGCTATAACCTTCAGGTCAACGCTCTGGCTTACCTCCACGACACTTATCGCCGTGGGAAGACCCCAATCCCGAAAAGTTTCTCCTAAACTCGCCAGTGGATGATTGCCTCTGGCTCGGGCTCGGCAGGCTTCCACGGCCGCCCAACTCGTTCCGCCGGCGCCAGCGACGTCTATACCTTTCACTCCTACGCCTTCGAGAAGCTGTGCTTCTTCCATGGCGATTCCAGAGCCCGTCTCCTTTGCAATGATGGGGATGGATAGGGAGGACGCTATCTCCTCCAATTTGTCCAAGAGCCCGTCGTATTGGGGGCTTCCTTCGGGCTGAATTGCTTCTTGGAGTGGGTTAAAGTGTACAGCCAAGGCATCGGCTTCGATCATGTCGATGGTGCTCGTGATTTCGTTGAGGCTGTACTCTTTTATTTGTGGTGCCCCGATATTCGCTATCAAAAAGGAGTGAGGCGCCTTCTTTCGAACGATTTTAAAGGTGTGCGCCAGCCGTGGGTCTTCTATGGCCGCTCTTTGGCTTCCGACCCCCATGGCCAAGTCTAAGGCTTCAGCGGCCTCCGCTAAGGTCGCGTTGATTTCAGTTGCCGAGTCAACGCCTCCCGTCATGGCCTCTATGATAATTGGAGCCGATAGCCTGCGACCGAACATTTCTATGACTAGGTTCACGTTGTCCACAGCGGTCTCGGGGAGGGCTCGGTGGATGAAGTGGACGTCCTGAAGGCCTGTTTCGACGGTGGAGGCTTGGACGTCTTCTTCGAGGCAGATCCTGATGTGGTCGCCTTTCCGGGTGTTTGTTTCGGTCAACGCATTCTACCCCCGCGTTATTTTTGTACCAGTAACCTTCTCTCCCTTTAAGGCTTTGTAGAGTCGACCTGCCATTCTAGCATTCACTAGGTCTATTTGAATGCCACGCTTTACGGCTGGGAGTAACTCCGTGATCTTTCCCCGCATTCCTTTCGTAACATCCACCGTCTTGGCTTCATCGATGCTGTCCAGAAGCCCCTTCAATTCTTCGAGCGAAATCTGATGTATCAGTTTGGCGTTAGGATTCACCTTCGGGTCGTCGGTGAAGAGGCCGTCAACATCCACAGCGATGACCGTTTTTTCTGCATTGAAGATTGCTGCGAGTTCAGCGGTCAGTTGGTCTCCCGAGAGAATGGTGAAGCCCAAATCAAAGTCTAAAACAGCGTCTCCGTACAGAACGGGGATGAATCCGAGGCGGAGTAAGTGTTGAATTGCGGTGACGTCGAAGTGGTGGATTCGTCCCCCCTTGGTCGTAATACAGGCAGATGGTTGAACGGCAATCACGGGAAGGCTCTGTCGGACGAAGGCGTCGATGACCAGTTTGTTAAGCGTCATCATGGCCTGTCTCGTCTTGGAAAAACCGATCCGTTGCCCGGGCGTTTTATAGCCTTCAACAATCTGGTACTTCCGTGCGACAGGGTGGCCGAAGGAGCCTCCGCCATGGATGAGGATCACGGAATCGAGCTGGGCTTCAGCTATTTCCTTAGCCAGCCTGTTGATGGCTGGAAGATTCGGGGTGAACGCCTCATCTTTTACGGTGATCACGCTGCCCCCGAGCTTCACTACTGTGGGCTTCACTCGTGTATCCAACAGTGAACACCTTGATCAGCCTTTTTCGCTATTATGGGCGTGCCTCCTGCCCTGCGAATTGCCTCGGACACCCGCTCCCTGCCGTCTAACGTTGCGAGCGCAATCATGCAGCCTCCCCCGCCAGCGCCTGTGAGCTTCGCTCCGAGGGCGCCGTTCGCCCGCGCCGCATACACCAGACGTTCCAAGGCTTCATGGGAAACGCCGATCGCCATCAGGAGTCCTTGATTTATGTCCATTACCTCTCCCAGCCGATTCAAGGCGTCCCTTTTTAAGGCGTCAATGAATTGTCGAGAAACGTGATTTGCCGCAGCGTTCATCAAGTTCATTATCTCGGGAAACTGTTTTCGCTTCATCCTAACACCGTCCACCATGGTTCCCGTGTTCCGTTGAATCCCCGTGTTTCCAATGACGAGGGGGATGTCGGACGTCGTCTTTAGCCGGGTTATGCCTTCCTTCTTCTTGTACACGATGACTCCACCGTAGGTGGAGATGGCTTGATCGATTCCAGACGGGTTTATGTGCACAGCTTTCTCCGCCTCCGTGGACAGAGAGACAATTTCTTCCTCCGATAAGTCACTGCCCAAAAACTTTCCCACAGCGGCTACCGTGGCAACGGCCAAGGCGCCGGAAGAGCCTAAGCCCACGGCCATGGGGATGGCAGATTGCACCGCAATGTTGAGCCCCCTATTCTCCTCGAACGCCTTGAGAACGGTCTGCGCTGAAATCTTTATGGGCTCTAATACCGTCCCGCCTCCCACATCACCCGTTTCAGCCGTATACTCGTCTTCGACAAAGGTTCCTGAAAAGCCGAGGTCGGAGGCAATGTAGAGGGAACGGTCCTTTCTGTCCTCCACGGTTACTTGGACACGGCGGTTGATCGCCATGACTACTGCGGCTTCACCGTACACGACGAAGTGTTCGCCCACCAATATGGTTTTTCCCGGGGCGGCTGCCGTTACCTTCATAACATCCCTTCTTGTGGGTGATAACCCAACGGAGAAACCGTTACTATGATTCCTCAATAAAATTGTGGTAGGAGGCTATTTAACCATGACTGCGGAGGCATAGCCAACGACTCGCCCTCTGTCTCCTGTTATGTCCCCGCTGGTCTTATGCTGTAGGAGCACCCCTTTTTCAGCTCCCAAGGTCTTGGACGCCACGATGGCTGCGGACACTGGTCCATACCCACACATCGATATGCCGTGGGCTTCGACCACAGCTTGAAGCGCTTCCTCGTCGAGGCGGCTTATGGCGTCCAACGCTAACCTATCCTTTTTCTCGACGATGCTTTGGGGTTCGTAATGCGAGAGGTCGGTGGACGCGATTATTAAAACGTTTTTTCCTGCTGAGGCGCGGGCTATGGCCGCTCCAACGTCCCGGCTTACTTCCACATCCTGCATCCTCATACAGATTGGAACGAAGTGGACGGCGCCGTACACGTATTGTACGAAGGGAAGTTGCACTTCAATAGAATGTTCGTAGAGGTGCGCCCCCGCATCCACATCAACGAATTTTGAATGCCTTTGAATGTCTGTTGCCAGCTCCGAGTCGATCCTGAGGTCTCCGAGGGGGGTTCGCCAGACTCCCCTCAACATGATGGAGACCCCCGTTCCATATCCCGTGTGGTTGGGGCCGACGAGAACGATGGCGTCGGGTCGTCCATCGTCAGCCACGTAGGCATATCCCTTTGCAGCTACGGGACCGGAGTACATGTATCCTGCATGGGGAGAGACAAGGGCGATTACCCTTCGTGGGCCCTGTTCTCTGACGGTGGGAAGCGCTCTCGAAGCAAAGTCATGCATGAAGCACTCTTCAATCTGCTTTCTCAGCGGTCTTTCCGATGCAGCGTAGAAGCTTCCCGCCTGACAGGGAAGCCTAACGGGCTCTCCCAACGGGTTATCCGCCTCTTTTCATTCGACTAGTGTGTGAGATTCAACGAGTTTGGTTTCAAAATCGTCTATTGGCGTTGCCAAGTCACCGTCGGGTGGGATCTCTCCCTTCTCCCGCAGGATCTGTCTGGCCAGCAGCCAATAGATTGTGGCGAGGGATCGTCGTCCTTTGTTGTTAGCGGGAATTACGAAGTCGATCTTGGAGAAGTCGTTGTCGGTGTCGCATAGAGCCACGACCGGTATGCCCACCAACGCGGCCTCTATAACGGCCTGTCTATCTGCTTTCGGGTCGGTTACCACCACCACCTCTGCTTCAAGATGGCTGGAGTGATTGGGGTTCGAAAAGAGCCCTGGCAGAAATCTGCCTGTAACCGGGTGGGCAAAGATTGTTTCGCAGAACTTTGTGACAGGGGTTATACCGTACAACCGTGAAGAAACAACGATGACCTTTGCTGGGTCAAAGGACGCGATGAATTTGGCGGCTGTCCGGATCCGGTCATCGGTCTTCTGCACATCTAACACGAAGAGGCCGTCGGGCCTAACTCTGTAGATGAAGGCCTCCATGTCCTTTGTGTTAATCCTCGTCCCAATGTGTATGCCCGCTGAAAGAAGGGCTTCAATCGGCAGAAGAAGACCAGCCTCTTCCTCTTCGACTTCTTTCCTCTCCCTACTTTCTTCTTCAGTCACGTCTGAATCCTCCTATCTCCACCTATACACGAGTTTTCCACGCTTTCACTGACCTCCATCTCCATTTTTTTCTTTACCTGAAGCGGTGTGTTTACTTGGCTTCAAAGTATTTGAGCACTTCATCTATAATCTCAACGTTGGAGAGGATCATGCGGCGACAGCAATAGCGTTTTATCCCTAAATCATCTAAAACCGCCTTCGGGGTCTCTCCACCTTGAACTCTTCGTGCGAACTCTTCCCATTTATCTCCAACGAGGGTGCCGCACGAAAAGCATCTTACCGGAGCCATCATCGTCTTCCGCCTCCTACCGATAGGATTTTTGCTTCTTCCTGCGCGCGCCTGGACCGCCAACCTTCTTTGGCTCCTTTCTCCGCGGGTCACCTGTCAGCATGGTTCGGTCATAACTTTGAAGGATGTCTCTGACCGAGGAGCCTTTAAACCAGGTAACGAGGGCTCGGGCGATGGCCATTCTCGCTGCTTCAGCTTGCCCCATAAATCCCCCGCCACGAACGTTGACATCTATGTCGACGTCACTTAACTGCTCCTCGAGAAGGAGGAGGGGTTCCTGTATCTTCCTCTGCGCGATTTCAGGGGTGAAGATTTCAATGGGAATCTTGTTGATTCTCACCCGGCCTTTTCCCGGCCTGACAATGGCTCGGGCTATAGCCGTCTTCCTCTTTCCACTCTCAAGCACAATATTCTTTTTACTTGCATACCTCGTTCTCATCTACATCCCCCTCACGACGTTTGTCTCGTCACCCAATTATTCTTATCCCCGACCCCTCAGGGTTCTCCTGAATGAGGGCGGGTATGGTCAGATATTTGCCTCCCGCCTCCTCAATTTTTTCTCTGGCCTGCCTTGAACATGAGAGCGCTGCCACGTTCACTCGATGCGTTAACACTCCTGAGCCGAGTACTTTTCCCGGAACGACCACGGTTTCATCCTCTGTGGAGTGCCTGTTTATTCGACTGATGTTTACTGCGGCCCGCTTGTGCTTGCTCTTCCGTAGTTTATCCGCTACGGCGTCCCAAACAGCAGCGTCTTCCTCGTTTGCCGTGTGTACTAACGTTTTTAGGACGTCTATGAGCTCCGGATTTATCGTTTTGGATCTCATTCTACTTCACCTGCCTTGATCTGCGTCACGAAACCCGTCAATTCATCGGTTTTTGCCTTCAGTATTCGGATGGATTCCAAGAAGATACGTTCCGGCGGTAACGCCCCTGTGGACTCGACGTTAAAGATAAACGCGTCTTTAATCATGTCCACCCGTACTGCGTCGACCGGACAGACTTTTTCACACTCTTTACAAAGATTACAGCTCTCGAGGTCAACAACGTTGACCTGTTCATCCACTGCGAACACCTGCTTTAAGCAGGCGTCCACGCATTTCTTACACAGCGTACACTTCTCGAGGTCAACCTGAATGTCCGCAGCGTATTTATGGGTGCAGCAAGAGGTGGGCTGCCACTTGACGTGGTCAAGACCCAACCCCAGCTTCGCGTAGGCTTCTAAACGGATCTTCTGGCCCTGCGCTAACTTTACGACGGGGATCTTCTCGCTCACGGAAACGATTTCGGGATCAATGGAACTCAATTCCTTGGAATAGACGGTTCGCATGCCCTCCTGGGCCTCAGACTCCAAGGTGAGGGTCACCCTACACTTGCTGCAGCCCAGCTCACTGTTACAGGCACAGCTCTCGGGAAGCACATAGGAGTCGAGGTCAGTCCTCAACGGAATAAAACCCAGCCGGTGGGCCAGAACCTCGTCTTTCATGGGCGACGAATTCTCTATCATGATGACGGTGTCAATCGCCATCGAAGGCACCTCGGTCATCATTATTCTCCTCAGAGAATTCGCGAGAGATACATCGATTCCACTGACAAGAAACCGAAGAAAGTTCTCATCTCTCTCCAGAACTTTAATTTTCATGGTATCCGCACCGTCTCGGTCACTTACTTTCGTCTTCCCCTGCGGCCTCCAGGACGTCTTGTGCCATCGTGGGGGATGGGGGTGACCTCCTCTATTCGTCCTATTCGAAGACCCGACCTCGCTAAGGCTCTGATCGCTGGTTGCGCGCCTGGGCCAGGTGTCTTAAGGCTGTGGCCCCCTGGAGCCCTGACCTTGATGTGCACTGCGTTTATCCCTTTATCCTTCGCTGTCTGCGCCGCGCTTAAGGCCGCTTGCATGGCAGCGTGGGGCGAGGACTCGTACCGGCCAACCTTGACAAACATTCCTCCAGAGTACCTAGCGATGGTTTCTGCGCCACTTAAATCGGTCACGTGGACGATGGTGTTGTTATAGGAGGAGTAGATGTTCACTACCGCCCACCGCTCTTTTCTTTCACTCATTTTTGCAGTTCACAACCATTCAATTGTTTGTTACTTCCGGTTTCATGACGGACTCTGATTCAGTCTTGGCGAAAACACTTGTCGGCGTGAAGTGAACGTCCTGTTCGTCGTCCCTTCGAACGATGTAGCTAGGAGAGGTTATCTTCCTGTTGCCTATGGAAATATGACCGTGGACAACTAGCTGTCGTGCTTGTTGCGGCGTTCGTGCTAACCCGTTTCTGAAGACGAAGGTTTGAAGCCTGCGTTCAAGGATTCCCGCTACAGATAGATCGAGGACGTCGTCCAGACCCGCGTTTTCTGAGATGAGTTTAATCGATTGGAGCTTGCTTAAGAGCTGGGTCTCAAGTTTTACGCGTTCTTCCTCCGGCATCGCCAACAAACGCCTCGCCAGGGCTCGATACTTCGAAACCGTGTAACGGTGACGCCGCAGCTCTCTCTTATTTCGTAACCCGTATTCCCCTACAAACCTGAGTTCAGATCTCAATTCTGTACTTGACCACGGAAATCTCGGGGATTCAAATTTTTTTCGCTGTTTCTTGGGGTCTCCCATGTCATATCCCTCTTCTATCGCCTTGTTATTGTCGGGTTCTGCGGAGGCTGCTTCGTCGAACGCTGACCACTCTACCGGACCTAGCGGTGGTCTTCGTCCGTTGTCCACGCACCTTTAAGCCTAAGCCGTGGCGAATTCCTTTCCACGATCGCGATTCTTTCATGAGATCAATGTCGGATTCCGTTTGGAGGGTGAGGTCCGACCCGATCAAGTGCCGGTTTTCACCTGTTTCCAAGTCTTTTTGACGGTTAAAAAGCCAAGGCGGTATTCCAAAGGCCTCAGGATTTGCCAGAACCTCTTCGATTTTTTGGGCTTCCGCGTCCTTCATAGAGCCCACCTGTAAATCTGTCAAATCAGCCGCTTTTAGAATTGCTTTTGATAGATTAATGCTTATGCCCTTAATCTTTGTCAGTTCACACTCTAAGCTCTCCGAACCCCGTAAATCGGTGTCTGCTATTCGGACTATGTAGCGAAACTCGGACAATGGTTGACGCTCCTCTTTTGACCAATCGATCTCAAATGATATCAAGCTTCAAAAAGCTTTCACACAAACATGCAAAATGGTGTTTTTAAACATTATGTAACGTGACGTCAAACCATGAGAGGAGGACGATTAACGGCACGATGCAGCCAGAACGCTCATCATGACGGTTACCAGAGAGGTGCATGCCCAAGCCGAACGCACACGCCTACGACTAGACGTAAGAAACGAGGTTTCAGGAGTAAGGAGTCTACCTTTTCATTCATTCAGGTTACTGCATACGTGACGCGTGTTCACGAGGTTCACAGCCACCCTTATTGCCTCGTCCAGGCTGGTCGGATTCGCGATACCCCGACCCGCGATTTCGTGAGCCGTTCCGTGATCCACTGACGTCCTGATGAAGGGAAGCCCCAGCGTCACTGACACGGTCCCATAGAAGTCAAGGGTCTTCGCTGCGATGTGGCCCTGATCATGGTAGAGCGATAGAACCGCGTCGTATCTTCCCTCCACTGCAAGGTGAAACACGGAGTCAGCTGGGATGGGACCGTACACCTTGATACCCTGTTTCCTCACCTCCTTAATGGCTGGAGCGAGTTCTTCCTCTTCCTCTCTCCCCACCAGTCCTCCATCACTCGCGTGGGGGTTCAGGGCAGCAATCGCAATCTCGGGATCGGTCACCCCAATCCCCTTCAGGGCCTCTGCAATGGTAATGGTTGTGTCCACGACTCTCTTTCGTGTCACGGCATTCAACGCTTCTTTTAGTGGAAGATGCCGCGTCAGAAAAAAGATTTTTGCGTCCCTCACCCAGAACATAGTCAACGGTTCTCCGACGCCACTTAAGGCTGCGATGAACTCGGTGTGCCCTATGTGGCTGCTTCCTGCCAAGCTGATCGCCTTCTTGTTTATGGGGGCGGTCACGACGGCGTCAACCTCCTTGTGTAAAGCGTATTCCACGGCCTTTTCCACGTATTCCAGCGACGCTCTTCCGGCCTCGGCGCTAATCTCCCCAATCTGCAGCGTCTCAAGGTCGACGTTGTTGAGGTCTACCACCTCGATCGTTCCCGCCTCTCCCTCGACGTTTCGGGGCGTCGCTGTCGTCTTGAACCTTACTTTTTCCTTGAGTTGCTTCGCTGTCTTCTGAAGGAGTTTTACGTCTCCAATTATGATGGGCTTGCAGCGTTCGTAGACCTCGGGGTTTAGGAGGGTTTTCACCGCGATCTCGGGGCCTATTCCCGCTGGGTCTCCCATCGTCACCATTATGGTTGGGCGCTCAGTTCTCGTCATTTCTTTTACCTTGCTTTCATCTTCTGTATATTTATTCGCTGTAACTCCTAAAATACTTCGCCTTCTCTAAAGGGGGGGCGGTCATCCTTTTCCTCAGCGAAAATCAAGACGTAACATCAAAAACTCAACGTTAAATAGGCGAAGAATAGGCTTGATCTCGCTTCCAGAAAAACATGCCGACTACCACTGGGTGATGGCGCCGGGAGAGGGATTTGAACCCACGAGGCCCGTAGGCCACAGACTTAGCAGGCTTAAGCACCTAACGTATTGGTCTGCTCCCTACCAGAATCCCTGTCCCGTCAAATGACAAGTGACTCTAGGATATCCCGGCATCTGTTCTACTTGAATTGTTATCGAAAATAAAAACCCTTCTTTCGTCCGAGGAAATCGCATAATCTTTATACTCGTCCACTCCTCTTACCCGTTTGGGTGATGGGTCTAAGTGGGAGCTAGGGGTTCCCTTAGAAGCAATGCTTCGACCGCAAACCCCCTATACGGCGGACGACGCTGAAGTGAGGCCTTTAGGCTCTATCAACGCCATTACCTAGTCGCCGTGAATCTTCGTCCTCTGGGGCCTACGGTTGTGGGGCAATCTTCGGAGGGAGGTTGTTTCCGCATTCGCTGGGTGAACTTGGCCAGGCTCGGAAGAGAGCAACCTAAGCTCAGACGATAGGCGCTCAGAGGAGTGCGGAGACGAGTGAAGAGGTCTTGGAGTTGGTGGAACACCGGATGTCGATCTTCAGTGACCTGTCACCCTTCTTCTTCGTCGCAGTAAGGTATTTTTTACGTTTAATGTTTAATAAAAGTGAAGACGTATTGGGAAAGAGGAATGGTTGTCTTGGATGAGCGTGAGGGGAGTGGGATGAAGGTCGCAGTTTCGGGGAAGGGTGGGGTCGGAAAAACGACGGTCGCTGGCACTCTAGCGCGCATCTTCTCTCGCAAAGGCTTTAAAGTCTTAGCGATCGATGCTGACCCTAACGCCAACTTGGGTTTAACCTTGGGCGTGCCCTTGGATCAAGCCAAAACGGTAATTCCCGTATCGGAAAATGCGGCGCTCATTGAGGAGAAGACAGGTGTCAAACCCGAGTCCTACGGCGGCGTCTTCCGTCTTTCCTTCAGTGTCGGCGATGTCATCGACCGGTTTGGTGTGCAAACGCTGGACGGCGTGACCCTCCTCGTTATGGGCGTCGTCCGATCGGCTGGACAGGGCTGCATGTGCCCCGCTAATGCCTTGGTCAGAGCTCTCATACGCCACCTCATCGTTAGACGCGAGGAGGTCGTCGTCCTCGACATGGAGGCCGGAACCGAACACTTGGGGCGACGTACAGCCGAACACGTGAACGTGATGCTTATTATCTCCGATGCGAACAGGAAGTCCTTGGAAACCGCGAAGAACATCTACGCTCTCTCCAGGGAAATGGGCGTTGAACAGGCGTTCATCGTCGGCAACAAGGTTCTAAACCCCTTTGAAGAGGGCGTCATCAAAGAGTATTGCGCTGACAACGGCCTTTTCCTCCTCACCCTCATACCCTATGATGAGGAGATACGGAAAAACGACGTGAAGGGGGAGGCCTTAGACCTCTCCAAGGCGTCTTCTGGGTTAACCGCTATTAAAACATTAAGCGAACGACTGCTGTCCACCTCGCTTGAATGAGGAGCAGTCGTGGCTAAGTGCGAACGTATCACCTTACTCAGCCTCACACCCTCTTCACACCGTTCCCCCGTGAGACTCTTTCATTCGTTTCAACGGCTTCAAGATTGACATCACAGCAGGAAACCTTGGGAGGGTTTTTCACTACTTCAAGGCTCCAAGCATTAACCAACTCATATCTAAGGGCTTCGATTGAAAAGGGTAATGCTAGTTGAAGGCCTTCTAAACATTAATATATGTTTTAATGGGTTAGGTTTGACAGGATTTGCCTGGTTGTCCATGGCGAGCCTGTTTGCTAGGACGTGATTTATGTTTGAACATTGGTGAACTTAGAGTAGGCATGAAAAATATTGATGTTCGGGGAAAGATTGTTGAAAAATCTGAGACGCGGGAAGTGTATTCGAGGTACGGCTTCAACGTTCATCGTGTTTCCCAGGTTCAGATCTCCGATGAAACGGGCTCGATTAAGCTGATTTTGTGGAACGACCAAATTGACAGCGTTTCGGCAGGTGACACGATCCAAATAGAAAATGGGTATGTCAGCCAGTTCCGAGGTGTGAGTCAGTTGAATGTGCGAAAACGAAGTGGAAAAATATCCGTTGTAGAAGAGTAGATGGGGTGGAGCCCCGTCTGGAAACCCCGTTGAATACTGGTGTGTAAGCCGCCTCGCAACATCACGCTGTTGACCCTTGTGGCGACCATGTTTCTAGCTGGGGGCAGCCTCTTCCTGACAATGAGTGGAGGCACTCGCAGCCCCTGCCCAATCTTCCGGAAACGGTTGTTCCCTGAAGATAAATCTGTGACTTCGATCAATTGTTCGGGGTTAGACGTCCTCAATTGAGGCAGCCTTTGTAGAGCGACTCTTCCATTGGTTTAAGCATGGTTGTACTGGATCGTTCTCCGTTTTCTAAAACGGTTTACGCGGTGAGGTCACATCCTTTTCCTCTCGTAGCCTCTTGACGCTAACCGACGCGTAGTTTTTAAATATGGGGTTAGGGGTATTTCTGTAGTCTGGTGACGGGTTAGAGTGCTGCTTCGCGAAATAATCCTTGAGAACTTTATGTCCTATGAATACGCGAGAATTCCGTTAAAACCAGGCCTGAACATCATTTGCGGTCCAAACGGCTCCGGGAAATCCTCTCTTCTACTTGCAATATCAGTCGCCTTAGGACAAGCCTACACCGAAAGATCGCGAAAGCTCAGTGATCTCATTCGATGGGGTGAAGACAGCGCTAGAGTGACCCTTGTTTTCGATAACACGCCGAGACAGGGGAAGAGACCTGTACCACGGTTTGACGTGGATTACTTTCGGGTTTCCCGGTACCTGAAGAAGGAAGGGGCCTACTGGTTTGAAGTGAACTTTAAGACGGTTAACAAGAGGGAAGTCACCTCCATTTTAAACGATTTCGGCATAAACCCGGATAACATGCTCATCATCATGCACCAACGCATGATGGAAGAGTTTGGCATAACTACACTCGTCCAGAGGCTGACCATGGTTGAGGAGGCGGTTGGCTTAGGCGCGTACCGACAGAACGTTTTAGAAGCCCAAGACAAGTTGACTCAAGTTCTGAGTCAGGAAGAGTCTGTTAAAACCCTCTTCGAAAACGCGGAGCAAACCCTTGCCTACTGGAAAGAAGAGTACGAGAAATACCAGAGACGAAAGGAAGTTCTTCAGAGAAAAACCTTTCTGGGGCGAGAGCTTGTTTGGGCGGAGCTAGCTAAGCAGGAGGCTCTCGTCACCGCGTGGCAGGAGAAGGTTGAACGGAAAGAAGCAAGCCTAGCCGACCTCGAACAGGAGATTGTCCGCACCCAAGCCTTAATCAAGCAAAGAGGCAGCGACTTGAACTCCCTCCGGTTTGAACAGCGCCAATCCTTTTACTCCTTGATGACGCTTGAAAAGGAAAAGACAGAGCATCAAGTCACGGCTAAAATCGGCAGTGCGACCCTCAATAAAATCGGGGAACTTCTGAACCTTAAGGTTCAGCCGGACGCTTATGCGGTTAAAGAAACGCTGGACGCGTTAGAGGGTTACGTCGATGAGCTGCACGCGAAAATATCCCTGTCTCAGACCGTGGTGAAGGATCTCGACTTCAAGACGTCGGCTCTTCAATCCCAATTGGCTGTGTTTGACGAAGAACGGACTCGCGCTGAACAACAATATGTAGACGAGCGGGTTAGGGAAGGCCTGTTAACGTTTCAAAGTGAGGCCGCGCGTAGGGAGTTGACTTATTTGAAAGACGAGTTGGGACACGCCCTGAGGGGCGTGGAGGCCTTTCAACCCCGGTTAGAAGCGGCAGGTGCACCGATGAAGGCTGTGAGAAGCCCTCAAGAGATCTCTGACGACATACGCGTCGCCAGTATTCAACTCGCAACCATTGGTAAGCTCTCTGAGGACATTGAACAAATGTATTTGACGTATCTGAACGTGTTCAACGATTTGAAGCAAAAGGTAGAGGTGGTCTCGGAGAACAGGGCGAGTGTCTTGAATGAGGTTGCGGAACGTAAGAGACTGTGGATCAGCATCATTCAATCCCTCCTCGACGAAGTAAGCGTTCCATACCAAAACTTCCTTTTCCGGATCAATGCCACTGGTAACATCCGGTTAGTTAACACCCAGGACGTCGAAACAATGGGCTTGGAGTTGACGGTGGGCTTCAAAGGAGCGGAGCCCGCCATTCTGGACTCTTATACCCAGAGCGGCGGCGAGAGAAGCACCGCAACCATGGCGTTTCTTTTGGCGCTTCAGCAATACGTGAAATCACCGTTCCGGGCGGTGGACGAGTTCGACATTCATATGGATCCCAAGAACAGAGAGACGATTTCTGATTTGCTCTACAAGGAGGTGCGGGGAAGTCGGGAAACCCAGTATCTCACCATAACGCCGGGGCAAATTACCAACGTTGATAAGGCGGTTCACGTCATTACCGTTCAAAACCTTGAGGGGCGATCCGAGGTAAGCGTGGTGGAGTGATCGTATGTGAAGAGCAGCAAAGATAGGGAACGTCTATTGAGGATCATCAGCACGTGTGTGGCCATAGAACGGAAGGGTGGAAACCCCTTCGAAGTCGAGGTCAAAGAGGCTCTTGAAACCTTGCGGAAGTATCTTCCCCATTGGAGCGCCCTTGAGGACTTCGCCTTAGACGCTGCAACCCTGAACCGCATCTCGTCCATCGTCAGCCTTCAAGGGAATTGGATCAAACATCGATCGACCACCCTCTTCGTCGACCCCCTCCTCATCGAGTTGAAAGTTAAGATGTTGGAACCCGAAAAACTCTTAGAGATCTTTCGAAGGACGTGGCACCCCGTGATCGAAATGGACCGTCTTTCCAACAAGCGGGTCCTGGAGGCCATCGACTATTGGAATCAACTTCAATCCCTCGAGGATCGGCTGATGAAGCTGCCTGAGCCCACAGGCGTCCTCGACCTCACAAGCATCGAAGAGCTCATTAAAGCTCGAATTGTCAATGAAGAGTCCTTCACCGGCCTCCTCCAAAAGTTCTGGTTAGAACTTAAAGAGAAGGTTGCTGGAGAGGGGCGGATTCACTATTGGGACTTCATTTACGCGCCGTCCTATGAGGAGACCGTGGTACGAGCGTATTTAACAAGCTTCTTGGTCACCTACGGCTTTGCCACAATGGAGATAGAGCCCATAGAAGAAGAAACGTTTCTCGTCCCTCACATGGAGCCTAGAGAGCTTTCCTTTACGGAGCAGATGATTTCGTTTCCCATCTCCATCGACTACGACCTCTGGAAAGAAATGGCGGAGGGACGATAAGTTGGCTGAAGACACAGGAGCCTACGTTAGACGAGTGAAGAGAGCGGCAAAAATCATTTTCTATAGACGACATCGACAGCCGGGGGTCAAGGGATGGGAGCTTCGGAGAGCTCTGGGAAAGGAGTACATTAAAATCGTCGACCTGTTGAATCACCAACTTTCGAGTTTAGGCTTACAGGTGAACACCGTTTACGAGGGTTCAGAGCGGCCTCAAAACCCAACGAGTGAACAACTTGACCGAGCCCGATTCTACGTGGCCGTGAAGGAGCCTCTGACGGCATCTGACTTGGTTATGTCTGGGTGGCGCGTGGATGACGTCGCAGCCCTCGTCGTCACCGTTTCATACATCATTTCGAAACAGGGGAAGGCCGCTCGAAGGGACATTGAGCAGATTCTCCGGGAAAAATTTCCCAAGTGGCGGGTTGAGCGTAACCTCAACCGCTACATCCGACAGGGATACCTCAACGAGGTGGACGATGTACTCTACCTCGACTGGAGGGCAAGGGCCGAAATCGACCAAAAGACGCTGATTAAACTGGTCATCGGTGGCGAAACAAGCCCGTCCAGCGATCAAACCCCTACGAGTCCCTGAGACCCCTCGTACGCCGTCACATGATTTAAAGAGTTAGCTCTCATCGTATTACCTACCGAGATTTTCACCGTATTACCCTGACAAAAGCCGAGGCCCAGATTTAGCACTTTTTTAGTTAATTTTAACACGATGCCCCCGCGGGTTTCAACAGAACTGTAACAAAAGTCTAAATGGTTTGGCCAAGGGTTGTTTAACAAAAAAGTTACTTGAAATAAAAGAGGAGGTTACATAGATGGCAGATATATTTAAGACTTGGGAAAGTAGTAATCAGCCATCAACATTTTCGAAGATCGCGAACGCCATGAGGAAGCCTCAACCCCTCCGAGAAAAAATCACCTTCACCATCTACAAGTTAAAGGTTCAGCAGGGGCGTCTCGAACAAGCTTACCAACGAATGCAGAAGCACTACAACGGTCTCTTTAGACGATGCACCAACTCGGTTCTCGCCAAAGACTCAGCACGCGCTTCCATATATGCAAACGAGTGCGCCGAAATAAGGAAAATGTGTCAAACGATCCTGAGAGGACAATTTGCTATTGAGCAGGTCGTTCTACGGCTGGAGACCGTTGAAGAATTTGGCGACATCGCGGTGGAAATGAATCCTGTGGCAAACGTGATAAACTCGATTAAAGGAAACTTAGCTGGCGTCGTCCCCGAAGTATCGTATAGACTAGGTGAGATAGGAACTTCACTGAACGACCTTGTAATAGATTCTGGCAGGGTTACCGCCACAAGCTGGAACGTGATTACCTCTGGCGAAGCCGCTGACAAGATCCTTGAAGATGCAAACGCTATTGCTGAACAAAAGATGAAAGAGAAGTTCCCCACACTACCCACTACCACGCTACCAAGCCTAGAAAAATCGAATTAACTTCTCGAGAGCTGCGTAGAAAAGGAATCAAATTAACGGGGTCAAACGCGGAATCCCCTTCTTTTTTAGGTCTCTCTCTATCGGAGGATTGCCATGTCAATCAAAACGAATGTAGCAAAGACAGTCATCGGTGAGGTAATTCATGACTCTTACGGTCGAGTGTATGGTAGAATCTTCGGGTTCTCCGTGGACTCGCCGAGAAGCGTTCCCCTCATCTGGATCGAACAGAAAACTGGTGAAGTCTCCAGTTGCCCTAGCTCGCAAATCACTCTCGACGACGAA
>JAOZHB010000141.1 GCA_026015035.1 Candidatus Bathyarchaeota archaeon | reverse complement strand
GACAAAGACGGAGGAATCACAGGGGCAATGAAGGTGGCCCACGCCGCTGAGGGCTTCGGCATCGACATAGAGATGCATGGAGGTAGCATCGCATGCCAACATTGCATGGCCGCCATACGGAACACCAACTACTTAGAAGGCCCCGGCCTGGTTCACCCGAAGGTCGACACAGAGCCACCCGAGGAACTCTATCTAGGCGGGTACAAGGGCGGATTAGCCTCAATCGACAGTAAGGGATGCGTCAACATCACCGATGGCCCAGGCCTGGGCGTGGAATTGAACTGGGATTTCATCGAGAGGCACAGAACTAGCCAGCGGACGTACGAGTAGGGTGTGGTGTGGAGGCTGCATTCTTGTTATCCATACGGGGTGACGTATTGAAGATTGAGGGGTGGGGGGTTTAGGTGTTTAATCTGAGTAGGGAAGAGGTGGAGAGGGCGGTAGCCGTCCATAGGAGATCTATCGTTGTGGACACCCATAACGATGCTATTGGAAACATGATGGCGAGAGCTGGATCCGGTACACGGGACTTTCGTCTGCGTCGTACCCTCGGTGAGAGGTCTTCAGAGGGACAGGTCGATATTTCCCGGATCAGGGAGGGGGGAGTTGACTGCCTGATCTTCGCTATGTGTGCCACGGGCCCGGTCTATCGTGGCCGCCGTCTTAAGGCGTATCTCCAGATGCTCGATGTGTTCCACTCGGAGGTTGAGAAGAACTCGGAGGAGATAGCCTTGGCGACCACCCATAAGGAGGTGATCGATGTGGTCAAGGGGGGAAGGATTGCGGCCCTCCTCTCTGTTGAGGGAGGTGAGGCCCTTGAAGGGGACATCGGGGTGCTGCGGATGCTCTATAAACTCGGGGTACGGGCTCTGACTCTGACTCATTTTCCCAGAAACGAGTTAGGCGATGGGTCGAGGGATGACTCAGGTTCCCGTCTAACCGCGTTCGGTGTTGAGGTGGTGGAAGAGATGAACAGGCTTGGCATGGTCATCGATGTCTCCCACCTAAACGAGAGGGGTTTTTGGGACGTGATGGAGAGGACGAAGAGTCCAGTCATCGCTTCCCACTCCAACTGTAAGGCCTTATCCAGCCACCATAGAAACCTGACCGACCAGCAGATCGAGGCCTTGGCGAAGAAGGGTGGTGTAATCAACTTGAGTTACTGCGGCGCCTTCATCAAAGCGGGCATCACCCGGGAAAGCATAGGCGAGGTGAGTCTGGATGACTGGCTGGACCACTTAGACCACGTCATTGACCTCGTAGGCCCTGACTATGTGGGGCTGGGCTCAGACTTTGATGGGGGATGCGGCTTTCCCGGGATGGACGATATAACCAAGGTGCCTCAAATCACCCGAGGCTTAGTGGCACGCGGCTACCCAGATGAGGAAATTGAGAAGATCTTAGGTGGCAACAATCTGCGTGTATTCAAAGGAGTGATGAGATGACTTGTGTACGAGGTCCTCCTCTTGAAGGGTAAAATGGATGGATGGTGGAACTATTACTTTCGAGCTATGTTGAATTCCAGTTCCATTGAATCCTAAACTGTATTCTTTAATCTTGAATGGTCAAAACTGAATCCGACACAAGGCGCATGGGTCTACTATCCAAGCCAGCTAGCCTTTGACAGGTGAACATTTGTTAGAACAAGTGTTATGTGTGCGCGCCGCTAAAGACAAGTAACATACAACATCGGTCTTCCTTAACATATGGGTTCAGGTTGTCTTGATGTCTTTCATGATCTAGCTCGCTAGTTTGCTAAGATATTTTGTATATCGATTCGAAAGAGTATGAAATGGCATAGTAAGACGCTGATGATGTTTTCTAAGAGAAGTTTTGGAAGTATTATGGTAAGAACTACCTGTGAGGGTAGAGGCATGAGATACACATCGGTCACGTAGATGTATGGAACTTGAATGATGTATGCTGCCAGAACAGAGATCACTTGAGGTATTATTGGTTTTGTCTTCATCTCTTTTAAGTGTGTAAATAGAAAACCAGTGAAGAAACCAAGGATTGCGTTTCCAAGTAGAATGTAGGGATTTATTGGGGAAAGCCTATAGGCCATCGAAATCGGCCCTATAACACCTACTATTGCACCATTCCATGAACCCATGGATAACGCTGTGAGAATAATAGGTAACTGCATTAAATGGATGCTGGTTAAACCAATGGGAATCGCAAAGAATCCCAGCACATTAGCAAGAGCACACATGACTGCTATAAAGGCGATCTGTTTGGAGTTAATCTTGACATTCTTCCTGTATCAGTTGTTAAAGAATAAACTAAATTTACATCAACTTAAATTTTTGTAGACTGGCTAGCTATATTAACCCATTTTAGTTGATAGCTTGAAGGGACTGTACCTTAGTTATTGATTTCAGCTCCAGCGGTTGACTGTCAGAATAATCGTTTGGCTATCCATTGCTTGAGGGGTTTCTTTGCAGGCATCTTTTTACTCCAATCCACATCCTCGTAAAACCCTTCATGACGTAAGGTTACCAGCTCTTCGAGAGAGGAAGGACGGTGGTCTGAAACATCTTCTTCATGTAAGTGGAGAGGGTAATTGTAGGTTGTGGGAAGCTCTTGAATTTCGTTCGTCGTCAAAGTAGAGAGGATGACTCCTGAGAGTACTGCTTGATGCATAAACGTTCGGTAACGTGGATCCTGTTGATAGAATGCTTGAAACGAAGGCTCTCGGTATATGTTGACGAAGGTATCCCGCCAAGACCGTAGGAGCCGCGTTTCTGGACGGGTAATCAGCAGCCCCGTGTTGAAGTATGGTCGAATTCGAGTGTTATCCACATGGGTCATCATGGGGAAAACACGGTCCTTTGGTACCTTGCAGTGTTGGTAGATCAAGGTCCAGAAGGGGTCGAGGGGCTCATCGAAGCGTGAGCCTATGAGCGTGTGATGGACGGGCCTGAAGCCCAAGCTCTTGTCATCTTGTAGAAGGAAGTCCTTGGGTTCTTGAAGCATCAGGGTATTGGTGTCGAACCACCCAAGGAGGTCGGTTTGGCCGCGTGCCACGGACTCCGCTGAGGAGGTACCATATACTTTCTCGATGAAGGGGAAGTCTAGGGCGTTCTTGTCGATCTTGTACGGGATAAGCTTAACCTTCAAGGCACGTAACCTGTCTGTGATGGCTTGAGAGGGCTGCTTACCATAGTCCGGCGTAAAGATCCAGATGGGAGTTTGTGAGAGAGAACCGGCAAAAGCGCGGATGCTTTCAACAAGGAGCAACGCATTTATTTCTGATGACTTTCTTGGCAACAAACTTGAGGAGAATACTATTTTATACACGTTCTCAACACCCGACGTTACTGTTTTTCAAGGAATCAGAACGATCTGTACAATGAATCACGCCTTAAGACGTTGGTTCCCTCTTGGGCTAGCCTACTTCGCCTTTACGTCTTTCCAACCATTGGACTGAGGTGTGATCGTTATACTAGTTAATATGTTTTTTATATGAGGTGAATAAAAGGTATTTAGGGATTTGAGATGTTTGCTGATTTGACACTCGTCAATGGGAAGATCGTGACCGTTGATGCGAAGGAATCTATTGTTGAGGCAGTGGCAGTCAAGTATGGGCGAATCCTCCATGTAGGGTCTAATGAGGACGTTAACGGGTTCATGGGGGACGATACCGAGATCATCGACCTGAAGGGTCGAACGGTGATACCGGGACTCATTGATTCCCACTGTCATATGGCGTCGACTGGTCTAAGTAAGCTTATGACAGTGAATCTGAGTGAGGAGGCCGGGGTCAAGTCCATAGCTGACATACAGGAACGGCTCGCTAAGAAAGCTGAAACCACTCCAAAGGGTGAGTGGATTCGTGGTACACGAGAGGACGATTCCAAACTGCAAGAGAAACGGCATCCTACGAGATGGGAACTCGATGAGGCAGCGCCCAGTCATCCCGTTATTGTAACGACCGTTGGGGGACACTTCTCTATTGTTAACAGTAAAGCCTTAGAGATGGCGGGCGTTACGAAGGATACGCCGGATCCCGTGGGAGGAACCTTTGAGCGGGATCCCAATACCGGTGAACTTACTGGTGGAGCGCATGAGAAGGCAGTTGGGCTCGTTCGTGGGGCTCGTGAAGAACCATCACGGGAGTTGGCGTCGGAAGGAGCGAAGCAAATGCTGTTATTGTGTGCCGCGGCAGGGATCACCTGTGTACACGACTCTCTTGGCGGATCCCAAATTAGGGCCATATTGGACCTGAAAAATCGAGGGGAGCTTCCTATCAGGGTAAGGATGGACGTGGGTATTGGGCTGTTCCCTGAGCTTAATAAACTTGGCATTTACCAGGGGTTTGGCGACGACTGGGTTAGGATAACGGGGTTGAAGTTTTTCTTTGACGGATCCATATCGGCCCGAACGGCCGCCGTCTCTGAGCCATACCTGCATAGAGCTGACTACTATGGTGTCATGGCTACCACCAAGGAGATCGCTCGAAAGACGATTTTAGATGCCTACGAGGCTGGTTACCGCATCGTCTCTCACGCGAATGGCGACAAGGCCATTGATATGTACCTCGACATTATGGAGGAGGCGCAAACGAAGTTTCCGAGGGAGGACCCACGGAACCGGGACATCCACTGCACCGTCGTCAACCCACGGCTCATTAAACGAATAAAGAAACTGGGGATTCTACCAACCATTTTCGGGCCATACCCCTACTATCATGGGGACAAGCTGCTACCTGCCTTCGGGGAGGCGCGTCTGGAATGGATGTTTGCCGCCCGATCCTTCCTCGATGCAGGCGTCAAAATAGCCGCCCACTCAGACCATAGTGCTGCACCCTATCCTCCGCTGATGGGCATTCATGCGTTGGTTAACAGGACAACGAAAGCTGGGAAGCCCATTGGTCGAAGTCAGAAGATATCGGTTATGGAAGCCCTAAAGCTTTATACAATCAATGGGGCCTACCAAGCCTTCGATGAGGAACGGCTTGGCAGCATCGAACCCGAGAAACTCGCGGATATGGTGGTGCTTGGAGAGAACATACTAACCGTTCCCCCGGAAACCATTATCGACATTCCCATAGACATCACCATAATAGAGGGTAAAACCGTATTCGCAAGAGAAGCTAGCTAGCTCAAACACGATCTTGTTAGAGGGTGATGGATGCAATCAACGGCGTAGGTAGCTGCATCGCAAATGGTATCCATGTCCTGAACCTCCACAGCAGGTAAGCCCACGACGGCACACTCCTGTAGAAGGGCCTCTCTAATTTTTTCTTGTGTGTGGGGCGTAGCGCGCGTGGGGTGTATTCCCGCCTAGGCGCCTAAAACAGGGCTGATTTTTTGTGTGGTCACGCGGTTAAAGTACGCATAATCGCGCGTTATATCCGTCTGAACGGCCCGAGAGCGTCCGAGGATCAGCGAACCCAAGACATCTACTTGATAAACGTGGTGAGGCGATGGATCGACATCGGGATCATCAACTCCCAATCCACGACCTCTCAGTGGCTTCTCGACAACCCGGATTTCTGAGTTCACGACTCAAGACTTAGTTGTAGTTAAGTAGCTAACACGATTCAAAAATGTAGCTGGATGCTAGTTGAACTAGTGAACATCTCAGTTTGTTACCGGGGTCTGGGTATGGGATTTAATATAATACGCAGCTAGCTAGCTGAAAAGTTTTATCTGATAGAAAAATATTAGGTGAGATGTTGAGTTAAATGCGAAGTTAAATGCGAACTGGCTAGCTGAGTTTAAAGTATTGAGTGAAACGAAAGGAGAATTTGTTTGACTACAAAATTTGCCTATGACAAATCTAACATACCAAAAATATACTCGGTGGCAAGACATTTACCGATTGAAACCATGAACCTATGGCTGAAAACCATTCAGGATAGCCTTGTAACACCGGTTGAAACGATACTTGATTTGGGTTGTGGTGAGGGACGATTCTCTCTTCCCCTAGCCACAAAGTTTAATGCTAGAGTTTATGGAATAGACCCCTCTAAGCAAATGCTTTCTACTGCTCGAAACAGAGATAAAGCGATAAAGCAGGTTAAGTATCTGCTTGGTTGCGGTGAACACATTCCGTTAGCAGGTAACGCGATCTCGATGGTGTTCATGTCGATGGTGTATCACCATTTTGAGGATGTCGATGAAACGATTTCAGAAATAAGAAGAGTCTTATCAAACCATGGTTATCTGGTATTAAGGAATACGACGCAAGACGATATTGATCAGATTGAGTTCCTCAATTTTTTTCCGAAGGCAAAACAAATTGATCTGCAACGGATGCCAACAGAAGATGAAATCGTAGCTAAGTTCAAAGCTAATGGTTTCAACTTGCTTTCCCACCATATCTTGGAGCAAGTTTTTGCTCAAGATTATCAAGAATATTACGAAAAGATTAGTAGAAGGGGGTTGTCTGCGCTAGCCTTAATCTCTGATAAAGACTTTATATCGGGATTGAGGGCACTTAAACGATATTGTGAACAGCAGCCAATGAATACTAAGGTTCGCGAGGGGATTCACCTATTCGTATTTCAAAAATAGCAGTTATGCCTTAGCTTGATGAATCGTCGACTTGATAACGCATATGCATAATTCAGACTATCAAGAGCATTTAGCCTGCGTGTTAGCACCGGTGATATGCTTTAAAGGCATTAAAGAATTTATTGATAAGTTTAAAATATGTTAACCTTGTTAAGCACTGTATTCCATCCCCCATCAATGAGAACTGGTCTGCCTTATCAAATTCTTGGAGAGTTACAGATGAATTTATCCGACTTAAAAAAGAAGAAGAAAATTCTGATGCTCACAGCCTATGACTATCAAATGGCCAAGATACTGGACGACGCTGGAATCGACATGATCTTAGTGGGCGACACTCTGGGAATGGTCGTGCTCGGATACCGGGACACGAAGAGCGTCACAATAGAAGATATAATTCATCACACGAAAGCGGTAGCGAGAGGCGCAAAGAGCACACCCATCATCGGAGACATGCCTATCAACACCTACAACACCGTCGAAGACGCTTTAAAGAACGCGAAAAAAATCCTAGACGCAGGAGCGCACGGTGTGAAGATCGAAGGAAACAGAACGAAAATCGTTGAATCCCTACTGAAGGAGGGGATTCCTGTAATGGGTCACGTGGGTCTTCTGCCCCAAAGCGCCGAAAGATTTCGACTTCAAGGAAAAAAGGCGGCGGAGGCTGAACGAATCCTAGGCGACGCTGTTGCACTTGATACGGTGGGTGTGTTCGCAATAGTATTGGAGTGCATTCCCGAGAGTCTTGCGAAAAAGATCACGGAGACCGTGAATGCTCTAACGATAGGGATCGGAGCAGGAATACACTGTGACGGCCAAGTGCTGGTGATTAATGACATCCTCGGTTTCGATGAAGCTTTCAGCCCTAAATATCTAAAGAGGTACGCCAGCCTAGGCAGAGAAATACGGAAAGCAGTTGCGAACTTCAAGGACGACGTTCTGAACGGGAAGTACCCCGATGAGAAACACACCTATCATTGAGCAACGATGAGAAAGCTGTTTACAAACCGCTAGCCAGCTAAGATTGTTGTGATGTAGCGACCGCCGAGGCGGCGGCTTTCACCGGGAAACTATTATTTAGCACATCAAGGTCGTTCTGATGAACCTAAGCCACTAGCCCGGGTATTCGTCAGAAACGATGAACGGAACTGCACGCCCCAACGGTCCTTTAGCATGGTGAAAATCCAGAGGGTGTCAAACCCATTGTATTCCGTACCATCCTCACGCTGCCTCGACTGACGTATCGCCAAGTGGACCTTGTCGACACCGACCTGTACGGAAGTAATCGAGAGGCTGGCGGTATGATGCCATCCCTCTTCTTCAAGTAGTCTGGTCACCTCGTCTTGGGCGGCTCGGAAATCGTCGGTGGTTTCCCACCATTGAAACCTGTTATGTGCCAGTCGTAGATGTGGAAAATGCATCTCGGCCAGCTGTGCCTCGGTATCACGAGCGTTGAAGGCGACGCTCCAACGGCGAAATGAGGCAACTGCTTCCTTGGCTGAATCCTTCATGGGTACCGCCATCAATTATTAACAGGCTCCTTTTTATTTATAGCGCGCGCTATGGTGAAAACGAAAAATTATCTAAATATGATGCTACAAGACTTGGGTTTTATGAAGAAGACTATTGACGAAGCTAGCTAGCTACCGCTCTTCGGAAGAAGGCCTTTTAAGTCCGTATCTGTTTACGGCTCTTTCCCTAATCCTCTTCTATCACGCTACTGCTGTATCTAATCAGGTTGTTAGCCGGGGAACCAGATGGGAGAGACCTTCACCCGTCCTACCTGGGCGTGGAGGAAACTTTCGATATCTTCCACTAAAAGGGGGATGTCTCTGTCATCTAGGCCTCTTATCGGGATCTTCGTCTTATGTAGCGTATCTCCCTCAGCGTAATCGGTGAACACGTAGCCGTCAAATCCATGATAGAATATGAGTTTCAAGCCCCAAGGCGGCTTGCAGGTTGGGTGGGGATCCCTAGAGTAGTAGATGATCGGAGGCTTGAGCGTTAAAGCGAGCTTTCTATACTCCTCCCACTTCAGTACGCGATAAACAGTCATCTTCGCTCCCTTACTTCGTCGATCGTCCCTTTGCTTTCGCTTTGTTTTCGCAGTCGAAGCAGTACTCGATGTCTCGGTCTGCGGAGAATCGTTTTCCACAGCCTCGACACACAACCCTGTGAAGTAAAGATTTCTTGGTTGTTGAGTGGGGGGCTGTTTCTTTGGACGGGAACATTATCGCGTCCTTCGGACATAAACTGGCACAGGCTGAGCAGCCAGAAATGCAGCTCAAAGGATTGACGACCAAGGCTTTATCGTCTCTGATTTCCAGAACCGCATTGGGACAATACGCTACGCACTTATATGCTCCTTTGCAGCCGTCACATTTGTCCGAATATATGGTAGGAAACCATGGCCCGTTTGACATGTTCAGACCCCCTTTTAGATTCTGCTAACTTGAGACTCATAGCTTACTTCCGAAAACGACTTACGGAGCTTAATCGTGCTTAGCTTCATCCTTCGGCTTTGCCCTTCCCTTTCCGTCTCTCAGCCTCGACCTTTCTCTTCAACACCTCGAAATACCCGGCGGCGTCGAGTAGGTTCTCACGGTCTACGTCGAAATCCGCTGCCTCCATCTTGACGAACCATCCCCCTTCATAGGGGTCTTGATTCGCGAGTTCAGGCTTCTCCAGAAGCTCCTCGTTCACCTCTTTGACGACCCCAGTCACCGGTGATATCAGATCGAGCATAATTTTAACCGCCTCAAAGGACCCCGCTTCATCGAACTGCTCCACTACGGTGCCTAGCTCGGGTAATTCGACATAGATGATGTCGCTGGCCATGTTTTGCAGGAAGTCGGTGATGCCCACCGTCGCCCTGCTCCCCTCCAGCTTTACCCAACAATCATTCTCATTGTAAAAACGGTCTCTTGGAACCCTGAAGGTCCACTTATCCACTTTCAATTCAAAGGGTTTTTCGGCCAACACTACTACACCCCTTCTTTGGTAAGCCGGTCAACTATGGATGCGATCTCATCGGCAACCCTTTCCACTAGTTTTTCGCCGTTAGAACCTATGTTTGACGCTGCCACCGGCAGAAGACCGTGTTTCTGAGCGCTGACGGGAAGCAGCACTCTTCCCCTGACTTTGCCGCCGTTCTTGACGACGAGTTTGGTTGCACACCGTTCTGCGCAGCCGTCCACCGCGATAACTGGAAGCCTTTTGACCCCTTCAGAGTGGGGCGTAACCCCCGTTAGAGCTGGGGGAAGACAGATCAACTCAGTCTTCTCTGGCCTGAGAACTTCTACGACCCTGAAGACGCTGGCACGGGCCACCGAGCCAAGAGCCTTATCCATGCCTGCGCACGCCACGACCGCTACCTTCTCCACTTCCCTCATGATTCGCTCAGCCTCGCACTATTCCTGACCTAAGACTTCGTCCACCTTTCTC
>JAOZHB010000140.1 GCA_026015035.1 Candidatus Bathyarchaeota archaeon | reverse complement strand
GTGGGCGTGGTGCCAGAGACCTCCAATCTTTACGATGAACTCACAGTATGGGAGAACCTCCGCTTCATGGCAGGTATGTATCATGTGCCGAGAAGGGAGAGGGATGAGCGTATTCGAGGCCTCCTCAAGACCTTTGGTTTGACAGAGAGGAGGGGATCCAAATTTAGAGGCCTGTCAAGGGGATTGAAGAGACGGGCGACCATCGCGGCAGCACTCGTCCACCGTCCAGATGTCCTCTTTTTAGATGAGCCCACCAGTGGCTTAGATGTGATGAGCGCGAGATCCCTTCGAGACTTCGTAAAGGATTTACGGGCGATGGGTGTGACGGTCTTTCTCACCACCCACTATATTGAGGAAGCGGATCAATTATGCGATCGAATAGCCATCCTCGTTAAGGGGCAGATCATTGCGGTAGATACGCCTGAACACTTGAAAGCGGTGGTTCAGAGCACGTCGGTCATTGAAGTCGCATTCACCTCGTCAGTGGAGTCCTACAACTTGGAAGAACTGGAAACCTATGGTCCAGTCGAGATGAAGGACAATACGGTATGGATTCAGGTTCGCGAGGTCTCCAAGCCACTCAAGGCGTTAATGAGGTGGGCTGACGACCATGGTCTGGAAGTCACGTCCATGAACACGGTGAAACCACGCCTCGAAGACGCCTTCGTAAAGTTGACGGGGATGGGGCCTGAGATGATGCTGATGGAGAAGGAGCGAAGAGGGGGAGGAGCTTGATTAGAGATGAGTTGGAAGGAATATGGCACATCCTCCTCAAGGACTTGAAAGCGTACTACTTCAAGCCACCCAACATTAGCTGGGGCATCCTCTTCCCCCTCGTACTGGCACTGGCGTTCACCCTGCGAAACCCAGCAGGTCTTGCTGACTTAGCACCGGGTCTGGTGGCGATGGCCGCCCTCGTTGGCACCACCTCGATGGAGGCGATCGTCATCACCTTTGAGAAGCGGGTGGGCGCCCTAGAAAGGTTGATCATGGCACCCGTCTCCCTTACCACGATCGTGGTGGGTAAGGTGTTGGGGGGAGCGGTCTTCGGATTAGTGATAGCGGGGGTGATGACCGTCATATCGCTATTGTTCCTAAACATAACCATCATCCACCCCGTCCACATGATAGCAGTCCTCATACTGACCGTGTTAACGCACTCGGCGTTGGGCGCCTTGGTCGCTGTTTCTGTAAAGGAGGTTTTTGAAGCTCAAACCCTCTCCAACTACTTCCGCTTTCCCATGGTCTTCCTCTGCGGCGTGTTTATGCCTGTGGAAGCGATGCCGGTTCCAATTCAGGTCATAGCTCATCTACTTCCCTTAACCTACGCCGTTGATGCTTTTCACCATACGCTTAGAGGGCCTCTCCACATGTCCCTGCTGCTAAGGGATGTGGCTGCACTGACACTATTCTTAACCATATTTCTAACGTTAGCAACGAGATTGTTGAAGAAGAGTTTAGATTAACTTGGCCAGCATCTCAAGGAACATAATGGTGATTCGCTATCTGGGGATGGCGATGGATAGAACGTCAACATTTGAAAGACCCTGAAGAGCACGAGTAAGGATGTCGTGAAGAGCCGATTGCGTTGATTAGTTAGGCAGATTATGACAGAAGTCGGTAGGACAGCATGATCAAGGCAATGATGTCGATACACACAATTAACGTTTTAAGCAGGGTCCACGCGAATTTGGTTGATTCGGGCGAAGAAGTGATCCCGTCTCTACTATACGGCTTAGCTTCTTCGTACAGATTTCGCCCCTGTCCCGCGATGCAGCCAAGAATCGTTGAAAGAAGTAAGCTACGCGGCGTTAACATGAGGCTTTGGAGATAGTAGCTTCCTAGGCAGATGGAGCCCCAACTCAGCGCTAGGGAGGGGGTGTTATGAAACCGTCCATTGAACAATTCGAGGTCATACGCGAGGGTAATAAACGCCCAGAGGATAACAAAGAGGGAGAACTCGAAGGAAAGGGTCACTGCGAAATAAAGGCCAATGAAGCTCGAAGTCGCGAGAGCCACGAACCCAATGCTCCACAGATGTGTCCGAGGCATCGTTGTATGCCAAGGTCTGCCTATGAGCTCGTCAAAGTAGTTGGCAGCGACGCCTCCGATCAAGAAAAGCTGGATGAGAAGCCACAGCAGTCGATCGAAATAGATAACGGGGGCAGACGTGCTGCCGATAAGGGCGAAGGCCAGGATGCAGGACGTCGTTGGTAAGTGGAGAAGCCGTAGATACTCTCTCAAAAACCCTTACTCCGTTCTCCGCAGCGTTTTCCATCTTTAATCGATGACAGGTAGGTTAGAGAAGCACGTCCATAAAAACTAATGTACGTTAAACGCGTCAGCCAGGTTGAGCGGTGGACAGTGGCACCCGAAGTCGGAAGCCCACATGGTTTCGTCTTCAACTTCACCATCCACCATAACAGTATCATGTGCACTAAAGAAACGGGCGTCGAGTACATCTGTAAGCAACCCCCCTAATTTTCCCCTTTTTCTACAAGCTTCAAGAGGTAGTGGAGTATTCTGATTTCCTTGTTCGGTCCCTCAACCACTTCTGACGATGCAACCAGGTATGCGAAGTCGATGTCCTCGCGAGCGTTGCATGAGTGATTTCTTATCGGCGTATCTCGAAGCTGCTGAGGGAGTCTAGGACCACGAGTTGGTGACGCCTGTATTGACCCATCTCATCATGGGGTTCATCAGGTTGACGTATTGAACCCGCTGATCTTTGGACGCTCTCGCGTCGTTTAGGCGGATTTTTCATGGGATAATGCATGGTTTATCCATGTCATTTCCCTGTGCAACGAGTCGTTTTTTAGGCGCATTATATGAAATACGCCGCGATTTACTGTCCTTCCCCGAAAAATTTTTTTTCAATTTAATGTTTTTTACACGAGGAAAAATGAGAGAGCTAGCACGCTCATCATACTGACAGAGGTGACATCTCCCCTGATCTCTTCTTTGTCCTCATGAGTTCATGGGCAGTGGACTGCTGTGTATACGATGAAGTTAGCTAGCAATTCATTTCTGGGATGTTCGCAGTAAGGTCTCCAAATATTCCCTTTGTGAGCCTTTTAATACAAGTAATGTGCTAATTCGCATCATATAGCTAGCTTTCTTGGGCTTCCGATGAAAAACCAGATACAAAGTGATAAATTTTACTTCGTTCATCCTTGCTTCTAAGGATTAAGCGATGTCCTTGGAGGAGTTTATGTTAGTAGAGTTGGATAGCTTAAATACGATCTTGTCCACAGAAATACGAGTGTTAGTAATTGCTTAAGGGAAAAACGGTCAATTTAAGGGTAATTGAGAAAGAAGACCTACCACTCCTTCAAGTGTGGGTCAACGATCTTAGTTTCATCGGTGAGTATTTACGTCTCACACAGGAGACTGTGGGAGAATTAGAGAAAGAGTACGAGCAAACGATCAGCAACGGAGGAAAATGGTTCTTCATTGAAAAGAAAGACGGAGCGAAAATTGGTTATGTCGCTCATTATCTGGCGCGAAGACAGCATGAAATAGGATACGGAGTCATTCCAAAGGAACGAGGTAAGGGGTACTGTACAGAAGCAGCTACAATAATTGTGGATTATTTATTCCTCGCCAGGGACATTGTGCGTATACAGGCTGATGCAACTTTAAAAAATATGGCTTCGCGAAAGGTTTTAGAAAAGGTTGGTTTCAAAAAGGAAGGCGTTCTCAGAAAACTGTATTTCGAGCAGGGTGAGTGGAGAGATTCTGTCCTTTACAGCATTATGAGGGAAGAATGGAAAAAACC
>JAOZHB010000136.1 GCA_026015035.1 Candidatus Bathyarchaeota archaeon | reverse complement strand
TGTTTGATTAAGAAAACTCCGGAGCTGTCTTGGTTGGTGAGAGAGCGCTACTAGCTACGGTTAAAACAAATAAGAAGAGGATTAGGGGGAAGAACGACTTCGCTTAGAGATCAAAGACCTTATCGGGATTCAGGATGTTGTTTGGGTCAAAGATCAGCTTGATCTTCTGCATTAAGTCGATCTGGACTGCCGAATCCTGACTATCCACGCCGAGGGCAAGGGGCAGAAAACTCTTCCGAATCAAGCCGATCCCATGTTCACCTGAGATGTTCCCACCCAAGGAGAGACTGAGGCGATACGCTTCCTCGCAAAACCTCGGTACCTTCTCATTCCACTCTTCGTCACTCATGTTCTCCTTCAAGATGTTTGTGTGTACGTTGCCGTCGCCAGCGTGACCGAAGTTCTGGACGTTGAGCCCCACGTCCCCCGCAAGCTTATACAAACCCTCCAAAAAGACAAGGAGCTTATTCCGTGGAACAACAGCGTCCAGAAGCTCAACAACGCCTTCCGCCTTAGCGGCGTCGATGATACAGCTACGACCCTCCCAAATCTTCTGCTGGCTCTCCGCGGTGTCAGCAACGAGGACATCGATGGCACCGTTCTCGAGACACAACTCACCAACAGCCTCAAAGGTTGAGTCCACCTCCTCCTGAATATTACCCTCCAACCGGATCAAAACGTAGGCGGGAGCACTATTATGAGGCATAGGTCTGCCGAGAAAGCGTTCAGCCACCAAGACCGATGACCGATCCACGAACTCGAGGGCCGGTGGAACAATCTTCCTCCGAATAATCTCTGCAATCGTCTTCACAGCGTCTGCAAAGCCGTTGAACGGCACGTAGAGGGTTGTGGTGATCTTCGGCAGAGGAACCAGCCGGAGAGTCATCTGAGTCGTCACGCCCAATGTGCCCTCAGAGCCAATGATGAGGTCCTTAAGATCATATCCAGTCGAATTCTTCACCGTCTTTCTACCTAGATGGATGACATCCCCAGCGGGAAGAACTACCTCCAACGCTTCCACAAAATCACGAGTAACACCATACTTAACCCCTCGCATGCCCCCAGCATTCGTGTTGACGTTTCCTCCCAGGCAGGAGCTTTTCTGTCCGGGATCAGGCGGGTAGAGAAAACCTCGCTTCTCCATCTCCGCATGAAGATCCATGATAAAGATACCCGGCTCAACAATCACCATGAGATTCTCTTCATCGATCTCCACAATGCGATTCATCTTCTCAAAGGATATGACGATACCACCGTGTATCGGTACAGCCCCACCCGTGACACAGGTGCCCCCACTCCTCGCGACGACAGGAATCCGCTTCTCATTAGCGAGCCGCATCGTCAACGAAACCTCTTGAGTGCTCTCAGGCTTCACCACCACCTCTGGAAGATGGGGTGCAACAGTACTCTCATCAGAGGAGTAGCTTTCAAGCAACTCCTTATCCGTAACCACATCTTCAGGCCCAAAGATACTCGTCAACTCATCTACAACGCTCTGCGTAACTTTTCCATAGACCATCGTATATTTCCCCTCAGTCAAATCTGCTTGATAGATGCCTTATGAGCGATGATAAGGCTACATGATTATATATAAACGTACTTTAAGCATCCACGCAACCTCATTATTTTAGTTAACTAGCTATGATTGCGTTAGGTTACGGTCGGTATGACTCGAAGCCACTGACAGGTCGTGGTCCGTGAACTTGTGTTGACATTGTCAGCCATCTCCTCACGGAGTTCAACCATTTAACGTTTTGTATCCGATGGACCTTGGACGGTTTTAAACAGTTTAGGCGGATTTATCAAGGCATAATGCATGCAATAACCGTGTCCTCTCCCTGTGTAAAGGGCCGTTTTCTCGGCGCGGTTGCGGCTAAACGCCGCGATTTACGCTCCTTCCCTGAAAAAATTTTTTTCAATTTATCGGTTTTTACACGCGGAAAAATGAGAGAGGACCGTAGCGCGCGTGTAGTAGCTTAGCTAGCCATTGGCAGACCCTGCTTACTGAGTTTTCAGGCGTAACCTTCAACCAAAATGATTTGAGTCCACGCGCGACGTGTGGTCACAGATATTGAACCAAAAGAGTGCTTTAACTCGTTTCTATAAAGGTTAATAAAAAAAAGTTAAATATCTCTGAACTGTTCAAAAGGTGCATCAGGCAGAATAAACATGCGGGAACATCGATGTCCCTTGAAGAGTATGTGAGTCTGTCGTCGTGTTTGAGTTGTTTGAAAAGCCCTTTGAGATGTGTTCATTATGAGGATAATTGTTTGCATTAAACAGGTTCCGGATACCATGGAGGTTCAGATAGATCCTGAGACGGGAACCCTTCAACGCGAGGGGATCGAGGCTGTCGTAAACCCCTTGGACATGTACGCGATTGAGGAAGGAATCCGACTGAAAGAAGAGCATGGGGGAACGGTGATCGCCCTGAGTATGGGTCCACCCCAAGCGGAAAACGCGTTACGCGAGGCGTTAGCCTTAGGCTGCGACGAAGCGTTCCTCCTCTCTGACCGGGCGTTCGCTGGAGCCGATACGTGGGCCACATCCTACACCCTAGCCCGTGCCATAAAGAAAATTGGTGATTACGACTTGATCGTGTGTGGGTTGAAGACGACCGACGGGGACACGGCGCAGGTTGGCCCTGGCCTCGCGGAAGAGCTAGGCATCCCCCACGTGAGTTACGTGGGAAAAATAGTTGACGTAACGGGAGCAACAGCGAAATTGAACAGGCCCATCGAAGAGTCCTACGAGGTCGTGGAGGCTCCGCTACCCTGCCTGATCACGGTGACGAAGGAGATCAATGTGCCGAGGCTTCCCTCCTTCCGGCGAAAAATGCAGGCCCGAAAAATGGAGGTTGTTGTATGGGGCGTTTCAGACCTCACCGGGGAAAAGAGCCGATTTGGCCTCGAGGGCTCAGCGACGAGGGTGATTAAAGTGTTTCCGCCGCCACCCCGCCCCGGAGGCGAAATGCTGTCGGGCGATGCAACAAGCCAAGCCGAAACCTTGATTCGAAAACTCAGGGAGCGACATATGATCTAAGGGAGAATCATGGACATGTCAGAAATTCGAGTGCTACGTGAGAAATGTACGGGCTGCGGCCTCTGCATCACCTCTTGTCCCTTCCAGTGCATATCCCTTGTGGAGGATAAGGCGGTCATTAGCGAAGAGTGTAGGCTCTGCGGCATCTGCGTCGACGTCTGTCCCGAGAAAGCCATTGAAGTGGAGGAAGTGGAGAGGACTGGTGACGTATCGGGGTACAGCGGGGTTTTGGTCTTCGGGGAACAGAGACGAGGCGTCATCTCGCCTGTTGTCTACGAACTTGTTGGCAAAGGTAGAGAGTTAGCGGATAAATTGGGTGAACGCCTTGAATGCGTCGTCCTCGGAGAGAACATGAAGACGCAGGCAGAGGACTTGGCCGAATATGGTGTGGACAGGATTTACCTGTTTGACAGCCCTCTCCTAGCTGACTTCAGAGATGACCCCTACACTCAACTCTTGACTGCTCTTGTCAAAGAGGTTCAGCCCAGCATCTTCCTCATCGGTGCCACGTCCATTGGGCGGTCCCTGGCTCCAAGACTCGCGATACGGCTTCAAACAGGTCTCACCGCGGACTGCACGGGACTGGACATCGATGCTGAGAGGAATCTGCTTCAGACGAGACCTGCCTTCGGAGGAAACGTCATGGCCACAATTCTCTGTACGAACCACCGACCTCAGATGGCTACGGTTCGGTACAAGGTAATGACGCGAGCGGAGAAGCAGCCAGGACAAATGGGTGAGATAGTGCTCAAGAACGTGGGGGATGCAGTGATGGACAGGACGCGGATACTGAGTGTCTCCACGGAATCGGAAGATGTAAGTCTTACGGAGGCTCAAATCATAGTGTCGGGGGGAAAGGGGTTGGGAAGTCCGGAGGGCTTCAGCCTCATTCAGGAGCTTGCTGATGCGTTGGGGGGAGTCGTCGGGGCGAGTAGACTGGTGGTGGATGAAGGGTGGATTCCCTTCAGGCATCAGGTGGGTTTGAGTGGAAAGACGGTGAGGCCTCGACTCTATATAGCCTGCGGTATCTCTGGCGCGGTGCAGCACTTGGCGGGAATGCAGACATCAGACGTCATCGTTGCCATCAATAAGGATCCGTTGGCACCCATTTTCAAGATCGCGGACTACAGTATCGTTGGCGACCTCTACGAGGTTATCCCAGAGATCATCAGGGCTGTGAAAGAAGAAAATTCTATTTGAATACACAAATAGCGCGCGCTAGCTAGAGTGTACGCTTGTCAGATTTGTAAGTCCAATCCCAGATCTTTCAGGTAGCGGCGTGCTGTATTCTCATTAGCTAAGTATTCTTGAGAATATTTCTG
>JAOZHB010000133.1 GCA_026015035.1 Candidatus Bathyarchaeota archaeon | reverse complement strand
CAATCCCAACCCTGAGGCAAGAGAACGTTAAAACCCCGCATCCGCTTGTATCGGGCAATAGTATCATTCAGGACGCTCCAATAGGCGTGGCCCATGTGAAGCTTCCCCGAAGTAAACGGCGGTGGAGTATCGATGACAAAGACAGGGTTTGTCTCATCGTCTTTCCGGAATTTATAGGCATTCTCATAAACCTCGCGTGTCAGCCAATATTCCTGCCACTTCGCTTCGACTCTCCCTGGGCTATATCGTTTGGGCAGGGAAGCCCTTCTCGCTGGGTCTCCGTTTCTCCGTTCCACCGTCATCACACGTCAAGAGATAAAAATTTATCATGTAATTTAAGAATTAGGGAAGTCCACATCCATATTAATCTTAGCACCGGCTTGATCAAAGGAAGGTCACACACCTCCGCTTGCTGCGTTCGACTCCCACGTTAAATTCCAAGCTCACGAGTCCACAGGGTATAGTTGCATACGAGTTCAATAGGTGAGGGAAGAGAAACGGGGGGAATAGGTGGGGTTAAGCAAAAAGGGCTAGGAAGTGACGGGGTAAAGGGGTTTCTCGCCTTTCAATACTCGGATGGTGTTTTCAACGGCAGCTGAAACGACGCGTTCGTTGCATTCGCGTGTTCCAGCGCCAAGATGCGGCGTGAGAACGACATTACCCAAGGTAAGAAGGGGACTATCTGGGTGGATCGGCTCATTCTCATACACATCCAGACCCGCACCGGCAATCCATCCTTCCGTTAAGGCTGTGACGAGGGCGGCCTCGTCCACTACGGGGCCCCTTGACGTGTTGATCAAGATAGCACTCGGTTTCATGGTCTTAAGCTCCTTCTCACCAATAAGCTCCCGCGTCTCCTCGGTTAAGGGGGTATGGATGGAGATGAAGTCGGATCGAGATAGAAGCTCATCCAAAGGAAGTAATTGTATGCCGAGCTCTTCTTCGAGGGCTCTATACCTGACGATGTCATTGTATAATAAGGTCATGTCAAAGCTTCGTGCCCGTCTAGCCAATAGGGAGCCTACGCGTCCTAAGCCAACGATACCCAAGGTTTTTCCAAAAAAGTCTACACCGGTGAACTTGATACGTTCCTCCCGCACCATCCACTTTCCACCCTTGAGATAGGCGTCAGCCTTAGAAATGTTCCTCGCTGCAGCAAAAAGAAGACCAAAAACTAGTTCTACCACAGTCTCCGATAGGACGGGAGTGTTAGTGACATACACGTCCTGCTCAACAGCCGCTTTGACATCAATGCGGTCATAGCCCACACCGAACCGCGAAACGACCTTAAGCTTCTCAGCCTTCGCTATTACCTCCCGGTCAAAAGGGATATTCGACGTGATAATTGCGCCTTCATAATCCCCGATAATTCGCAGTAGTTCATCTTTTCGCGAGAATGTAGAAGACTTCACCACCTCGACTTCTGCTACTTCTTGGAGGTGTCTCATCTCTTCTCTACTGACTTGCCCTTCTGACTCGACGGTGATAAGGACACGGGGCTTCCTCAGTGAAACCATCTAACATTCCTCTCTGTTTCTATCAATTGAAGCCCTTTATGTGTCTTTTTGTTGAGCTTTTCCAAACGCTTCATAAGCACGCTAAAAATAAGTGGTTTAATGATTGAGTTAATCTTCAAGAGTGCTCTGGCTAAGCTGACTTACTAGTAAGTTAACGATAAATCTCATAAAAAGAGAACGATAAACCACGTTACACGCAGTCCCGTTATACATCCCAAAGTAACAACTATAACTATATCGCTGAAAAAGCATTAATGCATGGATTTGACTGGTAGCTTAACTCAGTCTTCTTCACCGGTACAAACCCCTGTCCCGTCCCCGAAAGAGTAAAGGGAAGGTTTTGGTTCTAGTTTTTCACCGACGCCCGTGTACACCTCACAAACCCAAAATACCGCACATTAATGTGATTATGAGAGAAGGTGTCCCCGCATGGGTCTGCTCTGGGGCGTAGATTCTTGAAGTAACGTTGTACTATGTAGGCTGCGAACGCTTGAGGCGAAGAAAAAAATATGGGAATACTTATGTCGCTGGAAATGTTAATCGTTATGCTTTTATTGGTAGAAAGAGATTAAGTTGTCGAAGGTTAAAACAGCTGTGAAGGTAGATAGCAGGTAAGAGACAGGATTTACATTGGACCTTGTTTTAGCCCTTACTATCAGCAGCATGCTTCTCGTAGGGAACGGATTTGCCTCGAAGTAAACAAAAAAAGAGAAAGACGAGTCCAGACATTTTCGGAGCAGCGTCTGCACCCCTCCGCTTTCAAATCCTCAAGCTTCTTCACGTCCATAACTCCCTTGGCTACAGTGAAATCATGAGTCAGTTGGGGTTAAACCCAGGTCGAGACGCTGGAAAATTCGCGTATCACCTGAGAACCTTGTTAAAAACCGGGCTGTTGGAGGCGGATAAAGACTCAAAGAAGTACCGACTTACAGCCTTAGGCAACACGATGATCGGGTTTTCCCAGGAAGTTGAAGAGCACATCTTGCGGGATGAGGGAAAACTGCTCGTCCGCACTTCCCGCCTCGCCATGGAAGAGT
>JAOZHB010000112.1 GCA_026015035.1 Candidatus Bathyarchaeota archaeon | reverse complement strand
TCGGAGGTTGATGTATGGAGGCTTTCATTTTCGTCAACACTGAAGCCAGTTTGCTGTGGAAGGTATCTGAAGAAGCGTCAAAGATTGAGGGAGTCAAAATTGCGCGGGCAGTTACTGGCCCCTTTGACGTGATCATATACGCAGAATATGCGAAAATTGAAGATCTAGGCGTCTTGATAGATGCAATACAATCCATCAATGGCGTTGTGAAGTCGCAGACTTCAATAGCCATGCCTCAAAGCTCGTATACGCTAAGTTCCGTCTAAGTTAAACTGACTACGTCGATCTTTAATGTCAGAAAATGATCCTAACTATCTCCCCACAAGGCCAATTAACAAGACCTATGTCTCGTAGTCTGCTGGGATTCCTCCCCGACATGCCTTTCGATTCAGACGCGGGATGACGGCTTTCATTTATCATGTCTTTTTTTCGTTTCTTCGTTTATTTTGGTGATGATGTCTTTCAACTCTGGAAGGATCCCTTCGATGAGATCAAGATTTTGTAGTACACAATGGCCTCCAATACCCTTGGGGTCTACGTAAGTCTTGGGCCGATTGCCAAGAAATTCATGAATTTGATCAGCGAATTTCCAGAGCTCGTTATACTCTAAACCGTATTCCATGCATAGCTTTTCCACGAGTTGGCCATACACGATAATCCACCCGTAATAACTTGATCCAATGACTATCTTCGCGGTTTCGAGAGCAAAAGGCGTGGAAAACCGTTCAATCGCTAGACCACAATCGTCGGTAAAGCATTCTCGAAACAGGCTTTCGTCTGTCCTTGGATACGAGGAGTAGAATTTAATGTATCTCTTGAGGTCAAATTCCATGCGGGTGTGCACGCCTCTAATAGGGCTGTACACAACATTTCCCTTGGGGAGGTCATTGTGAAGCAACTTCGTTGTTCCCGGCTGAACCGTACTGTGAATAACGACGCTCCGTGGACGCCATCTCTGGACGTATTCTCGAACATCGTTAACAAAGTTCGAGGTGAATGGAATACATATGTGCATCAAATTGATTTTTTCGGGATTCCCAAAGCGTCGTTCCGGATTGATGTCAAATCCACATACGTCCCGCCCACATTCGGTGAAGAGGTCGCGTAGCCCCCAACCGATTTCTCCAACTCCAACGATTAAATCCGACAATATCCTTCACCGTTATATCCTGCTTAGTAAAACGAGATATCATCCGAACACCTCTAAATAAGCTTTGAGTAGGCTGAAAAATGGAGAGTTGATGAAGCGTTTAAAACGCAGATTCTGTCGTGAAAACGGGTAGATGATTATAGTTCTATCTCGAGTATCTTTTGTCTCCGCAATCAGGTTCTGGGGTAGGATAATTTAGAAACACATAAATGTGGACTCAACAGTAAGAAAGCCGAATATTTGTATTTAAAAAGTACATATACATAGACGGGGGAAAGGTTTCTGTCAAAAAAAGACCTTAATCTTAAATTGAAAGAGTTCAAAACGGATCTCGGTGTTTTTAAAGACATAGAGATATCCGTTGGAAGAATATATGACGAAACATGGACTGAACCTTTAGGCCCAACACCCTATCCGTCCATAACGGACCTGCGGGAATGGGACTTCACAATTCTGCAGCGATACAAGCCTTTCTACATGCCTTTCTGCGATGTCTGCTGCCTCTGCACCTTCGGAAAGTGCGATTTAACAGGCGATAAACGGGGTGCCTGTGGACTCGATATGGCGGCCCAACAGTCTCGTATAGTTCTCTTAGCCTGCTGCATCGGTGCTGCTACTCACATCGCACATGCCCGACACCTAATAGAACACCTCATAGAGAAGTATGGTCGAAACAGTCCACTCGATGTTGGAGGTCTTAACATAGAAGTGGAGGCCCCTGTGACACGTTTAGTTTGCGGTATCAGACCTAAGACTCTTAAAGATTTAGAAGACGCTCTTAACTACTGCGAGGAACAGGTTACCCATCTCCTTTCCGCGACTCACACCGGGCAGGAAGGGAGCAACCTAGATTTTGAGTCAAAAGTTTTCCATGCAGGAATGACTGATCAGGTTGGCATGGAAATAGCGGATCTAGCACAAATTTCCGTTCTTGGCTTTCCAAAGGCCGATCCAGAGGCTCCTCTAGCTGATTTAGGCTTCGGAATAGCCGACATAACCAAACCCACGATTTTGGTCATCGGTCACAACGTCCCCTCTTCTACCGGGATAATCGACTATCTAAACGACAAAGGACTGCAGGGCAAAGTTGAAGTTGTAGGAATATGCTGCACGGCCCACGACCTTACCAGATACAGCTCCTTGGCCAAGATAGTTGGTCCCATATCTTGGCAACTTCGATACATCAGAAGCGGACTCGCTGATTTAATTGTGGTGGATGAACAGTGTATCCGAGCAGATGCCTTAGTTGAGGCTCAAAAAGTTAAAACGCCAGTGATTGCCTCAAGTCCGAAAAACTGTTTGGGGCTTGAAAATAGGACAAAAAGCTCGGCGAAGGATGTGATCTCGGATCTTGTAGAGGGGAAGGTTCCTGGGGCGCTCATTTTGGATTCAGAAAAGGTTGGGCAAGTTGCCGTTGAGACGGTAATGGCTATCGCTCCAAAACGAGATAAATTCAGTGTCATCCCTGAAAAAGAAGAGATCATAGAAGCTGCTCTGAAGTGCACTCTATGTAATGAGTGTATGCGAGCCTGTCCCAACAATCAACCCATACCGGAGGCCATAAAAGCCGCAGCTAAAGGAGATCTTAATCCATTAGCAGCTATCCTTGAGGATTGTGTCGGCTGTGCCCGTTGTGATAGTGCTTGCCCAAACGACTTTCCTTTGCACAGCTTCATGATCAAAGCCGGGGAAGAACAGTTATGGGAAGAAAAATTCAAGATGCGCGTCGGACGGGGGGCAATCTCAGACGTTGAGATTAGAGAAGTTGGCGGACCCATAGTTCTTGGGGAAATTCCTGGAGTAGTTGCCATCGTTGGATGCGCCAATTATCCTCACGGAGGAAAGGAGGTCGCTGAAATCGCCGAGGAGTTCGCTAAACGCAGATTTATTGTTGTAACGTCAGGGTGCGCAGCTATGTCCATAGCCATGGTCAAGGACGACGAGGGAAAAACCCTCTACGAGAAATATCCTGGCAGCTTTTCCGCTGGTGGAATCCTTAATGTGGGTTCATGTGTTTCAAATCCCCATATAGCTGGAGCAGCCATAAAGATTGCAAGCATCTTTGCGAAAAGGAATCTGCGGGCTAACTATGAAGAGATCGCTGATTACATCCTCAACAGAGTGGGAGCGGTTGGCCTCGCTTGGGGTGCCATGTCTCAGAAAGCAGCCTCGATAGCTTCAGGTTTTTGGAGGCTTGGTGTGCCTGTGATCGTAGGACCCCATGGATCCAAGTATCGGCGTATGCTTCTTGGGAGAAAGGACAAGGAGGAGGACTGGTATGTGTATGACGCCAGAACTGGCGACAGAGTCTATGTAGGTCCAACACCCGAACACCTCTTCACCACAGCAGAGACAAAAGAAGAAGCTATTGTGATGATGGCTAAACTCTGTTTAAGACCTAATGACACCAGTAGAGGGCGTGCTATAAAATTAAACCATTACATTGATTTTCATAAGCGCTTCTACGGTGTCATGCCCGACGATATACATCTCTTCATCCGAAATAGAGCAGACATCCCTCTCACCATGAGAGACGAGATATTCAAGATTCTGGAGGAAAAGGGATGGGAAGAGAGGAGGATCCCGGATCCAACACTCTTACCCAGAATGATCAGAAAGAGGAGTGAGTGAAATGGGTGCAAGGACAGAACCCTGGCAAACAGCCGAGATAGCGGGTCCAAAGAAGGCGCTTCCCATCTTAAAACCAGAAGTCGTCGTTGCAATGGTGAAGAGAGCCAAGCGACCCCTTCTCATAGTTGGACACTTAGCCACGCAAACAGATTCGGAATATGGTAAGATGATCGATTACGCAATCCGTATGAATAAAACAGCAGGCGTTCCAGTAGTTACCACGGCTCATACCATCAATGAATTTATCAAGAAGGGCTTTCAACCCAAGGCTTCAATGTCTGCAATGGACATTGGGAATAGACTTCAAGACCCCTCATGGAAGGGTCTAGATGGAAAAGGAGTATACGATCTCGCATTGTTCATGGGTCTTCCCTACTACATGGAATTTGTGATCCTTTCTGCGTTGAAACACTTCTCTCCAAATCTGAAGACTATGAGCCTTGACAGATACTATACACCTCACGCAACCTGGTCCTTCCCCAACCTTAAGATCGTGAATTGGCTTGAAAGCTTCGAAATAATATTAAGTAAGTTAGAAGAAACGTGAATGGAGGGACGGGTGAAGAATGTCCATGTTTGACGATATACCGGTAGAAGTGGGGGTAATTTACGAAGGCGAGCGGATAAGGTGGAGCGACACCCAAGTAGAACTTGGTGGCCCACGGGAAACGCACAAGTTTGAACTGGTGAAAGTAAGAGGCTTGAATGAGATTGAAGATGGGGTTGTAAACATCATTGGTAAAGACCTAGGCAACATGGAGTCCGGGCGAAGTTACCCCTTCGGAATCCTTATCGAGGTGGCGGGGAAGGAAGTGGAACAAGACCTTGAGGGTGTGATAGAGCGACGAATTCACGAATACATCAACTTCATCGAGGGCTTTATGCACCTAAACCAGCGATATGACATTCATTTGAGACTCAGCAAGAAGGCCTTTGAGAAAGGATTTAACTCCTTCTCCCTCGTAGGAAAAATCTTGGAACGCCTCTATAAAAGTGAGATGCCGTTCATCGAGAAGATCCAGATAACCTTCATGACAGACCCCGAGAAGGTCGCTAACACCTTCGTCGAAGCCGAGGCAACGTATGAGGCCCGGGACGCTAAGGCACGCGGTATGAAGGACGAGGAGGCTGATGCCTTTTATGGGTGTACCTTGTGTCAGTCCTTCGCGCCAACCCACTGCTGCGTAATCACCCCGCAACGTTACTCTAATTGTGGCGCCATCAGCTGGTTTGACGGGCGTGCTGCGGCGCGAATAGACCCGAAGGGGCCACTCTTCACGATCGAGAAGGGGGAATGCGTCGACCCTTGGCGAGGCGAGTACACGGGTGCAAACGAAGTAGTGAAGGAGAAGAGCTTGGGGGCCATAGAGCGGGTTTGGTTTTACACCGCCTTCGGCTATCCCCACACATCCTGCGGCTGTTTTGAAGGTCTCGCCTTCTACATTCCTGAAGTCGATGGCTTCGGATTGGTCTACCGCGACTTCAAGGGGGCGACAATTAATGGATTACCCTTCGCGACGATGGCGGACTCCACCGCTGGCGGACGACAGGTAGACGGCTTCCACGGGGTCTCCATCGAATACCTGAGATCGCCAAAATTACTCCAAGCCGACGGCGGATGGAATAGAATCGTATGGATGCCGTCTAACATTAGAGACCGAGTTAAAGACTTCATTCCCATAGATGTGGTGGACAAGATCGCAACTGAGAAGGATGTGGAGAACATCCCTCAATTGAAGGACTTCCTCACAAGCAAAAATCACCCCGTTGTTGAGAAATGGGTGGCTGAAGAAGAGGTCGTGGAGGAAGCTACCCCCCAAGAGGCTGCGGAAGTCGTTCTGCAACAGACCTTATCCCCTTCTCTCAGCGGACTACCCCTTACCACTAGTAGCTTCACAATCATCCTCAAGGACGCTAAGATCGTCGCAAAGAAGCTTATTATACGGCGGGAGAAGAGGGAGGGGACCTAAGATGGGAGAAAAAAACAGGGAAGACGAGAATCCCCGCATAAAGATCGGCTCCGACATCCTAAAGTTGCTGAGTAAGTTCGCGGAGATAGAGTTAGAGGATGTTGAGATCGAAATCGGAGATCTGGAAATCTCTATCCAACCCTCTATACCGATTCCCACCATGGCACCACCACGGGAAATATCCCCCCTAGAGAAGATTAAACCAACGGAGCTTTTACAAACGGAGTTCAGAGTTCCGAAAGGGGATTATCCCGGTCAAATCGTGGAGGTTAAACTCGGCGCAACAAAGGGCGAGGGGGGAACCCGAGGATCCTCCATAACGCTTGGAGGTGAAAAGGCTCCCGCCTACTACCGCTTCGACAGCCTTGTGCTTCATCCGCCGGTAATCGCCTTCGACGTGTTTGATAAGGCTCCTCATTTATCGAGGGTCATGAGGACTCCCTTTGCAGAAGTCCTCGACGATCCTGCAGCGTGGGCGAAGCGTTGTGTTGATAAATTCGGGGCGGAGATGGTGCAGCTTCACTTAACAAGCATCGACCCGTTATGGATGGACACGTCACCCGAGGAAGCGGCTAAGACGGTGGAGAACGTCTTAGAAGCGGTTGACGTCCCTCTGGCCGTAGGGGGGTGTGGCGATCCAGCTAAGGACTTGCAGGTCTTCGAGAAGGTTGCTGAGGTGGGTGAGGGGGAACGGCTTCTCATAAACTCGGTGACGCTGGACATGGATATTCAAGGAATGTCGGAACTCGTCAAGAAGCATGGTCACGCGGTCATTGCCTTCACCTCTATGGATATGGCCTTGGCACGGGAGTTGAATAGGAAGCTGTACGAGTTTCTACCTAAGGAAGATATAGTGATCGACACAACTACGGCAGCACTGGGCTATGGCTTAGACTACGCCTTTACCGTCATGGAGAGGACGAGGCTCGCCGGCTTGATGGGAGATGAGGAGCTTCAGCACCCCATGGCCTCAGGAACGACTAATGCTTGGGCTGCGAGGGAGGCTTGGATGAAGATGGATCCGAAGTGGGGTCCGAGGGAGTTCCGTGGCCCCATCTGGGAGACCGTTACCGCTCTCACCCTGCTGCTGACTGGCGTCGACTGGTTTATGATGATGCATCCGGCAGCGGTGAAAACAGTCAAGGACGTCATAAGGACATTCACCCGAGGCGAAAAAGCGAGTTCTGAGACGATCGCTGACTGGATCACTCTGAAGATTTGAAGGGGAACTGGAAATGTCTAAAGCCCACCTAAGTCCGATAGACGTGTACAAGCTCCTACCACGGACTAACTGTAAAGAGTGTGGCGAGGAGAACTGTATGGCTTTCGCGACCAAGCTCGTGAACCGGGAAGTCTTCCTCGACCACTGTCTTCCCCTCGCTGAGAAGAAGGAGGCGAATTATCAGACTCTCTGGGAGCTGCTTAAACCCCCGGTAAAAGAGATTACGATAGGTACGGGAAATGCTGCTGTCAAGATCGGCGGGAAAGAAGTGATGTATCGCCATGAGCTTACCTACGTCAATCCAACGGCCATCGCCATAGACGTCACTGATGAGATGGAGGACGACGAGTTCAAGAAGCGTGTGAAAGGGGTTGAAGACTTTTCTTATACCTACATTGGAATAAATCTCAGTCTTGACATGATAGCCATCCGATCCACTTCAAATGATCCCTTAAGATTCAGCTCAGCAGTGAAGAGGTTTATGGAGACTTCGTCTCTCCCCGCGATACTCTGCTCCTTCAACCCCGATGTCATCGAGAACGGTTTACTCGTGCTCGGGAAGAATAGGCCCCTAATCTATGCCGCGACAGAGGACAACTGGAGGGACATGGCGGACCTCGCCCTAATGTATGATTGTCCTCTCGTAGTCTTCGCCCCAAATGACCTGACGCTCCTCAAATCCATGACGCGAACCCTCCTCGAATACGGCGTCGAGGACCTGGTTATTGACCCCGGCACCTTTTCCGATGAAGGCTTATCGGACACCGTGAATAACTTCACAATTCTCCGTAAGGCCGCCATCAGAGAAGGCGATGAGCTTCTTGGCTTTCCAATATTAGGTGTTCCTCTCACTGCGTGGATCGGTCATGAAGGCGCGCCCGAAGTTGCCATCTGGAACGAGACGTGGCTTGCCTCGATGCTTGTCACCCGTTTCGCTGACATCATGATCATGCATAGCCTAGACGGTTGGTCTCAGCTGCCGCTCACAGTTCTGAGAAATAATCTCTATACGGATCCGAGGAAGCCTGTTGCAGTCGAGTCGGGTCTAAGATCTTTTGGTGAACCAGACGAGGCGTCTCCCTTGCTCTTCACAACCAATTTTGCCCTGACCTACTACACCGTGGCTTCGGATATAGAGTCGAGTGGAGTAGACTGCTTCCTCCTCGTCGTAGACTCTGAAGGCCTCTCTGTCGAGAGTTCTGTCGCTGGGAGGAAGCTTACTGCTGACAAGATTGCCGAAGCCCTAAGGGAAGCTAAAGCAGAAACGGTTGTGAAGCATAAGACGTTGATTATACCTGGACGTGCTGCACGATTAAGCGGCGAGCTCGAGGAGGCTTCGGGTTGGGAGATCATAGTGGGTCCGCTTGACTCTTCAGGGATACCTAAGTTCGTTAAAGAGAAGTGGCCAACTACGCCTTCCACTTAACCTCTTTAACATGACTTTATTCAATCCCCCCTCATCGTAGAGCGCGCGCACCACTGGCAACTAATATATGTGATATGTACCTTTCACAACAACAATCATTACGCTCGGAGCCTGATTTTTACATAAATGTGTTACTTACCTATCTCATTTGATTAAATATTTGTCATAAAAAGCCTGATTTTATTCAAAATAATTTAAGTATCAAGTTTAACATTTTGTAGTTACTTATTGTCTTATCGTTATGACAGTACAGAGCGCAGTGAAGGACTCCGTCAAAGAAGGAGGAGGCTGCATAGATGAAGTACGTCCGAAAAAGAGATGGAAGACTAGAAAAGTTTGAACGTCTTCGTATCGCCAACGCCATCTGGAAAGCTGCTAACGCAGTTGGTGGACGAGACCAAGCCACGGCTGAACGGTTAAGTGAGCAAGTTGTGGCTCAACTGCAGAACCGTTTTGGTGATGACGGGGTCCCGACGGTCGAAGAGATCCAAGACTTGGTGGAGAAGACCCTTATCGAGTCAGGGCATGCAAGGACTGCTAAGGCCTATATCTTATATCGGAAACAACATCAAGACCTGAGGGAACTGGCCTCTCTTCTGAGTTCCAGCGATTTAATCGATCAATATCTCCAACTTGATGACTGGCGTGTCCGTGAAAACTCCAACATGAGCTACTCTCTCCAAGGATTAAACAACTATCTTTCCTCAACCATCATAGCAAAATACTGGCTAACACGAATATACCCGCCTACCATTGGAGGAGCCCATTTCACGGGAGATCTACACATTCACGACCTTGGCGTACTCGGCGCCTACTGCGTTGGCTGGGATTTAAGCAGCCTTCTCCTCTCTGGCTTTGGCGGGGTCAAAGGAAAGATTGAGAGCAAGCCCCCGAAACACTTTCGAACTGCGTTAGGGCAGGTTGTCAACTTCTTTTACACTCTTCAAGGCGAGGCAGCAGGCGCGCAAGCCTTCAGCAATTTCGATACCTACCTTGCGCCCTTCATACGATACGATGGCTTAACCGAAAAAGAAGTGAAGCAAGCCATCCAAGAGTTCCTTTTCAACATAAATGTCCCAACGCGGGTCGGATTTCAAACCCCCTTCACCAACATAACCCTTGACCTCAACGTTCCAACATTCATCTCAAACGAGCCTGTGACCCTGGGTGGACGAATCCTTGACGACGCATATGGTGACTTCCAAGAAGAACTGAATGTCTTTAACAGTGCGTTTGCAGAGGTCATGAGTGAGGGCGATGCCAAGGGAAGGGTGTTCACCTTCCCGATCCCAACATATAATGTGACCTCAAGCTTTGACTGGGACTCACCCGTTGCACAAAAGATCTTTGAAGTAACTGCAAAATATGGTGTGCCCTACTTCTCTAACTTCATCAACAGCGACATGAAGCCCGAGGATGTGCGGAGCATGTGCTGCCGCCTGAGGATAGATAACCGAGAACTACGAAAGCGCGGAGGCGGCTTCTTTGGAGCTAATCCCCTAACGGGCTCCATTGGAGTGGTCACAATTAATCTCCCGCGAATTGGGTATGTTCAGCGAGATGAAGAACGGTTCTTCGAACGACTGAGCGACCTAATGGACGTCGCCCAAACCAGCCTTGAGATCAAGAGGAAGATCCTTGAAAGCTTCACCGAGAAGGGTCTGTACCCGTATTCTAAGCATTACCTTCATTCCATCAAGGAGGGATACGACGGCTACTGGAAGAATCACTTTTCCACCATAGGCTTGATTGGCATGAACGAAGCGCTACTCAACCTGTTTGGGCGGGGGATTGCGTCCCGTGAGGGTCTCACTTTTGCAGAGCGAATTTTGAGTTTCATGCGGGATAAGCTTACAGGGTATCAGGAGGAAACGGGAAACATCTACAATCTTGAGGCCACTCCTGCTGAAGGAACGTCCTATCGACTCGCGCGCATCGATAAACGAGTACATCCACACATCATTGTGGCAAACGAGAAGTCCCTTTCAAAGGGGGCAGAACCATTTTACACCAACTCCTCTCAACTTCCAGTCGATTATGCGGGCGACATCTTTGAGGCTTTAGAACACCAAAATAGGCTTCAACCCTTGTACACGGGTGGAACCGTGTTTCACATCTTTCTCGGTGAACGAGTTTCATCGTGGAAGACAACGGCTAACCTAGTTAAATTGGTGACCCGACTCTCCAACTTACCCTATTTCACAATAACTCCGACCTTCAGTGTGTGCCCAAGCCATGGATACCTTACGGGGGAGAGTGTAGACTGCCCCCTCTGCGGTGTACGCTGCGAAGTCTATTCGAGGGTAGTTGGCTACCTCCGGCCAGTTGACCAATGGAACGACGGCAAACAAGCGGAGTTCCATGTCCGTAAAACCTTTGACCCAGCTGTCATCTTGACAACGCATGCCAGGTGAATGCATGAATTTCGCTGGACTGCAAAAGACCAGCCTCATCGACTTTCCTGCACAACTGGCCACCGTGGTATTTACACCGGGGTGTAATCTACGCTGCCCGTTTTGCCACAATTGGCGGCTGGTACTGGAGCCTCGAGGCCCCTTCTTGTTGGAAGAAACGATTCTTCAAGTTCTTGACTCCAGAAGACAGTACATAAACGCGGTTGTCGTAACGGGCGGAGAACCCACGCTCCACGTAGAGGTCCCACAGTTTCTAAAGACGTTGAAAGAAAGAGGATTTGCTACTAAGATAGACACAAACGGGTTTTTCCCCGACGTGCTAAAACAGTGTCTGCCCTATCTGGATTACGTGGCTCTAGACGTAAAAACTAGCTTGGAGCGGTATAGGTTGCTTGGCGCAGAAAACGTGGATGATTTTTTACGGACGATCGAAATGCTGAAGGGAGGTAGAACGGATTATGAGTTAAGGAGTACTGTCGTTCCAGGATTCGTCGACAGCAGTGTCATCGTAAAGATGGGTGAAGTAGTCGAAGGCGCGAAGCGTTTTGCGTTCCAACAATTTGTTCCCGGGGACACGTTAGACAACGCTTTCAACACCATTACACCCTACCCTAAAGAGACTATTTCCAGCTTCGCTGACTTGATGAACGATTATGTTGACGAAGTACTTCTTCGCGTTTGATGCTGCTAGTAGACAACATTTTTCCATCGTATTCGTCTTATCAGTCTCGTCTAAACCATCAAATACGCCCGAAGAAGACAGCATTAGGTTTATTCCGTCGGAATGAAGCTCTGGACTTGATGCGGAAACCGTGATGAGTTAGGTACTGTCTTCTTCCTCTTTTTCAATTCCCTCAATCACGGGAGGAGGCGTGACCGCCATGGTCCATCCAATCCACATCGCGATGAAGAGAATACCCACTACGACTAACAGGACGGGAAGGACTAAAGCCCAACGTACCGGGGGGCTTACCCACGGGCATATGAAAAGCCATTCAGGGTTTGCTGGAGCGAAGAGCCAATACACATACAATATTGATCCGATGAGTCCTAAAGCAAAAATTGCGGAGCCCAAACTTTTATCATTCATACTCGATACCCATATTACGACGATGAACACAAATAAATTTAGATAAAACTTAAACCTTTCGTACACTTGTTGCAGCAGATATCGGTAAGAGTTACGTTACGACGCGTCTGTGTAGATGAAGGGGAAAAGAGTGGACGTACGGAGACACTTTATGAGAGAGACGTTGCAGAACGCTATTCTTTCAGTAGATAACGCCTGTAATGCCCTTACGAGGGGAGAAAAACGGGCATTTGATGACCATATTTGGAAAGCAGCCTTTTCCCTCGAGTATTTGACGTTTATGCTCTCTCTTTCAAGAGCAAATGTGGATGATGCATGGAAGAGGAGGGAGAAGCTTAGTCGAGTGGCTGATTTGACAGCCGCTCTTTCACTTGCACAAGACGCGCTAAAAGGGGCTGCAGAGGACGATTCTGTTGAAGGCGTCTATCGAAAGACGTGGATTGCTCGAGGACGGATTCTGAGTATTCAACGAAGGCTGGAGAAGACAAAAGCTAAAAAGTTTAAGACGTGATGTCACTCATGCAGCAGACAATAGCTTCCGTACCGTCTTCAGCTAGCTAACTTCAAAAAGTATAAAACGTATTCGCTTTACCCCAATTTTTTAATCAGGCTACTTGAGTGCGTAGACACCAACAGGTGACCACCCTTTATTAACCCGCATTCGCAGAATTTATTGTAAGGATCAGTATGTCTTTTAAGGGTCCACGCTGAGCTGTTTCCTCTGTTTATTTAAGAAAAGCTTTCATTTCCTTCAAGGGTGTAAGGCGGACGCGACACTTGTTTTGTGTCGTTCGAGGTATATAGAAGGCTGCTTTCGCGGAATTAACAGCAACGCTTTTAATTTCCATCTCCTCAATCGGCATAACGACCATACATGTGTGTGTAAACACGTCGGCTCCAGCCATCCTGATTACCTTATTGTAACCCTTACGCTCTGCACTATCGTAGACTTGAGGGGACGTGAAAATCCAAAACTGGGTTCCCCCCCGAACTTTCCTGCCCTGGAGAAGACTTGCTACCTCCCTAATTTCCTCGATGGAGCAGTGGGGGCAGCCAATTGCGACCAAGTCCACGTCTTCGGGTGACGACAGCTCATCGTAAACCGACTTGATCTCCCTCTCCTCTACCTCTAGGGTTTCTGCTGGCTTGTCCTCCTTGTAGATCGTCTTCCATCTTCTAACTTCAGGGGTCACTCCTAAGACATGGAATAAGGCGACTGAGCCGGAGGCCGCGGACGCGGCTCCCATCAGCTTTAACTGGGAAGGGCTAATGCCTTTGATTCCTTCGTAAACAGGAACCTCCTCTGTCTTAACCCGTTTTCCCACATAGTAGCCAAGGGCAGCGTAGTCAGACTCATTTCTAGGCTTAAAGTTAACCTTGACTTTGAGGTCTCCCTTTCGATTCTCATCCAGTAGAAAACCCATGGCTGGAACCTTTCCCACTAGAGCGGCTGAGAGGGCATCTAACCCCCCATGCCGATTCGTCTTCGCACCTATTACCGAGTTCACGTAGGCCACTGCTGAAGACTCGGAGAAGCCAACCACCTCACCTGGAAGGGGACAGTTCCCTGACAAATAGGGCGTACACGTGCAATAGGATTCAACGCCAAGGGCCTCATAAGCGCGACAGATACGAAGCTGCTTCTCTGCAAAGCTCGGGGTAATCCCCATCTCCTTCCACCGTTTTAAATCCATGCCCGCAGGATTCTGGGTAGCCAAAACCTTAGCCTTGACACAGGGAACACTCTCAACCAAGCTTTCCAGTAACTCAAGAGTCGCATCGCCCGAAGTCTTGTAGGACACCCCAGCGACCTGAGCCCTCCCGATGGAAACAAGCTTCTCTGCACCACCCAAATCACCGAGGGTTACAAGGAGCTTGATAGCACGAGCTAACACCGCACCCTCCGCTCCATTCAAGATCCGTTCTTCATCCTTAGAGAGAAACATTTCTCCTTTCTGCTCCACTGCTTATATACCACAACGATTTACCATGCAATACTCCTTTGTTGCCAGCCAGGTTAATTGTCTTTCCACCATTAAAAGTATACGCTTATGACAGAACACACTGCTCATATGTCCTTTCTTCAACACGGCTTCAACTGTTATAAATACAGATCAGGGTACGGGTTTAAATCGGTCTTTAATATTCATGGCTATTCTAGATGCTTCGCGAGAGTTTGAGGCTTCAGCCAACATCCTGACCTTACGTACGTTCAGTCTTGTGTTACAGTACGTGCAGAGTTTGCTCTTCTGTCCCCTCCTAGCGATGAGGACATTACCGCAGGATTTGCATTGTAGGATGATATACACTTCACGTAACCAACGATAGATTCGCTTTCCAATTTATAATCCTATCTCATGAGATGAAGTCTCTCCATCATCCGTTGACGATGTTGAGGACGAAAAAGGAAAGAGGTAGATCTTTGAAATCTCTGAAAAATTTTCTAGAGCCAATTAAGATACGTGGAGAGTTCGCTCAGCCGATCCTCCTCCTCTAATTTCCCAAGCCAATCCACCTTCCCACTTTTTGCCTTCGTTCGACCGTTTAAGACCTCAATGATCTCTTCAACAACTTCATCGACATCCTTGTGGGTCACTTCGATTTCATCCACTTTCTCCACTCCATACTGCGCCACAGCGTCGAATAGACAAACGTCCAAGACCTCCGACGCCATATTTTCGAGGACTTTTCCCTCCGAGTAGCCTCTTTCCCTCAGCCTCTGCCTCAGCTTATCTGGTTCAATCCTGAGCACAAAGGCATACGAAACCACGTTGGAGGAAACCACCTCTGATGCGTAATGTCCATCAACAACTACGTCACAAGAGGACTCGCTGATGATGTCGCTCACCCTATCCGAGAGCCTGTGTAAATCAGCTACAACGGTGTCTCTCTCCGAATCCACCTCCAACCGTAGGTTTTCCTTAGTCACTATGTCTGTTAGACTGATGTAGAGGCCTCCCAGCCGTTCAGTCAGAGCCTTGGAAACCCTGGTTTTTCCGACCCCGGGCGTGCCAGTAATGAGTAGTACTCGCGGAAACTTAATCACCTCGAACCCTTACTGATATTTAGTGTTAGAGAGTTATTTGATGTTTAGGGAAGATTTTTTACCCATCCCATACTTTTATGATACACAATTCACTTCGTTCAAACATTGAAGCAGGATAACTTCCGGGATGTCTGGCGAATGCTTTACTACTGAAGAGCCTGTTATGTTTTATCGGTTCAGCGCCTATAACTTTAGTCAGGGTTACTGTAGAACTCGGGTACTGCAGTGCTAAAGGTCTGTTCCATCTTACCTGCTTTGACAGAGGATACACTTCAAGCGACTTCTTGAACTGCCAGCATACCTAGTAACGAAAAGGATAGCTGAACGTGACCTAGCTAGCTATTACGTAATTCCTTTAAACTTAGATCAAACATTAGCTAGCTCAATGTAGATTCGGTTGCTACACACAATAGTTATATGCGTTTGAAGCAGAAAAGGGAATATAAGTGATTGGAGTAGAAATATACCACGTCATGGATGTGATAAACATGCTTTTAGAAGAGTCTACTTGGGAAGAAGCTAAGGAGATGTTCATTAAGACCAAGCTAGCTATTATACCCATAGGCGCCATTGAATGCCATGGACCTCATAACCCTATGGGGATAGAGTGCTTTATCGTCGAAGAACTGGCCAGAAGACTTAACGAACGCGTGGACGCCATCATAACCCCCATGATACCAGTAAGCTATTCAAGGGCTTGGAACGAATTCCCTGGAACCCTATGGGTAAATCCAGCCACATTGAAGGCATACCTTGAGGAAATATGCAATTGCCTTGTCGAAAACGGTGTTAGGTTCATCTTCTTTCTCAACGGCCATGGCCCTAACGTCCCAACTGTCGAGGAGATAAACCAAAACCTAGCATCGAGGGGAGTACGGTGCTCCCAGATAGATCTTTGGAGATTTATCGGAAGCGTTTCTGGGGACTTGGGGGAAAGCGAGCTTCCGCTGGGGCACTCCGGTGAGTTAGCTACTTCTGTAATGATGGCTTTGAGGGGAGATCTTGTTCGGAGAGATAAGATGCGAGTTGAATCACCGAGGAAGACGCTTAGAAACGTCTTTCGTTCCATTACTCAATATAATCCAAGTAGTGCATCAACACCATCCGCCTTCATGGGAGATCCGTCAAAGGCAAATCATGAAAAGGGTCAGGAGATATTAACTCGATGCGTCGATCGCCTTGAAGAATTTCTTAAGCAATGGCTAGAATCGTAAAGGCATGGTAACCCCGTAAGAGTTACCTAACTAGCATGGAAGTTGGTTCAATTATTATTTACACGAAGTAAAGATTGTTGATTGGAAAACCGATGCCTATATAAGAGGGGATAGAAACTCAATATGAATCTTAAAACTTCAGGTGTGTTTGTTGGGAAAAGATAAAAAGCGCCTCATGGAAAGTAAAAAAAAGAAGAAACAAAAGGTCGCCAAGTCTAGAAATCACAGGTAACAAATGATTCTCCCTCGTTAGTTTACTTCTTTGTAAAAATCGACTGGGTGAACGCGGTTTTCCTCTTGTTGAAAAAAGGGACATGAATTTCCCTTTTGATTGTCAACCTCAAGCTGAAGACCTCATGCCATTCTAGCTAGCTTAGCGTGCGCGCGCTACGAGGACGTTATTCGCTGGATAAGACCTGATGCCAATGAAACCTACAACGCTAAAACCCCTTTCTGTGTAGATGATCCGAAGAAACGTAGCCCTCGTGAAGAAGTTGAGATGCCCCCAAACAGGGGGAAGCGACTCCTATTGCGTTAAACTGTCGGAGACATGTACGCTCATTTTAATGCCCAATCTAGAGCTGTTGAAGAAATCCTGGAGGTAATGAGTATTAGCAATAACAAACCTGCTGAAAGACCTTCTCCACTCCGGGAAAGACCAAACTAGTTACCAATTTAATCCGCTATAGAATTCGTAGGACAGCCCACGTTTACGAAAACGTATAATTTTGGATTACGCTTACTCATAGATTGTAGCTTTCCCATTTCTTGATTTTTCTAGCACGTTCAGTATAACTCGAAAATCATCCGTTTGTGTAGTTGGGAACGTGCAAGATAATCGAGTGACTTGTACTTCTTATTGAAACTAACTACCTGTAATTGGGGTGATCTAAAATCCCTGCATCGAATACCCACTTCAAGATCTAGGTCTTCAAAGGTTGAAGGAAGGAGTAATGGATCGAATAATAAAAATAGGGGGTCATTAAAAAAATCTTGATATTAACAGTGTCTACCGTTAATGAACTTTTTTGTTGGAGGTATCTTAGAGTTTTAATTTTATTTCTATGGTTGATACTGCCCGCGTTCCTCCGACTTCTTGAGGTAATTCCTCGGTTCCTATCGAGATATTTTCCACCGTCAAATCGCTCATGAATCGGCGTCTTGTTACTTCAGCCACGTCCACTGCAGTAGTTATGGCTCTTCCTCTGGCTTTCAACATAACCTCCTTGGCGTCGGGTCTGTTAAGGTGAGTTATGACGGCTAAGACGTAGCTCATCACGGGTTTTCTTCCAATATAGACAATGCTTTCGTCTTCAGACATGATTAGTCCTCCTTTTCGGTTTTCTTGTTAATACTGCGTTCTCCTGATAAAAAACTTGTTGTTTATAGACTATCATTCCTTCTGTTAACTAGATGAATGGGATACAATTATGCTATAACGAGGAGTAAAAGAACGCGATTACCATTCTCTCAGGTTCTAAACGCGTTGAGAAAATGTGTCAAACAAGTAACTCTAGTAAAGGTTAAGCGCGCGCACATATCGAGAGCTTAGGATAAAACGTGAGGTGCGCGGTTACCTTCGTCTTCGCCGTCTTCTCCTGCCTCTTCCAAAGGAATTTTGATCATCTGTGAGCAGGTTCTTATATCTTTGATTGTTCTTTCTTCGTGGACTTGTGGGCTTCTTTTTCGTGTCTGAAGCAATTTTTGGTGTTTGGTTTCGAACCTTTCCAGCCTTAGTCAACGAGCCATGTGTTGGCATACTACATCATCTCCTTTTTTCATTATCGGATCGTCAGTGACGATCACAACATATAATGTTTGCAACAAAGTAAGAATTATCGGTCAGACTCAATACCTCTATTGGACTTGAAAGACCGACTATTCGAACTTAAAGCTGCATACATTACACGCTCTAGCGATCAACAGTCTCATGAGTCCTTTTAAAGGTTCTTACTAACTAGATCTTTCTTCAGTGCGCGCGCTAACGAAATCCTTCATTCAAAGCGAGAAGACTCCCTCTATAAATTTTCGTCGATTCTTTTTCTATTCTAAATCTGCTTTCAGTTTGCAGGCTTTTTAACGTTCATGTCGTAAATAGTATTTATTGGAGTTGTAGACATAAGAGGTTGCTGAAAAAAAACGTCGAACACGTGATGGGGTGATTTTGCATGGAGTTGAAAGTGGTAAAGGTGGGTATGGTTGAGGGATGCAACGTCATTTTAGGAATGGCTCATTTCATTAAGACTGTTGAGGATTTGTATGAGGCCTTAGTGAATTCAGTTCCTAACATTAAATTTGGACTTGCTTTCTGCGAGTCCTCCGGTCCATGTTTAGTTCGAAGTGAGGGAACGGACGAGGAATTGAAGAAAGTCGCTGAAAAAAATGCTTTAGCCTTATCCTGCGGTCACTGTTTTATCATCTACCTACGGAACGCCTATCCAATCAATGTCTTAGGACGGATCAGAGACGTCCCTGAAGTATGCACCGTATACGCTGCGACTGCAAATCCTCTCGAGATCATTGTCGTGGAAACGGAGCAAGGTCGGGGGGTGTTAGGCGTTGTTGATGGCTTTAAAAGCGCGGGCCTAGAAACAGCGAAGGAGGTTGAAGAACGAAAGACCTTCCTTAGAAACATCAATTACAAACTGTAATACAGCCTACCCTCGCTCATCAATCTATTGGATCTGAATCCTTAACTAAGCTACGTGAATAATCCCTCTTTCAATATCTGCGTTTTTCATCTTCTTTACTCTTGTTTGAGAGTCAAGCTATCCGAACTAATATTTCTACAACTTTTACTCTTAAAAAGTTCTTAGAGTAGAGCAGGACATCTATTTGACGTGTAAAGCACGCCTTTTTTGAATCTTGATTAGTACAGTTGAAGCCCTTTAGAGGGGATCCATTGATTTAAACAGCGTGATGTCTGCATTTCCTGTCAGGTACAGTTTTTATTAACTGAAACACAAAGGATTTAAATAACATATTTAATTCTTCCTAGATAACCTACGAAAAAATTGTTTGAGAAGTGTGAATATAAACATTGTCCGAAACTGAAGGAATTGGAACGAAGGAGAAAGTAGGGAATTTAAATCCAGGATCTCGTAGTTTAAACCTAACAGTGAAGGTCGTATCGAAGAACCCTGTACGAGAAGTCGTCTCTCGAAGGGATGGTTCGAGCCACAGGGTAACAGAGGCTCTAGTTGGAGACGAAACAGGTTCAATTCTTTTAACTCTGTGGGATGACACTATTGAAAGCGTCACTGACGGCGATGTAGTCGTCGTTAACAACGGATACATAAGGCTGTTTAGAGGATCAATGCGGTTAAACATCGGGCGATTTGGAAGCCTCGAAGCATCGGAAGAGGATATCGAAACCGTGAATACCGAGAACAACATGTCAGACAAACAATACGAACAAGAACGTAGATACTCTAGCTATGGCCGACGACCCTACCAACAAAATAGAGGATATGGCGGCAGAAGAAACTATTAGCAGCCTTCACGATGAAAGAACAGTAAGCATTCTAAACCTCGTTTTAAATCCTTTTTTCTCGTGAGAGAGGGCGAGTTATCTTCTTGTACTTTTAACTTTGTCAGAAATTTTATTTAATGGCTCAGCTGAAACCCAAAACTCTTTTACTCGCCATCGAGGTTAAGAACTTAATCCCTGAAGAACAGGTCAGGAAGAAGGGATACGTAAACTTGCTACATGCTGTGTAGGTGACAACATGATGGAGAGATTTAGCTGATGCCTCTGAAGATTATTGGACATGGAACCTGGTATGACAAGATGGCTCTGAACGTAATACAGCGAGAGAGCCAGCTCAAGAGGGGACTGAGTCCCCTTAGGACTGAGAGCGGAATTGGCGCTTCAGGCATTCCTCACATCGGCAGTCTTGCAGACGCCACCCGATCCCACGCAGTTTCCCTGGCCATAGAAAATCAAGGAGTTCCCTCGGAGCTGATTGCCTTCTCCGACGATAAAGACGGTTTACGAAAGGTTCCCGCAGGCTTCCCTTCAGACTTAAAGAAGTACCTCGGCTTTCCAGGCAGCTCAATCCCCGACCCCTTCGGCAGCTGTCACCAAAGCTTTGGAGAACATGTGACCTCCCTTCTCTTGGAAGCTTTGGAAAAGTGTGACATTCGATTTCGCTTCATGTCTGGCACCGACGTCTATCGGAGAGGCTTATTGAACAAACAGATTGAAGTGTTGTTAAAGAATTCGACAAAGGTTGGAGAGATCATTAGAGAAGAAGTGGGACAAGAAAAGTATGTGGATGCACTGCCCTACTTCCCTGTCTGCCAACAATGTGGTCGAATATATACGACTAAAGCCTACGAATTTCTCCCAGAAGAAAGCACCGTTCTCTACGTCTGCGAAGGGACGGATATTGGGGGAAGCAGGATAACAGGCTGTGGTCACAGGGGTGAAGTCGATTATCGCTCGGGAGAAGGAAAACTGAGTTGGAAGGCAGAATTTGCAGCGCGGTGGGCTGCTCTAGGAATAAGCTTTGAGGCTTATGGTAAAGACATCGCTGACTCGGTTCGGGTGAACGATAGAATCTGCAGAGAAATCTTGGACTTCGAACCACCTCTCCACGTTCAATACGAGGTGTTCTTAGACAAGAGTGGAAAGAAGATCTCGAAGTCTACGGGAAACGTCTTCACGCCACAAGTCTGGTTCCGTTATGGTTCTCCTCAATCCCTCCTCTTACTCACATTGAAGCGTTTCACGGGAACTAGAGCGTTATCCGTCGTCGATATACCTCAATATATGGACGAACTCGACGAGCTGGAGAACGAATTTTTCAGAAAAAAGGGGACAACTGAATTAACAGAAAGATCCAAGCTTGCAGGCCTTTACCTGTATTGCTGGGGACTCAACCCTCCAAAGAACCCCGATGTCCATGTTCCCTATAACCTGCTCGTCCGCTTAGCGAAGGTGGCGCCGAAAGGCTCTGAGATGGACTTCATCACAGAAAAACTCCTCTCCTACAAGTACCCCGTAGACACGAAGACTGCAGAATCCCGAATACGTTACGCCTTGAATTGGGTTAAAGACTTCGAAGAGGTCGAAGGGGGAAAAATAACCTTAAGCGGAGTAGAGATACAAGCCGTAGATGACCTCATAACCATCTTGGAACGCGAAGAGAAGGCTGATGCAGTGCAGGGAGCGATCTTCAAAACAGCCAGAAAATACCAGTTAAAACCACGGCAGTTCTTCGAAATTCTATATACCGCTTTACTCGGTGTTCCTCGAGGCCCTCGACTAGGACCATACATCATTGATGTGGGCAGACAGAACGTGATTAAGGCGTTACGGGAACTTGTCTGACCTGCGAAGAACGTAGCTTTCACCTCATTTTTTCGAGGTAGTCTTCTCGCGGTGGGCTGAAGACGTCTAAGAACAACCCCTTTTCTGTACCAATACCCTTGACACCGTGTTTCTCATTCGATGGTATGAAATAGGCCATTCCCTCTCGCACAACCACGCTCTCCCCTGCCCTCCAGAACTCCGCTTCTCCCCTCAAACAGATGCCCATCTGCTCGTGAGGGTGACTGTGCTCCGGAACCACCTCTCCCACCTCAATCTCGACGAGGAAGAACATGAGCCGCTTACTCCACAACAGAATCTTCCCCGTCACACCCTTAAAGAAGGGGATTTCTCGCCCCTCTTTCAATTCAACGACCTTCAACATCAACCCACCTCAACAGTTTCCTATCACGGTTTTGCGAATTCATGGGATACTGCTACCTGAAAGATCTATCTCTTGATGCGTCTCTCGTGAGCCAGTCGATTAATTCTTTTGGATTTTCACACATTATTTTTACCTCTATCGTGCCGAGAGGTGATTCACCATAAGGGTTGCAAAAGGAAATGCGTTGCACGTAAGCGACCTGTTTATTCAAGTAGAATGTAATGTAATTTCCTTCCCTCCCTCTCCGAAAAATCCTTCGAGCCGCCGTTAAGATCCTCTCCTGTCTGAGGCGACTAGAAAATTCGGCCAATCCCTTCACTCCCTCCGTCGTCGCGACGAGACTACTCTGCCGATCTCCCAGTGTGACGTCAATGGAAGCAGTTGGGAAGAAGTTGGTAATAGCCGTCTTCACCTTTTCCAGATCCTCGGTGGGATTCACTTCCACTTCAACAACGACTTGTACATCATTCACGTAGATATTCCTCTAAAAATGTCCTCACTCTTTTCTTGTACTGCGCCAATGTCCCTTCACTGGTGATGACGTGATCTGCCATAGCGATTGCTAATCCAAGTCCCACCATGAGTTCCCTCTCATCTCGCTCGGCAAAAGCATGTCGGTTCATGGAATCGTCGCTTCGTCCCCGCTTATAGATCCGACGAAACCTCGTCTCTGGAGAGGCGTGGATGGTTAACAGTTCGAAGGTAGGAAAATGCTTACGAAATTCTTCAACCTCCGCTAGACTCCTCACGCCCTCGACTATGATTCGACCGCCACTACCTTCCGCAATCTTTGCGATAGACCGCTTAGCCACAACAGTGGCACCCTCCTCCTCCCGCATCTCAATCATGACACGTCCTAAATTTTGTGGCGTCATTTTCAGCCCTCTTCTAGCCGTCTCCTTTCGAACCGCATTGCCCATTACAACGATAGTAAAACCAAGGGTCTTCCCTACTTCGGCAGCAACGCTCTTCCCTGAACCCGGCATCCCGACGATGCCTAGAATCTTTAACCCTGTCATTCAATCGCCTTCTCTAGTATCCTCGAAGCCTACGACAGACCACCTTACTCCTTCTTCCAAGCAACTTATTAAACCTATCAAACACGACTTCTTAAAGACGGTTAATGTGCGAAAAGAGTAAAACAAGGACGGAGAGGGCTTTCGCTGCGTAAAAGCGACTCAGTATCCGACAGCACATCCATCTTTTCGAGGGTCAGAACCCGCGTAGAGGCAGCCCTCTTCATGGTCTACGACGATTATCTGTCCGCCACCAAACTGTGGTGAGAGGTGGCTCACAACCTCGATATTGTGACCACGCTTCATCAGATCCTTCATCGTTGTAGTTTCGATGCTGTCTTCCAGTAGAACCTTTTTTTCTTCTTCGAAGCGGAAGCGGGGTGCATCCAGCGCGTCTTGAGGACTCATTTGGAAGTTGACGATGTTTGAAGTCACTTGGAGGTGACCTTGAGGCTGCATGTGGCCCCCCATAACGCCGAAGCTCATGATGGGTTCTCCGTTTTTATACATCATCGCGGGTATGATTGTGTGGTAGGGGCGCTTCCGTGGCTCAAGACAGTTGTGATGGGCTTCATCCAGATTAAATGACGCCCCCCTGTTCTGAAGTACGATGCCTGTGCCTTCGACCACTACTCCCGATCCAAAATTATGGTAAAGGCTATTGATGAATGAGATCATGTTTCGATCCTTGTCCACCACCGTTAAGTAGACTGTGTCTGAAGCTTTCATGAGCTCCAAAGAAGCCACCATGGCCTTATCGGTTATCTCAGCTCCCCTCTTTTGACAGTAGGTCTCAGAGATAAGTTGCTTGACAGGTATCTCCCGAAATCTTGGGTCCGTGATGAAGTGGTGACCGTCTTCGAAGGCGAGTTTCATGGACTCGATCATCGTGTGGAGATATTTTGAAGAGTTAAACTCGAGCCCATCTACATCGAAGTGGGAAGCGATCTTTAAGGCCTCTAAAGCGCAGAGGCCCTGGCCATTGGGAGGTAACTCATAGAGAGTGTGCCCCTTGTACTCGATGTTGATGGGGGTGACCCACTCCGGCTCGAACTCGCTGAAGTCCTCCGACTCCATTATCCCTCCATTATTCGCCAAGAACTGGATGATCTTTTTTGATAAATCCCCTCGATAGAAGACGTCCACGCCACCTTCAGCTATCGCTTCAAAGGTCGAGGCTAGGTTTTTCTGACGGAACCTCTCGCCGGGTCGAGGTACCCTGCCATTGATAAGGTATTCTTCGCCTCCAGGGTGTCGTGAGAGCTTGTTCCTTGGCCACCCTTGAGCTATTATCTCGGAGACTGGAAAACCGTTCCGAGCATAATGTATAGCGGGCTCCAGAACCTCTCTGAAGGAAAGGGTTCCAAACGTTTCAAGCAAGGCTTCCCATCCTGCTAGGGCGCCAGGAACGGTTATCGAGAACACGCCATGAACGGGCATCGTCGTGAAACCCTGTTCTCGGTAGTGTTCAATGGTAGCGTTTCGAGGCGACCATCCACTTGCATTCAATCCCTCTAACGAACCTTTACGCGAATCATAAACCAGGGCGAAGACATCGCCGCCAATGCCTGTGCTTCCGGGTTCAACGACGTTCAGGACGGCAGCGGAGGCCACAGCGGCGTCAACTGCGTTACCTCCCCTCTTAAGAATGGACAAGCCAGCTTGAGCGGCCAGAGGCTGACTGGTTGCGACGACGCCGTTAGGAGCCATAACTGTGGATCTACGAGAAACAAACTGTAATCGCCTTGCATCAAACCGCATTCCTCTCCCCACCTCCACCACCTCATTACCTTCTTTTTCGCTTTCCAATTATTTAAGACGTGAGCTTTAATGGCGCTCAAAGCTAAAGGACATAGGAGTGGATGCCTTAAAAGTGAAGGTTACCTCAAACCCCCTTTGTTCTTCGTATTGGCTTCCTGCTGAAGGAGTGTAGAACCTCGTTGAATGGGTGAACATAGATATGACAGGTTTAAGACTCTTTGAGACTGCTGTGTATTGCGTGCAAGCTAGCTAGCTAGCAGAATAGATCGTTGCCACTGGAGATCCTTTTACTGAAGTGCTTCTTGTTGACTCTGTACTGCTTGGAGTGGTTCGGATACCACTTTGATCTCCGAGGTGTCTTGAACTTTCTGCACTGTGATTACGTGTACGTCGTCCTTCACACTTGTGAGTTGTCCTGGAGTTATGATTAGATATTGGCTTTCTGTTTCCTTCTCCATTTCCATGAAAAGCATCTGCGAGATGATCTCTCTGTTTCGTGGGTCCATGTGGACGTCGAATTCATCGACTGCTCTGAACGGGGATTTTATGTGCCGTTGCAGCGCTAAAAGGAAAGCCATGGTTGTGGAGCTCCGTTCGCCCCCACTCTGTGTCTGGGAGTCGAGTATATGTGGTTCTGCTCCTCTGAAGCCCACCATCAACTCGAGGCCCGCTTCTTCAAAGTCCTCTGTATCGACAACGCTGACCCATCCTGTGGCTCCGATTTTTTCTAAGAAGGCTTTGAAGATGGGGTTGACGTCGTCGAGGAGGGATTGGAGGAGGTTTCTCCAGATGTTTTTCCGCTCGTCTACCTCTTTGAGAGCTTGCTCCCTGTTCTCGGAGACGATTATGACCTTCTCTTTAAGCTCGTTATACAGGTTCAAGTAGTTCAGATACATTTTTTCTACGTCTGCTGAAACATCTTTGAGCAACGCTAGATGCGCGTTGGTCACCTTGATGTCGGCAGAGATGTCTACTGGGTTGCGGTCGGTTTCGACTCGGGCGCCCATGCTCTCTACTTGCGGTTGGATCTGTTCTAGTTCTCTGGACGCCCTGTTGAGCTCGTTCGTTAACTTATTCACGTCGTTTTTCGCGTTCTTCAGCTGGAACTCTAGCAGGACCTTCCGTGCCCTTGCATCCTGATAGCTTTCAGAGATTGACGTTGACTTTTGCTCAATTGCGTCCAATTTGGTTTGAGCCGTGGAGACCTTCTCTTCGAGTTCGAGTTTCTTCTGACTTGACGATTGTAACTGCGATTCAATCGAAGCTATGTGTCGTTTAAACGCCTGCATCGTCTTAGGCAGCATCGTTTGATAGTTCTCCGACGCTCTTTGGGCGTTCTCAACTCTTTCACGCTGAGGTTTTATGTGGAGGTCATCAAAGTTTGAGATCGTTGCTTCAAGCCGGGGGATATCAAGTCTTAGTGTGCGAGCTTCCGCTTGTATCTCCTTTGCTCTTCGTTCAATCAGCGAATCGAGTTCTCGATCGGTCTCGTCGACGTTTATTACCGCAGCAAGGTCTGTAAGGACCTGTTTTCGGTTAGCTAGGTGATTGTTCAGTGTCTCATCTGCCTTCTTTATGTCTTCAGAGAGTTGTAGGGCTTGCATCGACAGGGGCCGTATTGTCTCAAGCATCTGCTCTTCTCGATGTAGCTGCTGTTGCTCTTTCCGTTGGTCAGATAATTGTTGTTGAATTTCCTGCAGTTCATTGCGGAGGGTGTTCAACCTCGTTTCGGCTTCGTTACGCTGTTCAGCGATTTCCTCTAGGTGCTTTACCCATTGGTCGGAGGCGAGAAGGCTGCCACATTTGTCACATCGTATTTCCGGCTTTTCTCGGCTTCCGTCGAGGTAGCGGTTGACTTCGCCGTAATGTTTATTGAACCTGTCTATTTCCTTCTCGCATACCTGGGTCGCTGTGATAGCGGCTTGCTCTTCACTAGACAGCGTCTGAATGACTGAATCGATGTCCGTCCTTCGCTTCCCCACTGTCTTCCTTGCCTCAACCTCCGACTGTAGTCTAAGTGATACTTCCTGCGCTAGCTTGACCGGGTCATCCATCGACTTTACGGATATTGCGGAGGGCAATCGTTTTATGAGTCTGCTCAGCTCTTTCTCCAAGCTTTCCCGTTGGGCTTCTTCCAAAGCAATTTGCTTCTTTCCCTCGCTCAAGGCGTCAAGGGTGAGGCTGATTTGATCCGTGATTCCTGACAGTTTGTCAAGTCTTTCTCTCTCGCGCTGCACCGTCTTTTCTTTTTCTTCTTTATCCTTCATCAGCTTGTCGAATAGAGCGCTCTCGTTTTCGAGCTTATCTGCTTCCTGTTTGAGGAGTTGAACCCGCGTCTGAAGCTCATTCAACCTTTTCTCGAGCACCTGATTTGACTCGACGCTTTCACCCATGTCAGCTTTCTCATGTTCTGGGTTTGCTGTCTCGATGAATGTTTCGTCTTGGATGGTGTTTAGGCGTTCGTCTTTTTCGTCGACTTCCATCGATGTGGCTTGCTCTGCATAGCCGTTTGCGATGGTGTTGTAGAGGGTTGTGATACTGTCGAGGTTTTCACGCAGGTTACTGACGGCTTCTTCAACTCCCGTCTTCTCCCGCTCGAATGCTAGGAGCGCGGTGTAGAGTTTATTCCGTTCCTGGCGTACGCTATTGAGTTTCTCTTGGAACTCCTGTAATACGATCTCATTCTCTGTAATTTCGTTCTCTTTTTGATCCAGCACCTCTTCCTTTTTCCGGATCTTGTCCTTCCAAACCTCGACGGCTTGCTCCTGTCTGATCAGTTGTGCCCAAGCCAGCTCTCGCTCGTAAAAGTCACGCTTCAACAGCAGCTCCTTTCGCCGTTGATAACGTTCGTATTCGCTTTTCCAGTAGTCTAACGTCTGCTCCGCGTTCTTGAGGAGAGTTGAAACGGATTCTTCCTCACTTAAGACTTGGGTCAGCTTTTGTTGAGCTTCAAGGATGTTATATCGGTACTCCCTTAGGCCCACCGCTTCTTCAACCATCATTAGCTTTTTTTGGGGGGTGATTATGCCGAACTCAACCATCATGTGCTGATGCATGATAATGAGCATGTTGTCAGGGTTTATCCCGAACTTTTTCAGAATCTCTGTGACCTCACTCTTATTGACGGTCTGAAAGTTGGTTTCATACCAGTAGTTACCGTCACGATTCAGGTACCGGGAGAGTCTAAAGGAGTCGGCGTCAAACTTCGGTACAAGCCTCTCCTCACTCTGGAGTTTGTTGTCAAAGACGAGGGTCACCCGGGCGGTATCTTCACCCCACCGAATCAGATCGCTTAACTTCTTACCTCTCTCCGTGTATACTTGACCTAATGCAACTGAGATAGCTACGAGTATGGAGGACTTTCCGGAACCGTTGGGGCCACACACTATGTTCAGGCCTGAGTTAAAGGGTATTCGCGCGTACTTATAGGACATGAAATTCTCTACAATTATCTCACGTATCAGCAAGGATTCATCTTCTCCAAACCTCATGTAGCCATTAACTACATTCTCAGAACACTATTGAACCTCGTCTATTCTTGCTTTAGACTTTTATAACACTTGGAGATAAAAACATGGTTGTTAGGGAGTTTCCTTTACCACTAATAGTTCAAAAGAGAGACATTGATCCGATTAGAGTGATACATAGAAGTACATAAACTTGATACGTCGAGTGACAATCTCTTAAATTTGCTCTTCCCTCAGTAGCTTGTTGGCCTTACCTCTGCGGCATGATTAGCACGCGCGCTTAGGTCAGCTTCGGATGTGACGTCTTCTCCCACACGGTTCAAAGGGGGGGATTCCCGACGTTCATCATGTCGAGAAAGAGGTGGACAATACTGCTCAATGTAAATACCTCGTCTTCAACCTCCACGCTCGCGTCCGAATACACGTGTTTCAATAAATGAAAGCTTAAAGCGCATCCAAAGGCGTAGACTTGGCCACAAAAGAGTGTTCATTACGAGAATCGACCAAACACTTAGAGGTGTTCTGGTGGCTCTTGGACGGTGGAATCCCAACGGTACACCCTGTACACAGTCTTGCGGTGTAACGTAAGTCTTTCAGGGTAGCTTGTCCCTTCTCAGAGGAGAAGTGTTAAATTCTACGTATGTCTCAATGAATTAAAGAGTTGAGATGGCACCTATGTCTCAGAAAAACCCGTTTTCTTCTATCTCGAAGCCAGTACTTGAGCTGAAGGGTGCAAAGACCTTTGAATACTCAGACATGGCCTCCCAGCTTGCAAAAGCGGGAAAGGACATAATCTCTTTCGGTATCGGTCAACCGGATTTCCCGACTCCCAAACACATTGTAGACGCAGCTGTCGAAGCCCTCCGAGCAGGCTTCACACGGTACGTCTCACCGCCAGGCATTCCTGAATTACGCGACGAAATCGCGCGACACGTATCCACCTTCACTGACGCCGTTGACGTGAAGCCAACTGAAACATTGGTGACCGCTGGTGCTAAGCATGCCATGTTCTTCGCCATCGCCACTTTCATCTCGCCTGGCGACGAAGTGATCATTCCTGATCCAAGCTTCTACTCTTATGCCCATGCAGCCCGTTATGCGGGGGGAAAACCCGTCTTCCTACCCCTTCGCGAGGAAAACGGATTCAGTATGACTCCCGAAGCTTTCCAAGAAGCGATCACCAGTAAAACACGGATGGTCATTATTAACTCCCCCCACAACCCAACAGGAGGGATGCTGAGCAAAAACGATTTCAAGGGCATCATGGAGCTTGCGAAGGAAAAGGGAATCCTGGTAGCTTCCGACGAGATCTACGACCACTACACCTATGTAGAAGGCTTCATGAGCGTCCTTGATGACCCAGACTGGAGGGACTACGTCATCCACATAAATAGCCTATCAAAGACCTATGCCATGACGGGGTGGCGTTTAGGATACTTGGTGGCTAGAGAGGAGGCCATTAAACGCTTCAGCCTATTCACAGCGAACACCGTCTCATGTACCACGTCCTTCGTGCAGAAGGCTGGAGTAGCCGCGTTGAGCGGTCCTCAAGACTTTTTTAAGAAGGTGCATACGGATTACCGTGAGAGAAGGGACTTCATATACAGTGAACTTACTAAAATACCGGGGATACGCGTGAGGAAGCCCTTAGGAGCCTTCTTTATCTTTCCCAACGTTAAG
>JAOZHB010000077.1 GCA_026015035.1 Candidatus Bathyarchaeota archaeon | reverse complement strand
CCCTGCACAGAACTTAGCGGCCATGTACGTGGCCCTGAACGGCGAAAACTTTGGCAGCACCTTCCTCTTCCGAGGCGGCACCGTAGCGGTCATTGGACCTCAAACCGCCTTAGACGCCATCAGCAATTTCAGTCCCACGAAGTCCCTCCTGAGCCTCCACCCCAACTGGATACATGGAAACATTTTAATGTACGTCGTAAATAGCACACTCCACTACTTTGTCCCCTTTTATGCCGAGACGACGACCACACTCGCCCCTGCGATGATGGCGTGCGTCGACGCGTTAACTCAAGACGTGGGATACTACGTTATCGAGAACCCTCAAGACGCAGCTGAGGTGAGAACAGGCTCAGAGAAGGCCTACTTAGACTTAGTCGGGGTGACGATAGAGTTGGGAGCAGAAGAACGGAAGAATAATGTTCTCGAAGCCTTCGAGGACCGAGGATACACATTAACGACACCGCAGCAAATCAACCCCAATGTGGCCTTCGTAGAGGGCTCTGTCAACTATCTGGAGGAGGAGGACTTACCGCAAACCGAGGTTCTTATCACCGCCTTCGTTGACATGTGGGCTAAGCCAAACAATCAGAGTGTGATTCTCCTGTGGGAGACCTTGGAAGCAGACGCTAGGCTACTCAACTTTGGGGTGTTAGTGAATCACGGGGGCGTCATCGAACTTCGTTACATAACCGTAACCTACACGTCCGGCTAAAAGGATCAGCGTCCTCCCTTTTTGGCTCTAAAAAGCTAGCTAGCCTCTTTCAGATTTTTGCAGCTATTAACTCACTGTTTTAATAACCCCATCGTTCCCCATGTTCCTATTACCGTCGAGTTTCAAACCTTATTTGATTGTTATACTCGTGATCTCAATCAATCTATTTCCATTGTATGTTGCAGGAAAAACGCTTTAGCTAGCTTTCAAGTTAGCCTTGAGTTCATCATCGATAAGTTCGAAGGCAGCTCGGTCTAGATCGAGGAGGAGACGTAACATAACGCGTAGTAGCGGGTATAGGACGATGGAAGGCTGTCAGGGATTCAGAAACACCACATTCATAATCCACTTTACACGGACGTTGGACGTTCCAATAGTTCAGGCTACAGCTACGTTGTGAGGTTCTCAATCGGTTGCGGGAAGGGTGCGTATTGTGTGAACCTTATGGGAGTGGCGTGAAGCTAAAAGGATTAACGTAAACGCGATGGTGCCTAAAACGGCTCTGAGAATCCATGCGGGGTTGAAGGAGTCGTAGGCATCGATTAGGAATCCAGTTAAAGCGGTCCAAATCGAACTAACGCCGAAGCCGAGTGTGAAGTAGAGACCCAAAACGACGTCTCTCTGGCGGGGCGTCAGGACGGTGGCAAGATGGGCCTGTAGTAAGCTACCGTACGCGAAAGACGTGCCACCGATAAGGAAGAGATGGGGGATGAGGATAAAGGTGAATGCGTTGTGGAGCGTTAAGAGGAGAATGAGGAGGGAGCCCGTGCCCACAAGAGTGGCCGCTGTTTTTAAGTTACCGAACTTGCCTGCTAGATAACCGAAGGCGAGGGTTCCTAAGACCCCGCCGATTACTGCTAGGGAGTAGATCCAGCTGGTCTCTAAAATGCCCATGTTCAGCTTGTTTTTCAGAAAGAGAGGGGTATAACTGATTATCACGCCCATGCCAGTGCCACCGACCGCAAAGGCTTGAGCTACGATTAGGAGGACGACGCTCTTGATGCGAAGTCCCGATTTTACATCCTCCCAGAAATTAGTGGTTTCGTTTCCTTGTATGGAGCGTAAGGCCGATTTTTCACCTTTAAGAAGGTAAAGGACGGTTACGCCAGATATCAAAGGTATGAGGGCAAGCGCGTATGTGGCGCGACGCCAGTCTAGGGATACGGCTATGAAGGAAAGGAGGACGGGACTGACGATGTTGCCAACGTATCCTAGACCGTAGTGAAGGGATAGAGCCCGCGAAACTTTGTTATTGGAGAACTTATTGGTCAGTATGGATGTTCCAACTGGATGCTGAGCTGCTTGGCCGCTCCCACTGACGACGTTTCCACCCATTATCTCGATAAAGCTTTGGGCTCGACCGAAGAGTAAACATCCAGCGGACATCAGAATATTCCCCAGACCAAGGAGAATTCTTCTTGAAACGTAACGGCTGAGCAGACTCCACGCCATCTGGAGGAACCCGGACATGATGGCAGCGACTCCAGTAATGATACCGAGTTGGGTGTAGCTCAAGTCGAGGTCAGCCATCATCGCGGGGTAGAGCACAGATAAACCAACGTAGAAGTGTTGGGCAACGTGGGAGAAGGTAACCGCTGCTAGGGTGCGTGTCTCCGAGTTATCCTTTATCTTGCCTTTACTCACAGTTGACTCGTCTCCTCGATATAGTTCGTTCTACGTTTCAGAACTGTAAAATAAACCTTACCCACCATTAACGATATGACCCAGCGATGAAGACATTTCCCTGCATTTGATTCCCGGTAAACGATGTGTGTCGATGGGTGAGAATGGATATCGCGGGACATTCTAGTATCAAGAGAGCCAGGAGAACAGCAGATTCCCCCTCAACTGGGCTGAAAAAACGTGTAGCTGGTCCTCTCAATTATCTTGAAGCGAGTACATTATTCCTCGTTCAAGACACGTACAAGAACCTTTTAATCTTGAAACCGCCCAGTAACAAACGACGAGACTAACCAAGGGTCCTGAATGTGGGGAGGAATGGTTGAAACTGAAGTTACTGATTGATGAGCAATTGCTTGGATGTGGGGTGCTTCTGAAATCGATTGGTTACCCAGTTGTGCTTGCAAACGAAACAGGCCTCCAACGGGATACCGATCTCGTTGGGTACGCCATTCAGAATAACTTGTTTATTGTCACCGAAGATAATGGTATGGCAAGTCTCTGCAAATTCCGAAACGTGCCGCATCTTCACCTCGACGTATCGATGAAGGCGAGGATGATCGTAGACGAATTAAAAAAGCAAAACATCGATTTGTAAAGATTATTATCCGTGAGCTAGCTATATTTATATCGATTGATGAATACAATTGGTATTTCTGAAAAACACAGCGCGCTCTAAGGGGCTGTCGGCTAGTTTGGTCTAGGCTTCGAGACTCGGGCTCTCGTGACTCCGGTTCAAATCCGGGCAGCCCCACTCAACCCTTTTAGGAAAAGCGTTGACGGAAAAACCAGAATTATTATGAAGAATAAAGCCCTCCATTTTAGCTATTGACTGTTTTAAACAGTTTTCGCAGAGTTTTGAGATATTGAATCCTAATTCTTTAGCTTTGTTTACCACTTCCTTGTT
>JAOZHB010000014.1 GCA_026015035.1 Candidatus Bathyarchaeota archaeon | reverse complement strand
GGAGTTACATAGAACGCAGCTTCCGATGGTGAGGTCTTTAAACACTCCCGCCAGATAACTCATCACGGTCCAGCACTCCAAGGCATCGGCGTCTCCCCCTTGGCCTCTCACCCACGGCATGATGTGGTCGGAAACCCAAATAGTTTTGAAGGTATCTTGAGTGTTGTGGATGTATTGCATTATTTGGCTGATGAAGGTACTTCCCCGGGCGCCCTCTTCAGAGAGTGTTGGCACCTTTATACCGAACTCAATTTCTTTCACGATTCTATCCCCGTCCCATACAATTCACGTTCTCTTCGTGAATAGTTCTCACAGAAAGATTACATAAACGTTTTCTCTGAAGCTACCTTTCTCGGAGGAGGCTTCCCCTTGAGGCGTTGAGGTTTGATACGGCGATGCAGTGGTAAAGGTAAATATATCCCTGCTGAAACTACTGTTGCTGGAGAGACCTCGATATGAGCGTTATTAAGATAATGCCCTGCCTTGACATGAAGGAGGGGCGAGTGGTCAAGGGCGTGCAGTTCATTGATCTACGAGACGCGGGAGACCCCGTGGTGAACGCCCAGTTTTATGAAGAGGAAGGCGCCGACGAATTGGCGATCCTCGACATCGCTGCGACTGTTGAAGGGAGGAAGACGCGACAGAAGTGGGTGAAGGCTGTCCTCCAAGTTATAAGCATACCCCTCACAGTCGGTGGAGGGATTTCGAGTTTAGAGGACATGGCGGAACTCTTCAACTTGGGTGTGAGCAAGGTCTCCATTAACACGGCTGCTGTGAAACAGCCAAGATTGATCCATGAGGCCTCAGAGCGTTTTGGGAAGGAGAGGCTTGTTGTCGCGATTGACGGACGACGGAACGGGCAGATGGTTTCAGGCTTCGAAGTCGTCGTCCTCGGTGGAAGCACCGGGACGGGTGTTGACGCCGTGGTGTGGACAAAGAAGTGCGAAGCCCTCGGCGCCGGTGAACTGCTTCTCACCAGCATTAATCGAGATGGAACCGAAGATGGATACGATCTGGAGTTCACGAGAGCCATTTCTGACGCCGTCTCCCTTCCAGTCATAGCCTCAGGTGGAGCAGGAACGTTGGAGCACTTATACGAGGGTGTTGTCTCGGGGGGCGCCTCCACCCTCCTCGCGGCATCAATCTTTCACTTTCGCAAGATATCCATACGGAAGGTGAAGGAATACCTGCGAAGTAGGGGACTACAGGTAAACCTCTAAGAGATCGTCGTTCATCCCCAATGTCTTTGACGAAATCATCAGTAAGTGAAGCATGTGTATAGTGTGTTTATAAAGGAAATAGTTTGATTCCTTCAGAGAGTTTGGCTGAGAGTTAATCTGCTTGGTAAGATGACTCAAATGGGTGAGTTAAGAAAAAATATGGTGGCTTTGCTAGAGGAGGTTTAAGCGGTTTCCTCGAAGGTTATTGCCTGAGCGGGGCAGGCCTCAGCAGCTTTCTCCACGCAGTCTCGAAGATCCTCTGGAATAAGCCCAACCGATACTTCAGCGGATAGTTCCTTACTATACTCGTCTACCACTCTGTTCATTCCATTGTCGTCTCCAAGAACGAAGACTTGAGGACACAGGTTGGGTGCTATCCCGCATCCAATGCATTGGACTCTATCGACAGTGACTTTATACTTCGGCATCTTCATCCTCTCATACTCATGTTTATTGTTAATGAGGGAATTAATCTTCTTTAAGGTTTCGTCCCTCAAGACCACTAGCGAGTGAGCTAGTTGAAGGTGATTCCTATTCGGGGGGCCTTAATTCGGCAAAGGGTGTGTTCGATGGGATCGACGCGTCTTACAAAATGAGACGGATCATCTCTACTCTGAGTTTCATCTTAACCCGGGACTACCAGAACGTTTTTGAAGAGTGAAATCGTTCAAGATTACGGGTAATGGGTGAAACAGGGTCGAGACCAACAGAACAATCGGATTTGCGTTATTAAGGTGGGTATGGAAAGTGCCAATGGACTTCACTATGAAGCAGGTCATTGTGGTCCGGAAGGATCTGCATATGGATGTGGGTAAGTTAGTCAGTCAAGCCTGTCATGCTTGTCTGGAAGCCTCTGAAGAGTCGAAGAAACGGGATTTAAAGGCGTGGAAGACGTGGCGTCGGGAAGGAGCAAAGAAGGTGGTTGTGAAGGTCGATTCTGTCGAGGACCTCTTAACCTTGGAGAAGAGGGCGGGAAGGTTGGACATACCGAAAGCGTTAATTGTCGACAGAGGTTTGACGCAGATTCCACCGAATACGCCAACGGCCTTAGGCATTGGGCCTGGAAAAGCATCGATCATAGACGCGGTTACTGGTGAGTTAAAACTTCTGTAAGAAAGAGATGTAGGTTGAAAAGGTAAGAATGAAGCCATAAAAAAGGATTATAAAATATTTCGTTCATAAGATAATCCGTCATTAGACAGGACATGTGCGTACATAGAACTCGCAATATATGTTACGCCCTCTTAATGTCTTCACGACCTCTTTACCCTTTCTTTTAAACTATTCTTGACTCGTGGGAGGCTGTTCTCAACCACTTTACTGTTCACAAGTAGCTAGCTTGCTGATTAGCTAGCTAGTTGAAGTGCGAGAAAGTTCACGATCCATTTGCATCAAATACAAACGTTCGGTCGGTTAACTAGATAACTTTTTAAAATGTATTTCCTACCGTATCATCTTGGTAACTTTGGTTGATAAAAAGAAGGACATCATTGGGTTATCGAATTTACCGAGCGATATTATCGTTGATGTGTCTGAAGAGTTTATTAAAAGAAAGAATTTGAAAAAAGGCGATTCAGTTCCATTTGATACACTCCCCTGGAAAGCTGAACTGCCCAATTGGAGAATAATTCCTGGTGGCTCATCGGCAAATATGATAGTTTGTGCATCCAATCAGCTTTTCTTAAATTTCGGATTGAGAAACAGGAATGGGTTAATTGGAACTCTAGGGGACGATATAATTGGGAGTACTTACAAAAAAGCTTCTTTCAAAAATGTTATCGATTATACGACTGTGATAAAGGGTGGGA
>JAOZHB010000010.1 GCA_026015035.1 Candidatus Bathyarchaeota archaeon | reverse complement strand
TATGTGAGTCGAAGACGGAGTACAGTCTAGGTTGACCACACCGCGTACAGGTCTTAACAAGACGACGCGCAAACCCTCGCCAGACGGGATTAAACTTGGAGGCCACGTCGAGTTTAAGATCCATTTTCCAAACCCAGTTCCAGAATTCATTTGTTCACGAGTTTATATAAATCAGCTAGCTAGCTGACGCAGAAGAGCGGGCTTTCTGCTAGCTAATTAAAGTTTTTGTATTAGAATCTCACCTGCGGATACTTTTACAGTAAGCAACAGGATTGAGGTTAAGAAAAATGTTATTGAAAGGGGTGCGCAGCCTATACGCAGTAACCAAGTTACTAGCTAGCTACGAGCGTCTTCTTGTTGTCTGTATCCAGTTTGGAAAGCCGTACAAATCAGAGGCTTGTGTATCGATTTTGAAGGAGGACGAAGGCCACATCGTTTTGACGCGTGTTCCCTAATCCGTCCTGCTCTGAGCCTCTATCGGGATAAGATCGGAGATCCGGAGGATACTGCTTTCACGACGAGCGTACCGATGGATCGGGTGGCCTAAAGCTTCAACCGTGCCGTTTGGGTAAACCTTGATCGCTGCTCCTGAAACAATTCCGTATCCTTCGCGGCTTTCTTGTGCAAGTTTAAGGGCGATCTGTAGTTCTTCCCAGTCATCGTCTTCGCCATGTGTGTCGCAAAGGATAGGAGCGAAGCCCAGACACGGGAAAGGCGTTGCGGTGGAATCATCGTTGGGGTTGCTCCAATGAACCCACTGCTTTGACAGCATGATGCTCCCCGCAGAAATCCCGAAAAAGGGCTTCCCCTCTTCGTGAAGTCGACGCAAGAAAGGACCCATCTTTTTTTCGTTTAACACCCGCATTCCTTCAGCTACGTCTCCACCACTGACAAAGATGAGGTCTACTGAGTCTAAAATGGTTTGAGCTTTCTCGATGTCAGCCGTATCGGCATACAGCAGGGCGTGGGTGACTGTGCTAGCTCCAGCGTTCTTTAACCGTTCGGCTGCACGCTGAAAAGAGCGGTCGACGTCCCTGTTGGCAGTTCCGATGTACGCAATGGAGGGGGTCGTTACTCCGCTTTCAGCAAAGACGGTTCGAAACAGCTGAAGAAGCGTCGTCGGGTCATTCCTCCGTCCTCCAGCGAAGAGATAAATTGGTTTTGACTTGCGTGTTCCCATCGTAATTCACTATCCAAGTGATATCGATTAACGTTGATTGATATACGTTGCACGTTGACGCAATCGTGGGTCAGGGTAACCCAAGGGACTTGTATTTAAGGAGGCTCGGAGCACCCGTTTATGGGAACTGTTCGTTCATCCAGCAAAGCCTTTATGTCTGTGGGAAACAGGGTCTGCGCGACGCAGTATTTACCCGATGTTTCCGGCGTGAGTGTTGATTCAAAAACGATAGAGAGGATGGCTTCGTTCCCATACAGTGCGTGTAGGACGATTTTGACTTCAGCCCTCAGCTCATCTTTGTCCGTGCGTTGACTAACCACATGCAAGCGATAGGCATCAGTGGCTGTCTGAAAGAGCTGATACTCGTCAATGCCTTCCAAAACACTTAAGGCTGTGTCCAGTTCGCGAAGTGTCACCGCTCGCTCAGTGCAGGTGAAAGTTATGTTTTTGGTTCGACCTTCCATGGCGGAGAGAATTAAACCGGATTCCCTGCCACAGGAACAGCGCGCCTGTTCGTCAACGCGGACCAGATCTCCTACGTCGAAGCGAAGGAGGTAATACCAAGGGTTGTTGAAGGTCGTTACGAGAATTCGGCCCAGCGCTGGACCACCATGTTCAGGCTTGAAAGGCTGAAAATCTACGCGGCAGAACTCACTGTTCTGATGAAGTTTTCCCATCTCACACTCCATAAAGACGTATCCGACTTCGGTGGTTCCATAGGAACTTACCAGTGGCGTATCGAAGACCCTTCGAATGTGCTGATAATGAAGGGTCAGAGGATACTCATACGTGAAAACAATGAGCCCTGGCTGGTAAACCTGTTG
>JAOZHB010000137.1 GCA_026015035.1 Candidatus Bathyarchaeota archaeon | reverse complement strand
CTCAGTGAGAACCACGCAGAAGAGAAGGCTGTCTGGATAATCATTCAAAAGAAAGGGTCTACAAGACCGGGTCTACGGTACGAGGAAGCCGTGCTGGCAGCCGTGGCTCACGGCTGGATCGATGGAAAGGTGAAACGCCTTAACGATAACGAGTTCATGCAGCGGTTTACGCCCCGTAGAAGAGATAGCGGGTGGTCCCGAAGTAACCGAGAACGAGCTGAGCGATTAATCTCGGAGGGTCAGATGACTCCAGCCGGGTATAGGACAGTTGAGGAAGCAAAACAAAATGGACGTTGGGACAAAGCCTATTCGAGTCGCAGGGGCGCAGTTGACGTCCCTAAAGACCTTATCGAAGCCTTGAAAAAGAACTCGACAGCTCACGAAAACTTTGAATCCTTCCCACCATCCACTCGCTTTATGTATATTCACTGGATAAACGAGGCCAAACGGCAAGATACTCGCGAGAGGCGTATCCACACGGTCGTTGATAGATCCAAGAGGAATCTGAGACCGGGTATTGATCTCAGAGTAAGTAAGAAATAGCTAGCTTGAAACTCACTCGTACAGTTGCAGCGCGTTGAGTAAAGAGTTATACTGTAGAGGAACATTATCTGTTGTATTGCGTTAGGCCTTCTCCTACTATTAATGTAGGTGTATTTTTTGCCGATTGATCCCAAGTTCCAGAAGAACAGGAAGAAAGTAGGCAAAGAGGAAGGCATCACCATTTGGGGACCGGTGGATCCCCCTGAGACCTTGGGGATACGGGGAACCTATGTGGCAGTTGACTGGGACCTCTGCACGGGATGCGGCATATGTCTTAAGGTTTGTCCACAACAGCTATTCGATTGGATGGAAGCTTCCAGTCATCCAACCTCGGAGAAAAAGGCGTTTCCCGTCAGGGAAACAGAGTGCGGACAATGCTATCTGTGTGAAACTAAGTGTCCCGTGCAAGCGATAAGAATCATTTATCCGGGGCTAACTGGCTGGCTGAACTGGCTGGCCTGGCTGACAATCCCTTTACTTTTTACGCAACTAGTTGGAGGCAGCATTTATGGGGTCTTGTTTGGGCCTATGTTAGGTCTTCAGGCACCCTTCTATGCTGGATGGGTTGTCTTAGTTTTAGGCTTTCTATTCGTTCTCTCATCGTTAATATATTTCAGTAAAAGAGGTGAGTTAGTAGAGGGAAGAGGTATTATGTATACCACGGTGGTCGTAGAGAGTGGAACGTATGGGATTGTTCGCCATCCACAATTTCTTGGTGTTGTTCTCATGGCGTGCGCCTCTATTTTAGTCTCCCAATACTGGTTATTTGTATTGATAGGTGTTCCTCTCATAGTGTCGATGTTTAAATGGATTCAATTAGCAGAAGAGAATCTCATCGCAAAGTTTGGAGATGACTACAGACGTTACATGAGGAAAGTGCCCAGAATAAACCTCTTTCAAGGAATTCTCCGTCTCGTAAAGCGTAGAAGAGAAAATTGAACTCCAATCACAAACTACGACTTGAGATAACTAGCTAGATGGGATGTTGAATTCTCCTTCCGTTTAAATGGCTTGGCGACAGACCATGCCATGTCTGGAGGGAGAATGTGGATTGATGTATGTGGGATTGGATGTGCACAAACGGGTCTGCCATGGGACCATGATGAATGGGGAAGGCAAGATCGTCAAGCAGGAGCGGTTCAGCAACGGTCCTCACAGCTTGGACGCGTTCATGGGTGGGGTTGAGGGGGCGAGGGTGGTGATGGAGGCGGGGTACTGCTGGCAGCCCCTCTACGACCGACTGGAGGCAGAAGGCCACGACGTGAAGCTGGCCCACCCCTTGAAGACCAAGGCCATCGCCCAGGCCAAGGTCAAGACGGACAGGATCGACTCCGAGACCCTGGCCCACCTGCTGAGGGCAGACCTGGTGCCCGAGTCCTGGGTGCCGCCCCAAGAGGTCAGGGATCTGAGGGAGCTGGTCAAGCGAAGGGCCTTCCTCGTCAAGATGCGCACCAAGCTGAAGAACCGGGTCCACGCTGAACTCGCCAAGAGAGACATCACGCCCGTCAGGCCCCCCTTCACCAGGAAGGGGATGGCGGTCTTGAAGGGCTTGGGGATAGGGGCGGTCAGCCAGCTCCTGCCCGTCATCGAGGTCCTTGACAGGCAGATCACCGAGGTCTCCGCCATCATCGACCGGGTGGCTATAGAGAATGGGGATGCCAGACTGCTGACCACTATTCCCGGCGTAGGCTACTACATAGCGCTCTTGCTGGTGGCTGAGATCGGTGACGTGAATCGTTTCCCGTCGTCGGAGAAGTTGTGCTCGTATGCTGGGCTGGTTCCTTCCGTTAGACGCTCGGGCAACAGCACCATACACGGCTCCATCACCAAGGCGGGTAGTAAGTGGGTGAGGTGGGCGTTGACGCAGGCGGTGCACGTCCACATACGCTTCGACACCCGCCTCACCAGGTTCTATCGGAGGCTGGCGGGGAAGAAGGCTAAGCAGGTCGCTGTGATGGCTACGGCCCGGAAGATGCTGAAGGTGGTCTACTGGATGCTGAAGGAGAAAGAGGAGTATCGTCCGTGAAGAGGCATAATGTGACCCCGCCGGTTAGCTTGCGGCTCTCCCTGGAGGGACCGCGTTAGCTAGATTGGGGCGCCCCAGGCGGAGATCCATAGTGCGGGTTGGACCGCGGATAGGAGCATGCCGCCATTTGAAGATGCCTCCTCACGAGTGAATGGAGGGGGGAAGGATATAAAAGGTGAGTGGTCAATAAGAATCGCAGAAGGAGAATTCACATAGGAGCTATCTTAGCGCGTGCATTTTACACCTAATAAGCGCGCGCTATAGTCCCGATTTTTGATGCTTTGTATTTTCCAGTCGCCACAGTCTTCGTAGCTAGCTAGCTCTTTAGATAACTTCAACCAATAAGTTTTGATGAAAGAGTCTGACATTAAATCGTTTACTCCCTCAATAACCGCTGAAGATGCAGGTTTCTTGGAACGAACTATTATTTCATTTTTCGAAGAC
>JAOZHB010000135.1 GCA_026015035.1 Candidatus Bathyarchaeota archaeon | reverse complement strand
CCTCCGTAATCTCACCACCGTAGGGCGGGTGAGTCCAGAGCTCAGGAGTTCCCTCGGGCACCACATCGAGGTGGCCAACCCACATGATCTTCTTGTTTCCAGTTCCCTTTACCCGCACGACAATGTTCGGTTTCTCCTCATTCCTCCGGAAGACCTCGTGGGGGATTCCCAGTTGATCGAAGTAGTCCTGAATGTACGTAACACATTCCGCGGTGCGTCCCTCGGGGTGCGCTGAGGGACGTTGTATCAGCTGAGAACAGACCTCTGCTAACTCCCTTCGATGCTTCTCAATGTGAGTGAAGACCTCTTCAACTGACATCATCATACCTTCTAACTCCCTACTATAGCATGTATCCTTGAAATAAAAAGTGATTCCCACATGCCGACATCAGCGACGTATGAGGGACTAACTGATAGTTAGCTTTTTCTGAACGGGAAAATTGCCACGGGCTCCATAGAGAGGTCATCACCATCGCTCTCCAAACGAGTCCTCCCCCCATTTTAACGCGTGCTAATCAGCACTCTCCTCAACGTATCAGCCAAAAGGGGATACCCTTTCTCTTCCCTATGTTGCTTGGTAGTTCCGAATGCTAGGATTTATTGGGCGTTAACGCACACGCTTATGTCATTGTCAAATAAATGACTTGCACCATTTTTCCCCTTTAACGTACTTTGCGGGAAAAATGGCTGCCCTGGGACTCCAGGTCTGACCCGTTTACCTTATCTTTTTTTCGCGATCTCCTCGTCCCCTTCACGCTCTCTACTGGTTTTCCTTTATCCGCCTCCCAGGGGCGGTATCAGGACTATCCGCTCAAGCTGGGGATTGAATGTGAATATCTGCCGTCGTCCTTTTGGCTCTTCGCTGAACGCCATCCAGCCGTCAGCTAAATACTCACAAAACTTCTTCTGGGCGTAGGTCACCTCTCGCCGGTTTCCGATGTCCCAGGTGACGGTCATCTTTTCGGGTAGGGTCCACTCAGGGAGTAGCTGACGCATGATCTTCAGAGTCCTCATCACGCCCATGGTCGTCCAACGTCCTCTGCCAACAGGAAATTCTTAATACTCCGAGAAGATATGTATGTTTCGTAACATAAAAGAAACGAGGATGACTATCATGGAGAATCCAATGCAACTTTTCGTCAATCATAACCTGCCAGGGTGTAGCGGGTGCCGAATATGCGAGAAAATGTGTGCACTTCAACACGAGAAGAAATACAACGAAGCCTACTCGCGGATTCAGGTCTACCAATTCTATCCCGGCCCCATCGATGTTCCCATCGTGTGCCAGTACTGCGACGATCGACCCTGCGTCAGTGCGTGTCCAACAGGAGCCTTGACCTACGACGGCGATACATTCCAGATGACAGTCGATGAGGCTCTCTGTACGAGCTGTGAATTGTGTAATCAGGCATGCATCGACGCAGGTAGAGGCGGCTGCATAACCTTCCATCCCCAGAAGGGCATCGCCCAGATCTGCGACCTCTGTGGAGGTGACCCCCAATGCGCCAAATACTGTCCATCCAACACCCTCCACTTCCTACCCCTATCTAGATTTCCCAAGCGGTTAGCGAAGCCCGCTCAAGTCATAGCGAGCAGGATCGCCGACCAATTCTACCCTGTTAAAAAGAAGATCGAAGAGGGGAGGTGGTAAAAGGATGATCGGTGGATACGCTGGGAAGATTCTGGATGTGAACTTGTCCGAAGGAACCGTAGATAAGACGCCGTTAAACCCCGAGGATGCCAAGAAGTTCTTAGGTGCTCGGGGCATCATGACGAAGCTCCTCTGGGATCGACTGCAGCCCGAGACTCAGGGCTTTAGCCCCGAGAACCTCATCATGTTCTTCACGGGTCCCTTAACTGGTCTACTGAGCGGAAACAGGACAATCGTACGGTTCAAGTCACCTCTTTCAGCGACTTCGACGGGACTGAACCTGATGGGACACACTTCAACAGGGGGTAACTGGGGCCCCGAACTCAAAAACGCTGGGTTCGACGGCGTCATCGTCACAGGCAAGGCAGACGAACCGGTCTACCTCTACGTGAATAACGGGGAGGCCGAGATACGGAGTGCGAAGCACCTGTGGGGCTGTTCCATCTTTGAGACCGAGGTACGGCTGAAGGAAGAGATCGATCCCTTCGTACGCGTCTTACAGATCGGCCCCGCAGGCGAAAACCAAGTCCGCTACGCGTGCATCAATCAGGAGTACTTCTACTCCGCCTCCCGCTGTGGCGGAGGAGCCGTCATGGGCTCGAAGAAGCTCAAGGCCATCGCAGTCAGGGGAACCTTGGACATACCCGTCGTCGATATCGACGAACTCCTCCTCTTGGAAGAGACCTTCCACAAGCTCCTTCGAAGCAACGAAGCCTACGTCTACGGACGCAACCGATGGGGGTCCACCACTGCCAACATCAGCTCCAGCGACTCCTCAACGGGGCCTTTGAAGAATTGGCGGGAAACCTACTGGAGCGACGATATCGAGACTGGCGGCCCGCTGCAGTGGGAATCTCGATGCCGCGTGAAGAATAGGGGCTGCTTCGGATGCCCGACGCCCTGTAATCAACTCGGGATCATCCGTGAAGGCCCGTGGGCAGGCACCTTCGACATACCGGACTACGACTCCACTGACCTCCTCCACCCCAACTGCATGATCACGGACCCCAACGGGGTCTACGCGTTGAGTTCCTTCCTCGACTCAGTCGGCCTGGACTCGGTCTCGACGGGGAACACCCTCTCCTGGGCCATGGAGTGCTACGAGAAGGGAATACTGACCAAAGACGACCTAGACGGCATCGAACTGACGTGGGGCAACGTCCCCGCCATGTTCGAGATGGTACGGAAGATTGTTCGCAGGGACGGCGTCGGTGACCTACTGGCTGATGGAATCAACATCGCATCAAAGCAGGTGGGCAAGGGATCCGATGCGTTTGCCATGCATTGCAAGGGCGTGGAATGGGGCGTCGGCGGCGCAGGCAACAATCGAGATCAAAGGGAAACCTTCTGCTACGTCATGTCGGACCGGGGTGGCGTCCACCTCTATGGCCCGACAATTGAGGGACAGGACAATTTCGCCGTGGCTGACTCATTGACCATATGCATCAGAAACGTACGAGCCTTACCCGTTGAAACCATTGGGAGAGCGTTGAAGGCCGCCACGGGATGGACTCCCTTTACCAGCCAAGAAGAGTGGGACCACTTCGCACATCGTATCATCATCCTTGAACGAGCTTGGAACATACGGCAGGGACTAGTACCAGACAGGGATGACCTTCTTCCTGAACGCGTCTTCACAGAGCCCTTGACCCTCGGCCCCAAGGCAGGTACCGCCGCAGCGGTCTACGACCGGAAGCAATTCGAGGAAGACAAACAGACGTGGTATCGACTTCGGGGCTGCGACACCCATGGTATCCCAACGAAGAAGACCCTTAGAACCCTCGACCTCGCCTTCACCATTCCATCCCTCGGGAAAGTTGTTACCCTCGAAGAGGGCTAACAACCCCCATTTTTTCTTCCACTATCAAACGATAATATGATTCTTGAGAAGGCCTCAATAAGGTAATCCCAAGACCCTCACCCCTCGATTCATGGGGAGTATAGGGTGAGTGATAAAGACTGTGATAACTCGCTTGTTAAAAAGGAAGTACAAACAGCGTTTACCTGGCCCCCTCATTTGCCTCAACTCGTATGGGTTCGGGAATTCGAGGTATTTGTTTAAGTTATGTTGACGTCCTTATTGGTGGTTCATTTGGACAGGCTGTCTTATAGCTCGCTGCTTCGTCCTCCTCCTTTACATGCGGATTGTTATGCGTTACCGCCCTGAGGTACATGTCTTATTAGCGAGCGTTCCTTCTATTCCTTGATGAATATGAAGTCAAAACGCGCGTTGATAATTCACTTTCAAGATAACGTTGCTACGGTTACTGAAGACGTGGATGTTGACGACCACATTGCAGCTGCGTTCGAGCGAGACGTGCAACCTGTCGAGGCTACGGAGAAGATCCCCTTTGGCTTTAAAGTAGCCCTGACAGACATTCCGACAGGTGAAACAGTCTACAAGTATGGGGAACCCATCGGTAAAGCCAGCAAACCGATTTCCAAGGGGCAGCTCGTCCACATCCACAATTTGGAGGGGCTGCGGGGTCGGGGTGACCTAGCCAGCGGTGGGACTTCAGATTGACCTTCCTGGGTTACGAGCGACCGGATGGCTCTGTTGGGACTCGAAATCAGGTTCTCATCCTTCCCTCGAGCGTTGTTGCTGAACAGATCTGTCGATTCGTAAGAGGGACGACGACCTTGGTCACGGCTGACTCGGGTAGTGGTCGGACGAAGAATGATCGGGAAGCCATCGCTCGCACCCTGGTGGGGTTGGGCTGTAACCCTAACGTGGCAGCTGTGATCGTGCACGGACGAGGATTAGGCGGGGGATACCCCGAGTTGGCGGCCAATAGCTTAGCTGACCAGATCGCGAAAACCGGGAAACGGGTGGAAACGATTGGACTGGATGAGCAAGCCACCTTGGATGTCGTGTCTCAGGGCATTCGACTTGCCAGGGAGATGGTGTACGACGCCTCCAAGCGTCGTCGAAGACCCTTCAGTGACGACTGTCTCTCCATCGGCGTCAAGTGCGGTGCCTCCGACACGACGTCGGGGATCGCAGGCAACCCCGTGGTTGGACATGTCTTTGATAAGTTGGTCACCGCCGGGGGAACCGCCTTCTTCGGAGAAACCACCGAAATCATTGGCGCTGAACACCTTCTGGCGAAGAGGGGTGTGACCGATGAGGTGAGGAAAGCGATCGTTGACGCGGCTCTTCGCATCGATGAGCTGGCGAAGGCAACGGGACAGGATATTCGAACGGTCAACCCCGTGCCTGCCAACATCGCAGGGGGACTGACGACGTTAGAGGAGAAGTCCCTGGGGGCCATTCATAAATCCGGCTCCATGCCCATCCAGGGAGTCTTGAAGTACGCTGAACGACCTCCGGGCAGGGGCCTCTACTTCGTTGATTGCTGGATGACCATGTCCTCCATCTTCATGGGTTACGCGGCAGCGGGCGCCCAAATCGTCATCTTCCAGCTTGGAGGCGGCGGTGTACGAAATGACTCGCTTTTCTACGGCTCTGGCGGCGTAGTGGCACCCCTCTTGTGGACGACGGCTAACCGGAAGACCCGCGACCTCGCAGGGTGGTTACTGGATTTCTACTCCGGCACTATCATTGAAGGCGAGGAGACGATTAGCGAGGTAGGCGAGCGGCTGTACGACACGATTTTAGACGTCGCCTCAGGCACCATGACGCGGTCTGAGATCCTAACCCACACCACTCCCAACCAGGTTTACACCCAAGAGCCTTCGTTCTGAGGCACAGGCTGTCTCCAGGGTGCCTCATCCTCCTCTCTCGCATTACCTTCACAGCGTGAAGTGGATAGGGTTCCATTGAACTTGCGCGCGCTAATCGAACATTAAAACTCCAACGTAAACTTGAGGTCAACAGTTCCAGCTTTCTGTTTAAAGTGTCGTGTCATAACCCGAGATATCTAGATTTCAATATCATAAAGCCTTTAATCTCTAATCACGACAAGGGCGTTTGGAGTCACCCGCAAGGAATCGAGTGGCCTGCTCTGCACACGTAAATCCCATATACGTCTCATCTCTCAAATAAAGAGAGAGCCAAAAGACCTTCCTGAATGGGTAGTGTGGTACAGACGCTCGATAAGGGTGACTCCATGTTTATGTTCATTTCTCTCGACGTTAGCTAGCAAACTAGTTACATAACTAGATTAGCGCGCGCACATCCACCAACCAAGCAGTATCCACCAAGTGGTACCAAATCCGTTACCAAATTGGTAACATGCCTTCTACACACAAAATATTTTCGAGACAGTCCGAAGCACACTATCTTCCTACAGCGTCAACCGATTTCTTCTCTAAGCTTGTATCAAGCGTAACCGGGTCACCCCTCAAAGTCCTCCCCCTAAATCTGTTGGTCAACGATACGTCTAAAATTCGTCCAGAACTCTCTGCGACGCCATTCCTTCTGCTGTATTCACCATTATTTTCCTTCCCACAAGATGCTTTAGATTGAGATAATGGGGGAGGCCATTCACACGCAATAACAGTAATGCGCCCTTGGCTCCCATGACTGTGCCCGTTATTTGCTGGTTTTTCTTAATCTTTACCTCGAGGGGCTGTCGATCCAGCGAAGGCAAAGCGTAGAGGGAGGACAAGTCTCGAAGGGCTTCATTGTAGACGGGTAAGTCTGGAAACCGTTGCCTGATTTGTTCCTCCATATTTATCAGTGCAAGGCCCTCTTTTTTGGTCTGTGCCTTCCACATGGTGTCGACCTTCATACTCGTTCTCAACCCGGACAGCACGTTCAGAGACTTATGTATAGTTGACTCGAACCGTCTCACGTCCATTCCGTTTCCCATCATGATTCGCTTCGCTAAATTCGCTCCCTGCTCAATCCACCTGTGAGGTATCCTTGACTGATGAGCAACACCAACCTTTACGAGCGTTGGACCAAAGGACGCCAGATACACGTAGGCCGTTGCGTCCTTACAGCTTCTCTCACGCCTCGGTTCCGCCAGACACGTTACGCCATCGCAGATCAAGCACGGATGCACCGTGTCCGACTGAGAACAGGATGAACACTTATACCCTTTCATAATGGAGGCCTTCCTGGGACAGGACTCGAAGGCTTTCCACGGCTCCAACGCGACCTGTGAGGTTGACGTGCGTGATGAGGTTGTGGCGTACCCGACACAGTATCGTCCCGGCTTCATCTTGAACGACAATTTGCTACCCGCTTCCAGCCACATCTGGCTGAACGCCCCGTCATAACAAATCAGACTGCAAACCCATCGCCGATCCTTTTTCCACCATT
>JAOZHB010000131.1 GCA_026015035.1 Candidatus Bathyarchaeota archaeon | reverse complement strand
AGCGGGTGGGCGAGCTGGCGCCCGACGCCTACGTCATAGCGGGAGACCTCTTCGAAAAGTATCGACCGCACCCGGGAGTCATCCGCCGATTTTTACAGGAGGTGGCGCGTCTCGACTGCCCGATCATCCTTATCCGGGGACACCATGACTCCCCTCAGATATTCTTTGAGCGGTTCGGCGGTGACATCCTGCATCTGCTTCAGGATGTTGCGGAAATCGTTTATCTGAATCGGGAGAACCCTGCGTACGAGCTAGATGACGTCTGCTTCATTGGCCTCGGCTACGTCGGCTTCAATACGACGCAGGAGATCGCCAGCCACGTGAAGGGGGTCAAGACCGAGTTGACGACCAAGGTGGGCATCTTCCACCAGCTCCTCGACTACCCCGGCGTGCCCGAGAACTTGGTGGAGGTGTCGCGAAGCGTCCTCAAGGGGCTTGGACTCGACTACGTCCTGATGGGGCACTGGCATGTACGGTACGAGGAGGCGGGTCTGTTTAATCCGGGGTCTCCCGAGTACTGGTCCTTTGACCAGGGGGAACAACTTGTCGTGAACTTGGACACGGGGGACGAGAAGAGGACGCCTGCGAAGGAGAAGGGCTTCTACCTCATCGACACGGCGAAGGGCAAGGGAGAGTTCATCGAGGTCGCGCCAGCGAGACCCATGTACTGCGTCACCTTTGAGACCAGTGGCTTCGACGAAGCCAGCCACCTCCCCACGATCAAGCGATACCTGGAGCGGTTCAACGTGGAAGGAGCGTTGGTGAAGACCGTTATTCAGGGGAGGCTTCGGTACGGTCGTATCAGTCTCGGGAGAAGGCTGGACCTCGATAAGCCCCTCGTCCACAACGTGGTTACGAACCTCAAATCCGCGGAGGTTGCCATAGAAACGGTGGATACCATCGAGGCGCAGGCGACATACCTCGCGGACAGAGGTGTCAGCAAAGAGGTGTCGAAGCGTGTTGCGGAGTGGCTTGAACACAGCCGAGACGACCTCGCAGCCATGCAGAGCCGGGACTTACTGCGTGCCTTCAGAGCGGTCCTCCGCCACGAAGAAGCAAAAGAACCATGAATTCATCTCACCAGTTCACGCTACGTGATAACCCTATATTGACATCTGAACCACGATATCTCCCTTTAACGAAACGATACAGCTCATATTTTGAAGAGCTTTCGTAGACGCGCGCGCGCTATTAACGCTAGAGACACCCTTAACCGCATGTGAAAATAAACGTCAAGTCACTCACATAATCAAAAGTTGCTACAAAGATAGGTTACACTGGAAAAGCTTATGACATGCGAAATTTCGGTTCAACCCTTTTAGACAGATTGAGGCTCATGTTCAACGACAAAGACCTGAAAGAATACCTTTTAGGACATAAACCCAGAATAGGATACGGATTATATGCGCTAAAAGGATTGACACATGAAAAACTGGAAAGATGGACACAAGAATACGTGGAATCAGTCGAAAATTACGTCAATGAAGCCATTTTTAGACTTAGTGAAAAAAACTAGCTAGCTATTTATACTCTACAACTAGCTATAGCTCAGCTTTTAACTAAAGAAGTGCAATAAAATGTCAATATTATAACCATTTAGTTTATTTAATACCAAAAATCTTGTATCCAACAACTATTTAATGCAAGAACAGGGTAGTGAAAGTTGCCTTCAATTGACATGGATAAAAGTTAGGGTACCATTAGGGCAAGCACGACGCAACGAAAACACAAACGAGTTGTGCAAGTTCTTAACCCATAAATACCGATTCAAAAAAACTGGTTTCCTTCACGTCCACAACACTGTCGATTTAACAGGATCATTCGTAAAACGCGTTAAGAGTACCGATTGCAATGGGTGATCCCGTGAACCGTGTTTGGTCGAGGTTTCTCCTCGTCTCCTTGTCAAGTATTGGTTGAGGGAATGAAATGGAGTCATTTGACTGTGAACTGCGTGATGGTTATTCCATGCCGATGTTAGGGTTGGGTACTTGGCAGCTCAGAGGCGTCAGATGCACGTACATCGTGAAACGCGCTATTGAACTGGGTTACCGCCTCATCGATACCGCGGACGCTTATGGAAATCATGTGGAGATCCGGGAAGCGTTAAAGGGCTTCGATCGATCTAGCCTATTTATAACTACGAAGGTCAGACGCGGCAGTCTACGGTATCATGATGTCATACGTGACTGCAACCGGAGTCTGCGTGAACTCGGGACAGAGTACGTGGACCTCTATCTGATCCACTGGCCCAATGAAATGATTCCGATACAAGAGACCTTGACGGCGTTCAACGAATTGGTTGACGACGGTAAAATCAGGAGCATCGGTGTCAGCAACTTCACCATTCGCCATTTAACGGGCGCGTTACAGATCGAAGAGCACCCCATAACGAATAACCAAGTACGCTTTCATCTCTACGATTACGATAAAGCGCTCCTCGCATTTTGCATAAAGCAGCAAATCGTCGTAACAGCTTATTCACCCTTAGGTCGAGGACGTATCCTTCACAATCCAACCCTGCAGGAAATGGCGAGAAAATACCATCGAACGCCCGCCCAAATCTGTCTACGGTGGTGTCTCCAAAAGGGTGTCGCCGTGATTCCGAAGACGAGTTCGGAAGAACGATTAAAAGAGAACATGGACCTGTTCGACTGGGAGATCGCAGCCCAAGACATACTAACCCTCGAGGCCTCGAGGTAGCGGCATCGCGATAAATGCTATCGTAAATAACGGAGTCTGCTCTTCGAAAGCAAGATGGTTGTTCACAGCGATCTCTGGGTTACTATGTGTGTATAAGGAAATGGGAGTCCCGGCCCGCGCTGACATATCGTCCACCCAACTCCTCGATGATAGCGGCGACTGAGGCGAATTTATCGCGCCCCAGGAAGCTCTTAGGCTTGACGACGATGCCTTCAGCCGTTTCACTCACCTCCAGCTCTTCAAGGTGCTCCTCAAGCCTAGAACCAACCGAGTCAAGAGTGATCTTGGGAGCTACGCCTTCGGTGGGTTTAACCGTGATTACGACCTCATAGCCCTCTACAGAGATGATCGCTCCATTCGCCGTCGGAGTGACCTTCACTTTCCGATTCACGCTCTCACCTCCCTCAAACCACGTTTTAAATAAAACTAAAAAAGGTTCAAAAACTCACCGATTCATTACATACAGCGTAGCGCCTCATCTGTTAAGAAACTATCGATTACTGAGGGCTAAATCGTGGACACGAAGGTTTGAATAGAAAAGGGATAGGACTTATGAAGGATAACGCTAATACGTATTTTGATGAAGAATTATGAGCGCAAGAATTTCGTCTCCTGAAGAGTTTTTTGGCTTCCAACTGGGAAGCGAAGGGAACATCGCGCGATGGGATCGAATCGTCGAGTACTTCAACGTACTGGCGACGCAAAGCAACGTGATTCAAGTCGTCAACATGGGGCCATCGACGGAGGGCCACCCCTTTCTCCTCGTCATCATATCCTCATCTGAGAACCTCGAGAACCTAGTTCAGCTGAAAAAGATGAATGCACAGATTTCAGATCCGCGCGGAGTGTCAGAGGAAAAGATGGAGGCGTTGATAGCCGAGGGGAAAGCCGTCATCTGTCAATCGATGAGCCTACATGCGTCAGAGATCGGGGGAACCCAGATGGCGCCTGAACTCGCTTACGACTTATTGACTCGGCGAGACAAGGAGGCACGTCGCATTCTAGAGAACGTCGTGTTCCTCATGGTTCCTTGCTTCAATCCTGATGGCCAGATCATGGTCACCGACTGGTACACGAAGTGGCTGGGAACGGAGTACGAGGGAGGGCGCCTTCCGTGGCTGTACCATAAGTACGCGGGACACGACAACAATCGGGACGCCTTCATGACGAACCTAATTGAGTCCCAGTACATGGCGAAGATCATGTTCCGGGAGTGGCACCCGCAAGCGTATGTGGATCACCATCACATGGGCAGCTATGGGGCGCGCCTCTACATTCCACCGTACTGTGAACCCATCCGTCCGCACGCCGATCCATTGATCTGGCGAGAACTCTCCTGGTACGGTGCCCACATGGCTTACAAGCTCGAAGAAGCAGGGAAGACTGGGATCCTCAACAATGCGCAGTACGCGGGGTGGGGCCACTTCGGCTTTCACTGGATGGGAAATTTCCACAATATAGCCAGCATGTTGACGGAGTCCGCGAATGCTAAGCTGGCCACCCCACTGTACATTCATTCCACGCAGCTCACAGGTCAGAATGGAAGCACCTTGAGGGGGTTCGCTCAATACAAGCCGCAGACCAACTTCCCCCACCCGTGGAACGGGGGTTGGTGGCGTCTTCGCGACGTCGTTGAACAGCAGAAAATTGCAGCATGGTCGCTTCTAGACATGGCGGCGAGGAATAAGGAGACCGTTCTCCGAAACGCGTATCTCAAGGGAAAACGGCAGACGGAGCGAGGCGCCGAAGGGACACCGAAGGCCTATGCGATTCCGCTAAGCCAGCATGATCCACTGACCGCGGCCAAACTTGTTGAACATCTCCTCGTGCAAGGAATAGAGGTCAAACGAGCGTTGCAGTCCTTCACGGTCGATGGACTCCGTTACCCGCAGGGTACTCATGTCATATTTCTGGCACAGCCCAAGAGCGGACTCATCAAGAATCTCCTCGGACGAACCCTCTACCCAGACGACGCGTGGTCTCGAGAGTCTGATAACACTCCTCGACGACCGTATGACACCGCGACGGACACGATAGCTGAGTTCATGGGAGTTCGGGTGGATACCATAGAGAGCCGCTTCGAGGGAGAGTTCGAGGTCATCACGAAACTAGAGAAGCCTGCTGGAACCGTTGTAGGGAGGTCGACGACGGGATACGTCTTCGACGGCAGACTCAACGACAGCTTCAAAGCCGCAAACATACTTCTCAGCAAAGGCGTCACCGTCCGGAGAATTGACGAGGCCCTACAGGTGGACGACCACTGGTTCCCACCCGGAAG
>JAOZHB010000126.1 GCA_026015035.1 Candidatus Bathyarchaeota archaeon | reverse complement strand
CCAAGCTCTCCACTTTCATTCCACCCTCGATACATTTTGTAGGAGCCTTCGTAGATGAGAGCGTCTGTCGGATCCACCGGATCTCCTTTCCTTATTAAACCAGCATTGGAACCGGAGGCGCATGCCGCGATCTTATCCATCTCGACGAGAGCGACTTTACAGCCCGACTTCGATAGGTGGTATGCTGTTGAAAGGCCTAGGATTCCGCCGCCTATCACGGTCACATCCGTCTTTTCCAGTAACCCCCTCACGTTTTCATCCCCGCTATGTTCTTCAATGCTGTGGGTCTGAGGGGTGGTCGTATAGAAATCGGTTGCAGTTCACCCGTCTTTAGACCAGTCTCCTCCGTGATCAACCTCTCTATTAGGTGCTGGCAGGTCCTGCCTTGACATAGGCCCATGCCGGCTCTTGTCACCCTCTTCACCGCGTCGAAGCTATCGGCCCCCAGCCGTATGGCCTCGACCACCTCTTTCACAGCGACTTCCATGCAGCGACAGATGATCATATCTTCCCCCCTCACCTCCCATTCACCCGTTCCCATCACCCTCCTCCGGGCAATTTGATCCCTCGAACCAGCTGAGCAAACTTTTTGGGCACAGCGATCGAGACAACAACTGTACAGTCATAGTTTTCTCTTTCCGTCACCCTGACGACTCTCCCCTTGGTGACGCTCCTGCCCCGTCTGTCGGTGGCTTCCACCGATGCCCCTACCTCAGGTAACGGGTGAAACTCGTGGGGGAAGGATATCAGGGCCTCCTCTCCTGAGTAATTGTAGTCGACCAGGAAGATTGCTAGGCCCGGGCAAAAGGGAATGCATACTCCACACCCTGTGCATTCTTCTTCAACCAGTCGTGGTAGGCTCTTTACAGAGGTGACTTCGATGGCGTTATGGGGGCAGATCGATCCGCAGACGTCGCATGGGATCTCTTGGACGCATTCTATGACGGCCACGGTCTCCTTTACCAGCCTCTCCTTACTGGGAAACCCGGGGCTTCCCTCTAATTCCTCCATCGAAGGCGCCCCCGACACTGCTACGCCTCCACGCATTTCACTCGCTTCCTCCATTGTTTGGCTTACGGAACGCCCGAGTGCGTTGGTTGAGCAGCGTTTTCGCCTTCCTCCGTTCGACTCCGAAGGGTCCTCCGCGCAGATCATCGAGCACCTCTCGGATCTCAGTCTTCAAATCGCAGGCCTCATCCTTTGACAGGTACCCGAGGCTCTCAGCGGCTGCGGCTCCAGCCAATCTCCCCGATTCCATGGCGGTGCTGGCTTCTTCGACGCCAGCGCAGTCGCCAGCTACGTAGATTCCTGCTTGCGTGGTCTCCATGTTCTCATCATGTAAGGGAACTCTTCCTCCCAGTCCCCCCAGAAACATCGTTTCACAGCCAGCCATTAACGGTAACTCGATGTTGGGTTTCAATCCGACCGCGAGGCAGATCACATTCACTTCAAGGCGCCTCTCGCTGCCGGGAACCCGTCTATACTTCTCGTCGAGGGCCTCAATGGTTGCTCCCTCGACTTTTCCGCGTCCAAGAGCCCCCTTGATCGTGTGGGAGGTGAGTATTGGCACACCGCACCGGAGAAGTTTGGAGGCGTGAACGCCCCAGCCCCCGATCCTTGGGAGGGCTTCGACGACGGCGACGACGTCAGCGCCGGCTTGCAGTATTTGGTAGGCGACGACCAATCCAACGTTCCCTGATCCCACTATGAGGAATCGCTTTCCCGGCAGAACCCGGTGTACGTTGATGAGGGTTTGAGCCGCGCCGGCTCCCATGACGCCGGGTAAAGTCCAACCGGGGAAGAGGATGCCCTTTTCCGACGCGCCACAGCAGAGAATGACTTGCTTTGCCTCGAGCCAACGCCCTCTTCCCTCAGCCTCTATTATTCCTATCCCGTTCCCAAACATCCCAAAGACGAAGGCGTTGGGCACTACTTCGACACCATTTTTCCGGGCGTCTTGCAACAGTCGTTCCCCAATTTCAAAGCCTCGAATCCCCGCATAGTGCCTGCGAGAACCGAAGAATTTATGGATCTGCTTGAATAGCTGGCCGCCCGGTCTCGCCCCCTCATCTATAAGGTGCACCGTTGCCCCGGCCTTTGACGCTTCTATTGCGGCAGTCAACCCCGAGACGCCGCCCCCAATGATAGCAACATCCGTTCTCAACATCCGTGATCCCCACCTGCCCGTTCTAAATCCAGCTGTGTCTTTATCGCCATTCCGTCTTTCACAGGCGTGATGCATGTTCGGACGTTGGGGACGTCGTCAACGACCATCATACAATCGCTACACAACCCGATTCCACAGAAATACCCTCGCGGCTCCTTCGTTACCCGTGTTCGACGAAATGTCATGATGCCCGCAGCAATGAGGGCGCTGGCGATAGGTTCCCCCTCAACCGCCGGTATCACTCTCCCGTCCACCGTGATGTTCACGACTGTTTTCCATTTGAGAGGCCCCAATATGGGGTGCTTCATCACCCGCATGTCATCCATCCTCGGAACAGTTGTGTCAAAGTCAATCATCTATTAAAAAGGAGAGAGAACCACTTGTTTAAAAAATATGCCCGATTCAAGCCAAGTTGAGTGCATAGATTTACATTTTTACTAGGTTCCCTGCCCGTCGTGACAAAAGTTGGTACCCTTTCCAGCCACTGTGCAAGCTAACTGGCAATAATCCCGTATCCACTGTAATCCTTTATACACCCAACAAACCAGTATCTCCAACCTCGAACGGAGTGAAGTCCTTTTACGACCAGTCATCAGAGTTAGTTAGATGTTGTGAATTTACACAACACAACGGTAAAACTCATAAATGTGTATTCTATGCCCCTGAAGTTTATTTTCTAGAAATGAGTTTTGAGCCAGCTTCATCGTAGACAAAGCAGTGCATCACGCATGTTGTCAATGCTGTACGTTTCGATAGACGGGTCTTTGTCTCATTTTTCTTGGTGTGGAGAGGGGGGGTACGTGAAAAAAATTTTTCTGGGAAGGCGCGGAAATCGCGGCGTATTTCGTCTAAAGCGCCTAAAAGACGGCTCGTTGCACAGGGAAATGACATGGATAAACTACGCATTATCCCATGTAAAATCAGTTTGAAATAAACGGTGGCGTCCAAGGAGCAGTAAACCCAAGATGTCAACTTGGGGAACCCCGAAGCTAAGGTGTATTATTGGTAGCAAACCATCGCCTTTCAGCCATTCACTAACGCCATATCAGCGTTGAAATAGAAGACCCTTTAGAATGCGTTCACGAGATCTGACTTATATAGGCCCTCTCAGCTCCCCGGTCTATCATTTCCCGTATGGCGTTCTCGCTGTCTCCCACCGTTACGTCAACGCCTTTTATCGCGTCCTCGAGTAAGACGACGTCGAAGCCTAAGTCGAGGGCGTCCAACACCGTGTTCTTGACGCAGTAGTCGGTGGCAAGACCCCCAATGAATAAGCGTCGTATCCCCATTTTCGTTAACTTCTCTGCTAAGCAGGTGCCTTCGAAGCCCGAGTATGCTTCCTCGGTGGGTTCGAGGGCTTTCGACACGATCTTCGTCCCCTCCGGCAGCTTGAGTCCGGAATGGAACTCTGCGCCTTCCGTGTGTTGGACGCAGTGGGGAGGCCAAGGACCGCCCTGGGGTTTAAAGGATATGTGATGGGGGGGATGCCAGTCGCGAGTGGCGAAGATGGGCGCTCCTGCCTGCATAAATTTCCGTATGTACTGGTTCAAAAGTGGGATCACGTCCTCTCCCTCGGGAACTGGTAGTGACCCGCCGGGACAGAAGTCCCGTTGCACGTCGATAAGTATCAACGCCGATTTCTCGTCGATGGCAGTTTTCACCCTCCTTTCCCACCAGTCCTGCTCAGGTTGACGTCACCTGAACAACCGGTCTTCCTGCTTCAAAAGCCTTTTCACGACAAAACCACTCAACTTTTCTACACTAGCTAGTGCGAAGAGGCCGTTTCGGCCACCGGTTTCCCATGGATACGTCGACTGTAAAAAGACATAATTAGTTCCTCGGTCTTTTAACGGTATTATGGATCCTGTTGTTTCCGTCACCAAGTCGTCGGGTCATTATGATGGCGTGAGGAGCGCCTTACGCTTAATCGAGGATCAGATTAAGCATGATGTCAAGGGCAAGACTCGTATTCTCGTCAAGCCAAACTTTGTCTCCACGAGTCGACAGCTGGCCGCAACCCATGTGGATGCAGTGAAAGCCGTGTTGGACCTGCTTTCCCAGTATCATTCGGGAGCGATTCTGATCGGTGAAGGCCCCGCGAATGCCAGTCTGACGTCTGGACTAAAGAATTATAATTATCTCGCGCTTCGAGACGAGTATAACGTCGAGTTCTTGGACTTGAATCGAGATGAATGGGTGGAGGTCGAAGGCTACGACGCCCAACTACGACCCTTAACCTTTCGCTTGTCGAAGTCAGTTGTTGAAAGCGAGTATCGGGCATCCCTTGCGATGCCGAAGACCCACGACTGTGTCATCACCACCCTCTCCATCAAGAACATGGTCGTGGGAAGCTTGGTCAACCGTGAGAAATCGAAGATCCATCAAGGATGTAAGGGGATCAACCTCAACCTCGCGACGTTTTCCCGCTTTGTCATGCCGCATCTCGGCGTGATCGACGGCTTCGTCGGCATGGAGGGACGGGGTCCCGTGTCAGGTGATCCCGTCGAGCTTCGGGCTGCAGCCGCCAGCCGCTACCCCATCTCGCTCGACGCCGTGACCAGCAAGATCATGGGATTTGACCCCTTCGAGATCGGCTACCTTCACCACTTACACGAGTGGAAGCGCGGGATCATTGACTTAGACCAGATCACGATCCGTGGCACATCCATCAACGATGTTGCCCGACAATTCAAACCGCATCCACTCTATCAGGAAATGCATGACTGGAAGGTCTGACCCAACAACGCGTGGGGAGTCCTGCGGGCGTAGACGATGGTTTTTTGCGGATTCACGCCGTTATTGAAGTGGACGAATTTACAATTCTGGTACTTCAATCCAACTAAAGCGCACGCTAAATAT
>JAOZHB010000111.1 GCA_026015035.1 Candidatus Bathyarchaeota archaeon | reverse complement strand
TCTCCCGCGAGGCTGATGGCAGCGTGTTTCGGGTGGAGGGCCTCCAGATACCTTTGTTCGTCACGTTTATCGTGGGCCTTGTATCCGCTTAAAATGCGTCTCTGCGCCCTCAACACCCCTTCCACGATGGCGTCAGGGGAATCCCACTCCGTCATGACGGTTTCGTCAAAAGCCACGTTGACGTCGTTGGATTGGATTCTCCAGCAAAAGAGACAGTGCATGGTGCAATGGGCTACTGTCGGCGTCATCTGCAGACAACGCCAGCTCTTTATGCCATAAAACTTGTGTTTGTAGCAGGTGCCTTCCTTGAGCAGGCTTTTGTGAAGCCATCGACACTTCTTGGCTGCGGCGTGCCTGCCGACCAGCTGATACTTCGCCCGTTTCAATGATTTGCTTAATTCCTCGGGGAAAAGCGGGTTTTTATCAGGCAAGTGCGTCCCTCTTACACGCGTTCATCTGGACGGTCACCACCGTCCTACTCGGACTAGGCCTTCGCTCTTCCGTCCCCAAGTCGAAAAACCATTCAAAGACAATTGGGGACGGTTTTCGTCCTTGATTTGCTAGAAGGCGATGGACTCTTCTTTGATTCCGTCCTCAGATATCATGAGGATGTCCACGCCGTTTCCGCTTGCGATGTCCCTCGCTAAAGCGGATTTCATGGCGCTGAAGACCAAATCTCTTCCCTCTTGAAGGGTTAACCCCTCTTTGTAGCCTGCTTCGAGCACGCCGACGGCTATTTCAGCCCCAGAACCTACGGTCGCATATTTGTCGGGGATCAGGGAACCTAGGGGGTCAAGGATATACAGGTTAGGGCCTTCATCGTCGACACCGCCGATAATCGTCTGGGTTATGTACGGGAAGAGTCGTCTCTGAAAGAGGAGGTTTGATACAGTCTTGGCCGTTGCCCTCACCGATATCTTTCGACTGTGTTCGAGTTCGTAGAGCTTGGAGTACGCTCCGACTTGGCGAATCAATATCTGCATGTCGGCAACTAATCCCGCGCAAGCGGCACCTATGGTGTCCGTGATTTTGAAGATCTTTTTTCCCATCTTGCTCATGACCATGTAGCCGTAGGACACCCGCTTTTCCGACGATAAGACTACGCCGTCTTTACAGACAACACCCACCGTTGTTGCGCCTAAGATGAATCTTTCACTCATTTCTATTTCCTCCCACAATGAATTAATGTGATTACCCTAATAAAAGATAGGACTAATAAATCTGTATCGGAGTTGACGGCGTTTTGACCATCCGAGACACCCTGAATGCCCTGTTTTGGGATTCAAGGCAGAGGAAGGATGACTGCGAAATAGTTTACCTTCACCGCGGCGCACCCATGAACCGCAGAGTCGTGGCGTGTAAACTGGTTACGAAGATTCAGCCGTCGTGGTTCACGTACGATGATGTACGCGGGCAAGAAACCGTGATTCCCTTTCATCGCATCCTCGAGATTCGAAACGTGAAGACGGGTGAATCGATCTGGAGAAAGAAAGGGGAACCATCTGCCGACCTATGAGGCTTTAACAGGGATGCTTCTCGCAGGGAGTGTTAGGCAAAGGATTTGACCATAGAAATAGATGGCTCAATGGGGGAAGGCGGAGGCCAGATCCTCCGGGTGTCCACGGCGCTATCAGCAATCTTGGGGAAACCCATCCGAATACGGAACATTCGGGTGAAGCGTTCACCGCCGGGACTTAGGCCCCAACATAAGACTGCAGTGGAGGCTCTAACCCGAATGAGTAACGCGTCTGTTGAGGGATTACAGGTCAGCTCCACGAGCCTCACCTTCGCTCCCAAGGCTTTAGAGGGGGGGCAGTTCGTCTTTGACACGGGAACCGCTGGCAGTGTTTCCCTTGTCCTTCAAAGTTTGATTCCGGTGATGGCCTTCACCCAGACGAAGTCCCGTGTGGAGGTGCGAGGGGGGACGAATAATCCCTTTGCGCCGGCCGTGGACTACATTGAAGAGGTCTTGCTGCCCGCAGTCTCTTGCATGGGGCTCAACGTGTCCATTCACCTCGTCAAGAGAGGTTTTTACCCGAGGGGAGGCGGAGTAGTCGTAGCTGAGGTAGATCCCATCAACAAGTTACAGCCTATTACATTAACCGAGTTCAAGGGAGTCAAAGACATATCTGGCTTATCCTACAGTTCGAGGCTGCCGTGCCACATCGTCGAAAGAATGGCGAGAAGTGCGAGGCGCAAGCTTGCAGCGGCGGCGTATACAAACGTGGAGATGCGGTTAGAGTGTCTCCAACCGAAAGACGAAAAATGCGCCGTCAACTCGGGAACGGGAATCCTTCTCTACGCAAAACTCCGTCCCCGCGGCGTATTAGGAAGTGACAGCCTGGGTGAACGGGGGAGACCAGCCGAGAAGGTTGGGTATGACGCCGCGTCAGCCCTGATAACGCAGTTAGCGACGCGATCCCCTGTGGACAAGTTTCTAGGAGACCAATTAATCATGTATATGGCCTTAGCGTCTGGAACTTCCACCATACGGGTCAGCGAGCTTACCTTGCACACGACCACGTGCATGGCTGTCTCTACGCTCGTTGCTGGATCGCGTTTTACGGTTGTTGGCAGCCTAGGAAAGCCTGCAACCATTACCTGTGACGGCCAGGATCGGACGGACAAACGTTCTTTGAAAGAGATGTCTCCATGACGGGGGCTTGATCTACAGGATATCGTCTGGTCGGAATCTTCGGAGTATTTTTCCCTTCAATCGTATTTGGGGTTCTTCCATTGCTTCAGGATCGAAAGCGTCGGATGTTTTTCGTCTAATCGTTTGCCCACATACGCCTTTCGGCAGCAATTTTGACTTCACGCAAAGAGCGTAGTTGCATGTTCCACCAGTGCATACGTCGTCTGCCCATCTACAGTAGGCTCTTCGTCCCTGAAAGGTCAAAGCCCTTTGTCCGCACCTGAAAGCATCACATTCCGGAGAACATTGTCTAAAAGTTTTAGCCAAAACTAAAAAGTCCCTCGAATCGTCGTTAAATGTGATTTAGGGTAGCCTTGCCATAATGTGTTGAAAAAAACTATGTAGCTTAAACTTTTAAAGTTTATTCTTCTGTGGTAAAGATTAAACCGATTCTTACCTGACTCACTTCGACGACTCCTATCTCTGACCTTCCAACGCTCGATGCCCCCTCCGTCCCACCATACATTTTCGTCATTAGTGAAGTGCGCTGACCCGTTGTGAGAGGAAGAAAAACGGTCTTGACCGCAGATTATGTGTGCCCTTATGAGGATAGTCCTCCCCTAACCTCCACTCGCCTCTTTCGGGGTGATCAAGCCCTAAACAGGTCTCACACGCGCTTCGTTCTCTTCCAAACACTCCGATCCGTCCATCACGCTTCATCCTTTCCAGAGTTATACTATGTGAGTGATGAAGCTATAACCTAATAAGGAGTTGCAAAGTAGTACCTTGATGTACTGGAGGTCGTTTACAATTATTCACGAGAAATGGGGGCTTTGATTTGAATTCGGAGTATGCCAAGCTTGGAGTGGACGTGCAAAAGAGGGGAGTTGAATCCTTCACGAGGATCCTTGATAACGCGTATCCTCACGCCTTCTGCGTCGTCACTACCCACAAGTTCTTCCCGAACCAGGGTCTAGTTCTCCACACAGACAGCGTTGGCACCAAGCCGATCCAATCCTATGTCAACTGGAAAGAATCAGACGACTTGGACTCCTTTAAGGGCTTGGC
>JAOZHB010000097.1 GCA_026015035.1 Candidatus Bathyarchaeota archaeon | reverse complement strand
GGGATACACGGTATCAAACCGCGCCTGAATCGCTCGATCCACACCAGAAAACACGTGAGTGGCGATGACGAGTTTACCCCCGGCAGCGCGTACCTTTTCCTGCACGTCCTCACTCATTTCCTGCACGCCCGGTTCCCGAAGGCCGGTCACGTGGGGAACGACAACGAGGTTATACCCCTTGAAGACGTCCAAGGCTTTCAGAGCCGTGTTGCCGCGGGTGCTTGCTACCACGATGTCAATTATCCCCAGCTCATCTGCGCGAAGCTTCGCCTCGCTCAAAGTCTGATCGGTATTGATTTCTCCAGGACTGGAATAGTAGAGAGTCGATTTCTTAACCATATTCGTCACCTAAAACCTGCGAATAGTATGAGGATACGCGAATAATAAATTAACCTGTTTCGAAAGGTCGAGGAAAGGAACCCTGTAGAAGTTTCTAGCTAACTGTAAAGATGTTCAGGATTAAGTTACCACAACAATACCGTTTAGGATGTCTGCTCATCAATCGCTGCTTTGAATGTTGTTCATCCGCGAGTTGATGGAATGTAGGTCTGAGCCGAGAAGCCCCACGGTCAGCGACGCTGAGTGTAACCTTCAATGCAGCCGCGTTTTATTTGTTGGGCTAGTCGGGCTACGTCGGGTAAGTTTTCTTCGGGGTTTTGCAGATTTTTCTCGTAAATCTTCGCGTAGGCACTTCCTACGATGACGCCGTCGGCGCCAACTGATACCGCAGCCGCGGCTTGTTCCCGCGTCGAGATGCCGAAGCCGGCTAACACAGGCACGTTCGTGTGGGGTTTAACCCGTTGTATCAGCGTTAAGGTCGAATCCGTTAACTGCTTCCTTGCACCGGTTACGCCTTCAACGTTTATGACATAGAGAAACCCGGATGCTGCATCAGCTATTCGCTGTAACCTGTCGCCTGTTGTTGTAGGTGTTGCTTGCAGGATTACGTGAATGCCTTGTTTATTTCCTTCATTTAGGAGATCGCGTGCTTCTTCGATGGGAAGGTTAGGTACGATTATGGCTTGGGCGCCTGCAGCTTTAATTTTTCGCATGAAAGTCTCAAGACCGGTTACATAAGGGATGTTGTAATACGTAGTGACGATTATTGGAAGTGCCACGCCACTCGTTCTCAGCTTTTTTATGCCTTCAATGCATTTTGTAGGGGTCATCCCGTTTTTCAGGGCTCGGTCACACGCTGCTTGAAAGGTCGCGCCATCCGCAGTGGGGTCGGAGAAGGGGATACCGAACTCGATCATGTCGGCACCAGCATCCGCTAGGGTGTGGATCAGTTGGAGGGAGAAGTCCTCACTTGGGTCTCCGTAGTAAACATGGGGCATGTGGGCTCCTTCTCGCCACGCCTTTAAGTCCCGAAATTTGTCCTCAAGATCCATAGTAATACCTCTCGATGGCTTCAAGATCCTTGTCGCCTCTTCCAGAGTAGTTTATCACGATGATGTCGTCTCTGTCAAATTCTTCGCTGTGATTCAGGGCGTAGGCGAGGACGTGGGCGGTTTCAAGGGCTGGTATCAAGCCTTCCGTCCGACACATGGCTTTCACGGCGTCAAAAACCTCGGTATCGAAGGCGTAGCACGCCTCCACTCGCCCGGTCTCACACAAAGAGGAAATTTCAGGACCTCGTCCAGGATAGTTCAAACCCGCAGATCGGGTCTTGGACGGCTTGATTTGCCCGTGTTCGTCTTGCAGAACCTGCATTAAGGCGCCGTGGAGGACCCCCGGTTTCCCGAGTTGAAAGGCGGCGGCACTGTTATCCGCGTCCAAGCTTTCCCCACCTCCCTCAACGAAGTAAAGTCGGATGTCTGTATTAGCAACGAAGGATCGGAAGGCGCCTAAAGCATTGCTACCCCCACTCCCACACGCTAACACGGCATCAGGTAACCTACCTTCTTTTGCCAAGATCTGCTCAGTGATTTCAGTACCGATTACACTCTGAAAGGTTGCGACGATCTCTGGAAAGGGATGAGGGCCCACGGTGGATCCCATGAGGTAGTGGGTGGTTCGGGAACAGGTAGTCCATTCTCGCAGGGTGTCAGATACGGCGTCCTTCAGGACCCCGGTTCCAGACGTAATGGGGATTATGTTGGCTCCAAGTAGCTTCATCCGTTTAACGTTACTCGCTTGTCGATCGATGTCTTTCACCCCCATGAAAATCTCGGTTTCCAGCTCACAGATGTTCCCCGCCATCACGGTAGCGAGTCCGTGTTGCCCTGCAGCCGTCTCGGTGATTAAACGAGACTTACCCATCCTCTTCGTCAAGAGGGCTTGTCCTAACGTGTTGTTAAGTTTATGTGATCCTCCGCACAGCAGATCCTCTCGCTTCAGGTAGACTCGGCATCCAACGAGCTTACTGAAGTTTTTTGCATAATAGAGTGGGGTCGGTCGTCCGCCGTAGTCCCGCAGTAAACCCGTCAATTCCTCTCGAAATTGGTGGCTCGCGTAATGCTTGTTAAATGCCGCCTCTAACTCAATGAGAACAGGCATCAATATCTCGTTTACGTACTGCCCACCGAACTTTCCGAACCTTCCTTTTTTCAACGGGAGTCCCCCCCACACTTCGTGGTGAACTCAGGTTCTTGGGTCAACGTCAGTTCCTCCATCGGAATCACGGATCTCGTCTTCCAAAGGCATGGGGAGGGGGATAGTGAGTTACTGATCATATACCTTGATCTCCTTTACGTTTCTTATGAATGCTAAAACCTTCGCGGGATCCTTTATTCCAGGGTGCGATTCAACGCCCGTGGAAACATCCACTGCATACGGTTGAACTGTGTTAATCGCCTCTTGCACGTTTTCAGGCGTCAATCCACCCGCTAAAATCAGAGGCGTCGGATGTATAGTCCGCTTCACGCGTTTACTCAATTTCCAATCGTGAACCAAGCCAGTTCCACCAGACATGCCCAGAGCAAAAGAGTCGAGGAGAACGGCGTCAAACCCTTTGGAAGCGCCTTCAGGTAACGTAACAGAATTTGCGGTGAGGGCTCGTATCAAAGAGACGTTCGGGAGAGTGGTTCGAAGCCTCTCAGGGTCCATCAGGGCAGCTCCATGAAGTTGAACCGCGTCTGGTCGTAAGTGTACACAGGTTTGAAGAATGTCGTCGACGCTTTGTGGAACCATGACTAAAACGCTGGTCACAAAGAGGGGCACTAGGTTAATGAGTTTTTCAGCTTGTTTTAGGGAGAGGTTTCTCGGAGAGGAGGGTACGCCTACGACAAAGCCAAGGGCGTCGACGTCTAGTGCGACAGCGGTCTGCAGATCGTTGTCTCGCGTTATGCCGCAGATCTTCACTTTAACGGTTCTCAAAAAGCCATCACGAGCTCCTGAACTTTTCCTTCAACGTCATCCACGTCCATGATGGCGGATCCCACTAAGAACGCTTGCGCACCCGATGCGTGAAGGAAGCGAATGTCAGCGGGCGTCTTTATACCGCTCTCACTCACGACGACTTTCCCTGTGGATGACATCGTCTGGAGAATTCTCGGCGTCGTGTTGAGGTCGACGGCGAAGGTTCGAAGATCCCGGTTATTGATGCCGACTAAATCGGCTTCGGTGTCCAAGGCCGATGCGAATTCGGCTTCAGTGTGAGTTTCCAGTAAGACCTCAAGGTCCTTGGCGTGAGCGTAGTCGATCAGGTCTTCCGCTTCGCCTTCACCGTACCCGCGTTCAAAGAGGGCGTAGATGAGTAGAATGGCGTCGGCGCCGATTGTAGTGGCCGCATCTACCTGGGCACGGGTGAGTAGTATGTCCTTCATGAGAAGGGGAAGATCCACCTGCGCTCGCACTCGGATAAATGTGCTTAAAGACCCTTCGAAGTGTTTGGGTTCGGTGAGAATTGATATGGCTACAGCTCCCCCCTTCTGCAGCCTTGACGCGATTCGCTCTACCTCACTGTCTTCGCGTATTCGGCCACGAGAGGGTGAGGCAAACTTTATTTCAGTGATGACGGGGGCGTGCGTACACGCGAGTATCGCTTTCGTTAGACTGCGCGAGGTATGTGTCCCTTCAAACGCAGCCGCATAATAGCCGTCGCGAATGGTTGCCTGTGCGTCTTGGGCCAAGGTGTCAAGAAAGTCAGCCATAGATCGATTCCAACCGCTCAAGTCGTGACAGGTCTCCATTGGAAGCCTTGACCAGCATCTTCAATCGCGTGTAGGCCTCGCCGCTATCTATTGATTCGCGAGCCAGTTCAAGGCCTTCATCAAAGACATCGGCCTTTCCACCGACTATGATCCCTGCTGCGGCGTTTATGAGAACGATGTCTCGCTTCGGGTCATCAGAGTCAGTTCTACCCGTGAGTATTCGGAAGGTGATCTCCGCGTTTTCCTCAGGTGTAGCTCCTTGGAGCTCCGTGAGTTGAGCCCTTCGGATACCGAAATCTTGGGGCGTCGTCTCCAATGTTTGGATTTCGTCGTCTCGCAGCCAAGCCAGAAGGGTTCGTCCGATCGTGGAGATTTCATCCAACCCGTCCAATCCATGGACGACCATCGCCTCTCGGCAGCCAAGTCGTTTCAACGCGTGGGCAAGAGGCGTGACCAACTCGTGGGTGTATACGCCGAGTAGTTGGCTGTCTGCGTCCGCAGGGTTTGAGAGTGGTCCCAGAACGTTGAACACGGTTCGGATGCCCATGGCTCTCCGTGGTTCTGCAGCGTACTTCATGGCAGGGTGGAAGACCGGGGCGAACATGAAGCCGATGCCAACGTCCTCAATCGTCTGCTTCACACTTTCCGGATCTACCATGAGGTTAAATCCCAGCCGTTCCAACACGTCCGCGCTGCCACTCTTGCTCGTGAAGGATCGGTTACCGTGCTTGGCCACCGCAATTCCAGCCCCCGCAACGACAAAGGCCGCGGTGGTGCTAATGTTGAAGGTCTTGATGCGGTCACCACCCGTCCCACAGGTGTCCACAAGACGCCCGTGCACCGTCGGATGAATTCGCTGGCAAAAGGTCTTCAAGGCGGTCGTGAGCGCCGCGATCTCGTCAGGTGTCTCCCCTTTCATCCGTAACGCGGTGAGGAAGGTGGCTATCTGTACGTCGTTTACCTCACCCGACATGATCTCCTTCATCGCTTCCAGCGTTTCTTCGTAGAGGAGATCTCGCCGTTCGACGAGTTTCTGGATGCAGTCTCGGATCAATCTAGCTCCCTCCTGCATCCAGAAAGTTCTTTATCATTTTCATGCCGTCCTCGGTCAAGAAGGACTCGGGGTGGAATTGGACACCTTCGATGGGGTAGCGGGTGTGGCGAACGCCCATGACCTCCAAGTCGTCCACGGCCTCCGCGGTGATTTCGAGGCAGGAGGGGAGGGATCTCTTTTCGGCGATGAGGGAGTGGTAACGTGTGGCTCGCAGAGGGTTCTTCGCGTCCTTAAAGAGGGATTTGCCATCGTGCCGGATCATGCTGGTCTTGCCATGCATGAGCATCTTGGCCCGCATGATTCTGCCGCCGAATACGTGGACGATGCCTTGGCAGCCCATGCAGACGCCAAGAGTCGGAATCTTCGGGCTCATCTGTTGAAGTATCTTGGAACAAGTTCCGAAATACCGGGGATCCTCGGGGGTTCCCGGTCCAGGTGAGATGAGTATCCGGTCTGGCTCCAGTTTCCGCGCTTGATCGAGGGAGAGCTGGTCATTCCGGTAGACGATGGGGCCTCCGCCGAGTTCGCCAACGTACTGGACGAGGTTGTAGACGAAGGAGTCATAGTTATCGATGACGAGAGTCCTCATGGTTACGCCTCTCCTGATGATTCTAAGGCTCGCATCAGGGCCCGTGCCTTATGGTCAGTCTCAAACCACTCCCTCTCAGGAACGGAGTCCGCGACGATCCCGGCCCCGACCTGAATGGATGCCTGGTCTCCGTTGGCGATGAGGGTTCGGATGGTAATCGCGAAGTCACTGTTGCCGTTAAACGAAAAGTAGCCCACAGCCCCAGCGTAGGGACCGCGTACCGTTGGCTCCGCCTCCTCAATGATTTCCATGGCTCTCACTTTAGGGGCCCCGGAGACCGTCCCCGCTGGGAAGACCGCGCGTAAAGCGTCATAGCTGTCACAGTCAGACTTCAGGGTGCCCACGACCCTGGAGACGATGTGTTGGACGTGACTGTACTCATGGACCTCCATGAGCTGGGGGACATGGACGCTCCCAAACTCGGAGACCTTGCCCACGTCATTTCGGGCCAAGTCGACGAGCATTACGTGTTCCGCCCGCTCCTTGGGGTCGGCTAACAACTCCTTTGCCAGAGCCCGATTCTTCCGTTTGTCCGCTACGCGGGGTCGTGTGCCTGCGATGGGATAGGTTTCCACGAGGTCCTTGTCCACACGGACGAGCATTTCGGGGCTGGATCCAACTATCTGCCGCTCCTCCATTTTGAGGAAGTACATGTAGGGTGAGGGGTTGATCCGTCGAAGGGATTGATAGAACCTAAGGAGGTCGCCCTTGACGGTGAAGCCATATCTCTTGGACAGGACGACTTGTAGAATGTCGCCTGAGACGATGTACTCCTTGGCTTTCACGACCTCGTTTTCGAAGCGCTCCTGGGACAGATTGGTCTCGGGCTCCGTGTACTTCAGGGGTTCAAGGTCGATGGGACTCGTCGAGAGCTCGTCGAGATCCTTCGACCGATCCTGTGACGAATGATAGTAGATGTTTCGCTGGCGTCTGTGGTCAAAGATGATTCCGTCGTCGTATAGGGCCAGCTCGATATCCGGAAAGTGGAGGTCGTCCCTCACGTTCGAGGGCAGGTGCTCCCAGTAACGAATCGCATCGTAGGACACGTAGCCTACGGCGCCCCCAATGAAACGTAGATCATTATAAGGAATGTAATTACTCTGCACGATCTCCTTGATTTTTTGGAGAGGATCCCGCACCTGCTCACGAGTTGAGGTTCCCATGCTCCTGTCGTGAACCTCCAAGTCGCCCTTTCGCACGCGGATAACGAGGCGAGGATCAAACCCGATGAACGAGTACTGCGCCAGCTTTTCAGGTCCCTCCATGGACTCAAGGAGATAGGAATAGGCATGTTGCTTGTAGAGGTGGATGAAAAGATCGACGGCTGAAAGCGTGTTTGAGAGCTTCTTGAACTTCAACGTTGAAAAGGCATTAGTCTTCGACGGTATATCACGGCCAAACACGATTCCCCATGGTGTCTCCCTCAAAGATATAGAACAGTGTAAGACATTAATGTCATATTTAAAACTTATGTGTTCATATATGTACATAGTCTTCACCGACGAAGAGTCTTAGCTAGCTGTGCTCCCATGTTTTGTACGCGCGTGCGTCTTGTCTCTTGTAGCAAATGGGCAGATTGTATGTATCAAAAATACGTTTTTAAGAAAGATACTCTCAGAAGATTCTGGGTGTAGCTACTATGGACTGGAGGCACAATAT
>JAOZHB010000091.1 GCA_026015035.1 Candidatus Bathyarchaeota archaeon | reverse complement strand
TGCCTACTCTCCCGATGGCAGAAGAATCTACTTGAGAAATGGGACTCCAATCAAGGCTGGGGCGTTCATAGTCAACAAGGACCTAGCTGAAACCATGACGAAGATCGCTGAAGGAGGACCTGACACCTTTTACAGGGGGGAGCTCGCCGAGACGATGATCGACGACATCGATCGACATGGGGGCTTCCTCACGCTACAGGATCTCAATACCTACCGCGTCAACATATATGAGCCATTTACCACCACGTATCGTGGATACACCGTGGCTTCCATCGACTTCCCCGGAGGCGGCCTCACTAATATAGAGCTCCTTAACATCCTAGAAGGATACCCCCTCAATGAGTATGACTGGTCGGGTACGGGATCAGACATCGCGGAGTACATCCGTCTACTGGCTATGGCTATGAGGGCTGCTGAGGCTGACAGGGTCACGTATGGCGCGGACCCAGCTTTCGTCGAGGTACCACGGGAGCTGTTTCTCTCCAAGGATAACGCGGCCAACTGGAGAACGAGGATAGACTCTGGGGAAAAGATCATTGTGCCGAAATGGCAGCCGGAAGAAAGCCCCTCCACGACCCATCTGACTGTTATGGATAGAGACGGCAACGCGGTCTCCTTGACCCACACCCTTGCGTCTGGATCAGGCGTCATAACGCCGGGACTGGGCTTCGTATACAACAACTCCATGCAGAAGTGCACTCCCTTCCCAGGACACCCCAACTCGATCGCTCCAGGGAAGAGCCGGCTTACCCAGATGGCTCCCACCATGATACTTGAGAACGATGAACCCTACATGGCACTCGGGGCTCCGGGAGGAGGAAAGATCTGTAGCGCCATCGTCCAGACCATCATAAATGTACTCGACCACTCCATGAGTGTCTTTGAAGCCGTCGCCGCTCCTCGGATCCACTGTATCCACACCAACATCATCGACGTGTCGACCAGGATTCCCAATTACATCTGCCGAGAGTTGGAACAGATGGGTGAGGTGATCGTGAAACACCCAACTAGCTACGGCCCATTTGCCGACGTCCATGCGATCCTTGTGGACAAGACAAGGGATAGACTCTGTGGAGGATCAGACCCTCGGAGCGGTGGCTGCGTCCTATCAGAATAGGAAGACCGTTTCATTTTCACGTCGCTCTTGTAACATACTTCCTCGAAGTTTCTTCAGAACTGATTCGAGCATGCTATCACGAGATCAGTAAATGACCCCTATCGAGGAAATGATTGCTATAGCGTGCTAACTACGTTGAACAAGTGTCGACTGGGTTTGAAATTGGTGAGTCATCGAGTTCTGAACTGCTTACTTCGTTGCCAAGTCGGTTACCGCATCCAAGAGGTTATCCACTTTGGTAAAAATATCAGAATCCTGCAACGCATATCGCGCCCTCAATTCACTCATTTTGTTGTAGACAACCCAGACGTCGCTGACGTCGTCTTCGACTACTGCTATTCTTAACGGTAGCTCGAGGGCCAGGAACACGTTTTCCTGCATCAGTATGGTTCCGATTGCAGGATTCCCAAAGTAGATTACCTGCGCTTCGTTCATTCTCATGCCGACATCTAACGCGTTTTTAAGGTGATCGATCTTGGCGAATACTGCAATGGACCGGTCACTTAGCGTGGTCTCTAGTTTGTCCATCGTCTCTTGAACACTAAATGCACTTTTCTTTTTGATGAATCGGCTTCGTTCACCCATACCTCTTCTAAGTCTCGTAAAAAATATAAGTCTTTAGACCTTCATACATTCGATCTAAGGAGGAGGCGCCGCAAAGCGATCTGATTAAGCTAGCAAGCGCGCTACCTAAGGCCATAAACTAAAAATCGAAGGAACTGAAATCAACGAAAAGACCTGGAATTAACGACGTCTAGGAACATAATCATTCGAATCGGGGGACGAAAAATGAAGACAATAAAAGTTCGCGGCACAAATAACAAGCATAAAGTCCTCATGTACGCACTCAGCACTTGTGGCTGGTGTAAAAAGGCGAAGGCCTTTTTGAGAAATAGCGATGTTGGATACGAGTATATTGATGTTGACCTGTGCAGCGTTGAGGAACGAGCAAAAATTCGAGAAGACATTTTGAAGAGGGGCGGACGACTCAGTTTTCCCACCCTCATCATTGATGACGAGACGCTGATAACGGGCTCTAACGAACGCAGGATAAGAGAGGCGTTGGACCTTTGACCTCTGTGGAGAAGGCGCGGGTAAGAGCTGAAAGCGATGCCCGGGCCCACGGCTACTACTTACATCCGGACCCCGCGTCTCTTCAGGATCTTCTGGAAGGACTGCAACGCAATGAAGAACGGTATGGCTATCCTTCCTGTCCTTGTCGCCTTGCCTCTGGAGCCTTCGCGGTGGATCGCGACATCATCTGCCCATGCGACTATCGAGACCCCGACGTCCAAGAGTATGGCTACTGCTACTGCGCCCTTTACATCCGAAAAGACGTGTCTGAAGGCGAAACACCAATAACGCCCATCCCCGAACGTCGTCCCCCAGCGAAGCAAGCGAGAGCCTACGACGTCGCTGCAGAAACCACCAATGACAAACATGTTAACATCCCGGTAACCCTCCTCTTAACGAATACGCTGAACCTGTGGTATTGCAAACAATGTGGGTACGTCTGCTTTCGAGAAGACTCACCATATCTTTGTCCCATATGCAAAGCAAAAAAAGAGATGTTTGCACCCCTATCTATAACAGTACAAGGATGAATACAGCAATCAGAAGCTTGGGACTTGGAGGTCTTGAGACGAATGCAGAGCGGTTCTAGCTAGATTGTATAATGAACACTTTTCTTTTTTTTGTGGGGATTTCAAGGAAGATTTGTTCAATCTTACTCCAACTGCTCCCCACTAAATACTTCTAGGGAAAACTAGCTGAAAACTAGCTAAATGACCACTCATATCTATTAGCTCTAAGCGGTAGGTATTTCGGTGTTTCAAGTAATAATAAAGATTTTCACAATATTATCCACAGTTGAATGGAAAGAACCAAAGAACCAAAAGGATACTAACTATGAACAGGGTAAAGTAACGCGATATGAATCAAGAAGAAGTGAAGAAACCTACAACCCACGTGTCCAAAGGGAACGCGCGCGCTAGATTACCCCCTTCGCACGCGCTTAGCTAGTCTTATAAGCAGAGAAGTTTACTTTTGTTGTATATTTTTAAAGATAACTAGATATGGAAAATGGAGTGATTGAAAGTGAAGATAACGGATGTTAATGGCGTCAATGTCTGCATTCCCCTCAACTTATTCGGCGAGTACCAGCCTGTCTCCCAATGGTATGGAACACGATACGCAGCTCTCAAGTGTATAGTCTTCATCAACACGGACTCGGGCATCACAGGACTGGGCGAGTGTGGGACTGACGGTACGCGGCTGCTTCAGGGACTCAAGAGCAGGCTGATTGGTAAGGACCCCTACGACGTGAACGCAATTCTACGCGAAATAAACCATCAGGGTTGTATACTCTCCGGTATAGGACACCTTGAGACACGTATGCTGAATGTTTCAGGCGGGATCAGTATGGCTCTCTGGGATATCATTGGGAAGGACTGTAATAAGCCCATTTACAAGCTTCTCGGTGGGAAGTATAGGGAGCGGGTTGAGACGAGGGCGTGGCTAACCGATCAGACTGCTGAACAGCAGGCTAAGGTGGCTGTGAAGTGTGTGGAGGCGGGGTGGAAGTCCCTAAAAGTTAAGGGAGGGAGGAACCCCGAACACGACGTACACTGTGTCAAGACTATACGGGAGGCGGTGGGCGACCGGATCGAGATAGGAGTTGACTGCAATGGACGGTATACGGCTGGAATGGCTATACGGACTATAAAGAAGATGGAGAAGTATGACCTATCCTACATGGAGGAGCCGACAACCAGCAGGAACATAAATGCCTTCGCAAAGGTGAGGAGACATGTGGACACTATGTTACTCTGTTGCGGTCATGGATGCACGACCAAGGAGCTTATACGGGAAATGATTGAGAAGGACGCTGTGGACTCTGTGAACCTCGACCTTGTCAGAAATGGTGGGTTCCTAGAGACGCAGAGGTGCGCTGCTGTGGCCGAGGCCGGAGGAATAGTCGCCTCCACACACAGTAGCCCAGGAGAGCTTGGGATCGCGACTGCTGCCCAAATACACCTTCAGACAGCTACGCCCAACTTCACATGGTGTGGCGATTCAGGGTACATGTGGGTGCTACCGCCATCCAAGGACATCATCACCAAGCCCTTTGAGTACGATAACGGCACGTTGACGGTGCCTGAAGGCCCA
>JAOZHB010000083.1 GCA_026015035.1 Candidatus Bathyarchaeota archaeon | reverse complement strand
GAGGAGGTTAAGAAGCGACTGAAAATCAATAAGGTCGTGAAGATTAAAATCTTAAAGACAGCTCTGGAACAAACAACTATGAAAGAAATAACCAAAGAGCTGGTGGATAACACAAAGTCGGAATTAATAGAGGCCAGAGGACACATGCTAACACTATACAAAATGAAGGACGACAGCAACGAATAAACCAATAAAGCTTATCATCACGTCTTTTTCGTCCTCAACGAACCGAGAATCAAGCATATTACTCACTTGAAGAGAGGGCGAAGTCTAATTATTTAACCATCAGCGTCTCCTGGAGAGGTTCATTTGCCTTCCAAAAGCCTTCGAAGAAAAACCTCACTTCGTGAGTTAAAATTTAGATATAGCGTTCGCTTTTTTTTAACTCAAAAATATGGCGTGCATTCAGTAAGGTGATGGGGAGTAGAACAGTTGTTCCTCTACTTCGGGGGAGCCCTGGGGGGTGGTAACCGTTTATGCTCTGACACGTTATAACGATTTAATACATCTGTCACAATCTTTAGAGGGACGTTTGTTCGACGGCTGACGTCTTCAGGCGAAAGTTTCAGATCAAACAATCCGACCAAGACGGGGTCAAGGTTTTTATAGGTGAGGGGAAGCTCATCAGCAAGTTTCTGGCCTGGATAGAGCTGTGGATTGCTGGGTTTGTATGCAACCGTTTCTGGAATGTTGAGATGTCTGGCTAATGCTCTGACCTGTGTTTTGTAGAGGCCGTTAATGGTAAGGAAGTCAGCTCCCCCATCCCCATGCTTCGTGAAGAACCCTATTAAAAGCTCGCTTCGATCGCTGGTTCCAGCGACGAGGTAATTGAAGGCATTAGCATAATAGTACGAGATGACCATTCGAATTCTGGCTCTGATGTTGGCTATCGCCCTTCTTTTCGCCCTCTCATCCTTTTGATCCACGCTTAACGAGTTCAAAAAGGCGTCGCTGATCCCTTGAATACTTACAAACTCTGTTTTTATGCCAAGTTGCTCTGCAAGGTTGAGGGCGTCATCTGTATCCTGCTGTGGAGTGAAGGACGCGGGCATTAACACACCAAGAACCCGGTCCTTGCCTAACGCGTGAACACAGAGAGCCGCAGTTAAGCTGCTGTCCACGCCCCCGCTCAATCCAAGGACCACACCTTTCGCTCCAGACTGCTCCACAATGTTTCTGATAAAACCGCAGATATCATCAACGGTTCGATGAAAATCCAGATCCGGGACTTTCAGAGGCTTTTCCATCGCTTAGCCCTCTCTACTTGACGTCCACTCTTTGCCTCGCCTTCGATTTGCCCAGACCGACCACGATTAGAACGTCATTTACGTTGGTTCCCGTTGGACCGGTGTATATCAGATCCTTCAACTGTGTGAAGAAGTTGTGGGAGTCATTGTTTCTCAAAAAGTCGAGGGGATTCAAGCCCATGTCTTTCGCCCTTGCTATCGTCAACCCGTCAACGATGGCTCCCGCGGAATCGCTGACGCCGTCTATCCCATCCGTTCCAGCAGAAGCCAGTGCAACACCCTCCAAGCCCTCCAAGCCAAAAGACGCATTAAGAGCTAACTCACCATTTCTTCCACCCCTGCCCGTTCCCGTGACCGTCACCGTTGTCTCACCACCAGCCAGTATGACCGCTGGCTTTGACACAGGCCTATCCCGAACCATCAATTCACGGGCAATGGAAGCGAATACGGTTCCAACGTGCCGGGCCTCTCCACTTACGTATGATGAGAGCAGTAATGGGTTGAAGCCCATTTCCTTTGCCTGCTTCGCAGCAGCTTCCAAGGCAACCGCATTATTTCCTAATACGATGTTCTGTACCTTAGCGAAACGTGGGTCTCCGGGTTTCGGGGATTCCTCATGGCTTCCCTTCAAGCCCTCTTCCAGAAACAACCTGATGGCCTGAGGGGTTTCCTCCCAGATTCCATATCGCTTCAAAACCTGTATGGCGTCGGAATAAGTGCTCGGGTCGGGAACCGTGGGTCCAGAAGCAATCGATGACAGGGGATCGCCTATCACATCTGACAGGATTAGGCAGAGTAAAGTCGCGGGGTAGGAAGCTACAGCTAAACGACCTCCTTTAATGCGTGAAACGTGTTTTCTCACCACGTTTATTTCGTTGATGGTGGCTCCACACTTAAGTAAAAGATTGGTGACTTTCCTCTTCTCATCCAGAGTGATCCCTTGCGGAGGTAATGGAAGAAGCGCTGAGCCTCCACCAGATATAAGAAAAATAACCAGAGTGCTTTCATCAACGGTTTTCAAAAGGTCAAAAATTCGATTGGCGCCTCGTCGACCTTGTTCCGTGGGAATTGGATGACCAGCCTCATTCAATTCGATAGTGTGTCCCTTCAGTTGGTGGATGGAGCCCTCGGGAATGTTTATTAGTCCTGCGTCGATCCGCGGTCCCAAGATTTCTTCCAGAGACTCCGCCATCGCTCCACTCGCTTTTCCTCCACCAATAACGATTATCTTATGGTAGTCTTCGAGGTTCAGTTGCAGATCGTCGATTTTCAAGGTGTTTTTATGGAGTTTAACCCTGTTTCGCAGTAGCTTCCTTGGATCGACGGCAGATACTGCGGATTCCAACAAGAGTAGGGCTGCTTTTCTGGCTTCAACATTCAAATCATTGCTTGAGTTGTTAACGATTTCTCGATTATTTTTTATCATAGACAATGAGAAGGCCTTCCCTTACTTCACTTACCAGTTAAACCGTCTTTCATGCCTGTTAAACTATAAAATAATCATCCCTCTTCGTGAGCGTCAAACGTCTGTAGGCCTTGTTGGTTATAAAGTATTCCATGATAAGATTACCCCTTCCACTAAGCTAGCTAATGCGACACTAAAAAAAGGAATAGAGCAACGCGCGTTCTTGTTTTTCAAGAGATCGGCTGTATCAGGTTAGCTTGCTGATATACCGTTTTGTTATTTGGCTGCTCTGGATGCAAGGGCTATGATATAGGAGGGGTTAACGATTCGCATGGGCTGCTCACCCCGGAGGAACCGCGCCACGTTCTCCACCCCCACCTCCCGCATCCGCACGCTGGCTTCTGGACAAGTACCGATGTGGGGTACCAGGACCACGTTATCCATACACCTCAACGGACTGTCAGCAGAGAGCGGTTCAACCTCGAAGACGTCGAGGCCCGCCCCTGCAATGATCCCCCCTTTGAAGACACTGGGTCAACGCCGCCTCATCGATCACCGCTCCCCGAGCCGTGTTGACGATTATGGCTGTAGGCTTCATCATCCTCAGCTCCTTAAAGCCAATGAGATGTCGTGTGGCAGGGGAAAGTGGAACGTGCACTGATATCACATCCGACTCCCCCATCACCGTCTCTAGGGACACGAGACGCCCTCCAAAGGTTTCTACCGTCTCAGGGATGAGGAAGGGGTCAGACACCAGGAGGTCCATGTTGAAGGCAAGGCACCCAACCTTACCCACGCGACGCCCTATCGCGCCAAAGCCGATCACGCCAAGAGTCTTCCCCCAAACCAGCTTATGACTCTGCGGCATAAAGCGCTCCCACTTCCCCCCACGCATCAACCGATCTCCACCTGGAATCCGACGAGACACCCCCAAAATAAGGCCCCACGCCAGCTCCGCCACCGACTCCGCGTTGGACCCCCCGACATTGCAGACCATGATCCCCCTATTCGCAGCCGCGTCCGCGTCGATTCGATCAAAGCCAACCGAAAAAACCTGAATCAGCTTCAACCTCTTCTCAGCGTCAAGGACACTAGCGGTTATCGGTACTCTCCCAGCGATTAAGACATCGGCATCGGCTACTTGCTTCTTCAGTGTCTCTTCATCCTGCGTCTCAAGGTACTCAACCTCTGCTAAACGCTCTCATTCAGAGATATCAATTCGCATACTTTCTCGTGGACGAGCAATAAGAACCTTCAAAATAATCACCCTATTCCTTTTATTCGTGAAGTAGGTTAATTAATTTTGTTACAAGTACATGCCCTCGAATCGATTGAATCTAAGAAATATGGTTTCACTGCATCAAGTAACAGCCTTCCATATTCCTCACACATGATTTTTAGGCTATTGAATTTTGTTCCTTCAAGGAAGACCCACATCCAGATCACAATCTACCGTATCTTGTACGCTGCTACCTTGCGAAATGGGTGCCAGGTAGAGAAAGATGGGGGACATCAACTCATCCAAATCCTTGATGGCAGCATGAGGGTATATTGCTCAGGACTATAGCGTCCCTACCTTAGAAGTGACCTTCGAGTAGGGGGTAAGAATATAAATTCTGTCCCTCGCACATCGTGTAATGGGAACGTGTTTCAGTGTGGAAGAGAGGATGAAGGTTGAGACGAGGACACGGGAAATCATCACGCTGTTAAGACATGAGTATCCTGAGGTAAAGATCGCATTGAACTTTAAAACGCCTTTGGAGCTCCTCGTAGCCACCATTCTCTCAGCACAATGCACTGATGTGCGGGTAAACCAGGTTACCGAAACCCTGTTTAAGAAGTACCGGAAAGCAGAGGATTATGCTGAAACTCAATTATCAGAGCTTGAGGAGGCTATTCGACCAACCGGGTTTTATCGGAAGAAGGCGAGGAACATCAGAGATAGTTGTAAGACGATTGTGGAAAGGTTTGATTCTCACGTCCCAGATAATATGGACGACCTTCTTAAGCTTCGGGGAGTCGGACGAAAAACGGCTAACATCATCCTGTCTAACGGCCTCGGCGTTTTGGCTGGCATAGCTGTGGACACCCATGTTCGACGATTATCCCAGAGGCTTGGCTTTACAGAAAACAAGAATCCAGCGAAGATTGAAAGGGATTTGATGCGGCTTGTTCCACAAGATGAATGGTCTTCCTTTTCCCATCTCTTGAGTGCTCATGGGAGAACGACTTGTAAGGCCAGGAAACCGCTTTGCTCTGA
>JAOZHB010000071.1 GCA_026015035.1 Candidatus Bathyarchaeota archaeon | reverse complement strand
TCATACTGGACTGGTGGACCCGTGATCAATAGTGCCATAAGCGCTATCGAGGCAGCCCTGTGGGACATAACTGGTAAACACTACAACACTCCGGTATACAATCTTTTAGGAGGCCGGTATAGAGACAAAATCAAATGCTACACGGGGGTTGGGGGCGTTACTCCAGAGGAGTTGGCCGATAACGTAGAGAGCGCATTAAAAGAGGGGTATACTGCCTGTAAGACGATGGCTTTCGGTGAGAACCCCTCCGGTCGAATGATAGACGCCGTAGAGGAGGCAGAGCAACGGTGCAAAGCCGTCAGAGATCGAGTCGGCGATAAAATGGATCTCATGCTGGACTGTCATGGAAGATGCAGTCTCGAGGAGGCGCTTGGCTTAGTACAGAAACTCGCAAAGTACAACGTTCGTTGGCTTGAAGAGCCCTTATACGCCGAAAATATGGACGCCTTATCGGAACTTCGGAAAAAAAGTCAAATACCCATCGCCACGGGTGAGCGACTTTATACTAAATGGGGGTTCAGAGAGCTCTTTGAGAAGCAGGCAGCCCACATCATCCAACCGGACCCCATACACTGTGGCGGAATCCTTGAAACCAAGAAGATCGCGGCTATGGCGGAGGCTAATTACGTGAACGTAGCCCCCCACTGCCCCTATTTCCATGTAGCCCTTGCAATAGCCGTTCAAATCGACGCTTGTACTCCCAACTTTTTAATCCAAGAGGGAGGAAGGATTCGAGGTAAATGGTTAGTCAAGGAGCCCTTTGAGGTGGAAAAGAGTTACATTAAACTACCCACAAAGCCAGGACTTGGGGTAGAACTCGACTTGGACGCCATTGCTGAGAGACCATACAAACCGTCACCGCCACGACCCGGCAGGGGATATGGCTACATGTCATACCGAGAAGACGGCAGTCTCAACCCACGATAACGAACCACGGCGAAAACTCCCATCCTCCTTCTTTAACAGCCTCCAGCTAGCTACACAATTAGTTCGGTCTCTCCATATTCCCCTGAAAGCTAGCTAGAAATCATACAAAATAGAACGTACTAGCTGGATCGTTTATCGGTGTTTGCCACTTCAATCTTAAGACGCTGAGGAGTAAGATGGGGTTTTCTGGGGCAGCTCAGGGTTCTCGTTGACGTGGTGGACTTATAGGCGTCCCCGTATGCTTTGACGCATTCGCTGAAACTACAAGCTTACTAAAAGGGAGTGCTGAAAAGTCAGAGTATTTTCAGCTGTCTTCCACCTTTCTTGAAGGCTTCCAGGGCTTGATCGAGCTGTTCCTGTGTGTGCTTCGTACACAACTGAACCCTTATTCTTGCTTTCTCCCTCGAAACCATCGGGAAAAATATTGGTAAGACGAATATTCCCCTTGTCCATAGATACTCCGAAAAATCCCTGGCTTTTTTGCTTCTTCCACACATCACCGGAATTATCGGAGTCTCTGAATTCCCTGTATCGAATCCGGCGTCCTTGAGGCCGTCGAGGAAATAGTTACGGTTTTCCCAAACCTTTGTTACGTGTTCCGGTTCCGTTTCAAGCACGTTTATGGCTGCTGTGCAGGCAGCGGCGACGCCGGGTGGAACAGCGGCGCTCAGCAGAAAGGTTCTGACCTTGTTTAAAGCAAAGTTTCGCAGGTCTTCGCTACCGGAAATGTGTCCCCCGATGACCCCAAAGGCCTTTGAGAAGGTTCCCATTTCAATGTGTACCTCGTCTCTTCCCAGATGGAAGTGATCTACGATGCCTCTTCCGTCTTTGCCTAAGACGCCTTCGCCGTGAGCGTCGTCGACGTAGACGCCTGCGTTGTGTTGTTTGGCGATTTTCGCGATATCTGCAAGCGGTGCGAGGTCGCCATCCATGCTGAAGACGCCGTCGGTCAGAATCCAGATACGTCTATAAGTGGGCTCATGTTTTTCTGCTTCCTCCATCACACGAGCCAAGTCTTCTACGTCTTTATGTTTGAAAACCGCTCTGTCTGCATGACTTAACCGGACCCCGTCGATTATTGAGCCGTGGTTTAACTCGTCTGAAACGAATAAGTCGCCTCTGTCCGCGAGTTGGGGAATCACTCCTTGATTGGTCATGTAGCCTGTTTGAAAGGTTAGGGATGCAGGTGCCTTTTTGAAGCTTGCCAGACGGCTGTCCAACTCCTCGTGGACAGTCATGTTGCCGGAGATTGACCGGTCACTGCCTGCACCAGCTCCATACTTGCGGGTTGCCTCTATTGCTGCGTCGACGACTTGTGGATGAGTGGCTAGGTTTAGGTAGTTGTTTGCACAGAGCATTATGACGTTTTTGCCACTTACCCTGCAGACGGGTTCACTAGCACTTTCCAGAACCTTTAGTTCCCAGTTGAGGCTTTCACGAACTAGGCGCTGGTACTCTTCACCCAAATATTTTGTCGGATGACGGTTAACTGCCATATCCTTCACTTCCTTAAGCTAGCTAACTCCTTGTTTCTTTAATGTTTCCATGAACCTCTTAATACTTACATACATATTTATGCCCTACAACATGTTTCACTGTATCCAAGTCCTTTTTTAAGTTTGAAATACAATTCAGTCTCACGTGAGGGCATCTGTTGTTTACCTGAATTAACGCGTCCTCCTCTTAGGGAACGGCGTTAGAGGATGTAAACAAGCAGCGGGGGTCAATCCCTAAGGAGCCCGGAGAGTGTATGGGATTACTATTTTATCGACCAACGCTTCGTTATAGAGTGGTGGCGAGGGTGCCTAAAGGGTGCTTTCAGAGAAGCGTTTAGTCAGTTTTTCTATCATGTCCTTAGTCATAGACGCTAAATCGTGGTCTGGTTTCCACCCCCACTCCTCACGTGCTACGCTGTCATCGAGGGACATGGGCCATGAATCAGCTATTTTCTGCCTAAAGTCGGGTTTGTACTCGCATTCAAATTCTGGTATGTACTTTTTGATTTCGGCTGCTAATTCGCTGGCGGAGAAACTCACCCCAGCTACGTTGTAGCCCACGTGATGTTTGATCTGAGATGGATCGGCTTCCATGATGTCTATTGCGCCTTTGATGCAGTCTGGCATGTACATCATGGGCAGGACGGTGTCTTCCCGGACAAAACAGGTATACCGCTTCTTTCTTATGGCTTCGTAAAAGATGGCGACCGCGTAGTCGGTGGTGCCGCCCCCGGGAGGGGTTTCGCTGCTGATGATTCCTGGGTAGCGTACGCAACGTACGTCCAAGCCGTATCGGAGGAAGTAATAGTTGCACAAGAGTTCACCAGCAACCTTTGTGACCCCATACATGGTTGTGGGAATTAGCACTGTGTCTTGAGGCGTGTTTATGCGGGGTGTTTCTGGGCCGAAAGCCGCGATGGAGCTGGGCCAGAAAACCCGAACGAGATTGTGCTCCCTTGCCACCTCAAGTATGTTGTAAAGACCAATCATGTTCACGTTCCAAGATAGTTGGGGGTTTTGTTCACCCACCGCTGAAAGAACTGTAGCCAACTGATAGATTGTGTCAATTTTATAGTCTTCAACGATTTTTTCGACGTCGTCCTTTTGGGTGACATCCAGGTAAATGAAGGGGCCTGTGCTGACCAGATTTTCGCTGGGCTTTCTCCTATGCCCAGCCGCGACGACATTTTCTCCTCCATACCGCTTTCGCAGCTCAAGGGTCAATTCAGAACCTATTTGACCCGTGGCTCCCACTACTAGAAGCCGCCTCATAGTTTTCTTCGACATTTTACACCCTCTTTAGTCATAGGTGAACTTAGGTACCTGATGTCGAATTTTAAATATAAGAGTTTTCGAATAGAAACGCAGTTACCCACGCCAATCAGTATCGTTCAGAAGCTCGCTAGGCTCTCGCTTTTCCGTAGCTAGCTGTTCCAAATCACGAAAATCTTTCAACTCACATATATATGAGGTACCTGTTACCTTTTTGAACTGGAGGAATGCTTTAGATGGGTAAGAAGGCGATTATTGTTTGTCTTGACGGCTGTGGACCGGCATACCTTCACTCAAGTGGGGTGTCCTTCCTCAAGCGTGTTGGAGACGAGGGATGTTATCTGGACGTGGAGTCTATGAT
>JAOZHB010000050.1 GCA_026015035.1 Candidatus Bathyarchaeota archaeon | reverse complement strand
TGCGTATGTAAAATTACTATTAAAAATATCGAATGGCTACCTAGTGACGTACACCTTTCTTCTTCTGCACAATAATCTCGGTTACTTCTTTTATTTAGCATGTAGTTTCAGTTGTAACCCAAAGATAAGCATCAAGTAATAATTGTGATAGTTATTCTCCATCAATCAAGCCCCAACAGAAGCCACATTCAAGGAGCTCCGACAATGACAAAGAGGTATATTGATACATGTGTATTGGTAGCCCGGAGGCGATTCGAACTCCTGTCGTGGGATCCAAAGCCCCAGATACATACTAATTAATAAAAGTCCGAAAATAAAATTTTTGAAAAATGAAAATTGTCAAGAAGTTAGTGTCCGCCCGCTGTACTGAGCACACACCTCCGCATTCAAACCTATTCTTATTTAGTTTTCGTGATTAATTTGATTAGACTTTTGATCTGTGTTGAGGGGGTGCCGAGATTTTCTGAAATTCTATTCATGTCTTCTTGCTTCATCTTTCCGAGTAGTACCTTTAAAACCTCTGCTTGAACATCTTCCTTACTGACAGTCACTATCGGTCTTAGGCTCACATAATTTTCTGCTTGCTTGTACTGTTTTTTGATGTCCTCTGCTGTCCATCTATCATATGCTCCTCCGTAGGGAAGGACATGCCCCATCATGTAGTCTAGGAGATCTGGATCAGCTCTGCCCATTCGAAGCTGGTGCTTCCAGTATCTCCGAAAACCATGTGGGTGGAAGAGATACCTCTTACCAAATTTCTGTTGGATGCCTCTTTTTCTAGCTGCTCTTTTAATTATTTCGCCTACCTGGGATGTTGAAAGCGGTTTTCCCGGATTAGACAATTTGACCTTTCGGATTTTTTTCTCAGCAAAGCGTTTTGAGTAACTTCTGAAAAGCCAACTATCAGGATTCAACGGCTCCCCACGCTCAGTCCTCTCCCGAAGCATCAATTCAAGATAGGTCTTAGTATCATCTCCGAGGGCGAATTGATAAGGAGTTTGCGCCTTGTTAACGTTTACTCCATGTTTGTTTCGCAAAATGGCAGGAACATCCACGACTACAGGGCTGGGCTGATTGAGTGGTACATGTCTGATTCTAAGGCTCACCAGAATACTCACTCTTTGACCGCTCTAAGCCAAAAAAGTGATCAAAGCCTTGTCTCGAGTGTTGTTGGCCGTATCAACTAACCAAGCAACCTCATCCTGCGAATACAATATTCGAGGCTCATACTCCACAACAGCCCTAAAAGTTCTAGGCTTCTTACCTAAAACCACGCCGTTAGCCTTATAGAAACTACGGACAGTTTGGTAAATCCTCATCTTAGTAGTGCTGGCTAGGTCCAAACTATTGTAAAACATCTTGAGGAGGTCATGAGCATTCTCAGGGCTCGCTTTACCCAATTCAACAAGTTCATCCGGAATCCTACCAGCGAAAGCCACAAACTTCTGCGCGCGCGGGGCAGCGGCGACTATGATTGGAATCTGAGTTGCCCGTTAAGATTTACGACAAATCAACCACGGCCGATATACGGCATTTTGGTCGCTATAATCGTCATGAACTGGACGTTGGCATCAAGTGGCAGACTGGCCATGTACAGAACGGCGTTCGCTACTTCGCGCACATTCATCATCGGTTCCGGTTTGATTGAGCCGTCAGCTTGTAGGACTCCCCGAGAAATTCTAGAGGCGCGTTCGGTCATTGCGTTACCGATATCAATTTGACAGCACGCGATATCATACTTACGACCGTCGAGCGATGCGGATTTGGTCAGCCCCGTAATGCCATGCTTAGTTGCGACGTAGGGTGCGGAGTTGGGTCGTGGCACGTGGGCTGAAACTGATCCATTGTTAATAATGCGTCCACCTCGTGGATTCTGACTCTTCATGACACGAAATGCTTCCTGTATGCACAGGAACGTGCCTGTCAGGTTGGTGTCAACGACAGCCTTCCATTGTTCAATGGTGAGATCTTCTAGTGCAACAGGCGGTGCACCGAACCCAGCATTATTGAAAACAACATCGATGCGACCAAATTTGTCGCGGGTTTTAGAAAATAGGTTCTTAACCGCACCTGGGTTGCTTATGTCAGTAGGTACTGCGATGGCACGAGAAGCTTTTTCACCCGCTTCCTTAATCGCGTTTTCAAGTGGGTCCCGGCGACGGCCGGCGAATCCAACGCTATAGCCATCGTTTAGAAAGGCAAGCGCCGTTGCCTTACCGATGCCGCTCCCCGCACCTGTGATGATTGCTACTTTGCCATCTGAAGCCATGTTCGTCACTCCCTTTATAAAAAGAATATCACTCTTCATGTTGAATATAAGCTATTGTATTCTCAGGTGCGCGCGCTAATTAGCTAACTCTTCCGTGAATTGATGATATAGCACTTTCGAGCATCGCCGATCTTACGCGTTCTAATGCCATAATTTGTAAATATTCCCTTCTCTTGAAACCGTTTCAACGCCTGCCTCACCGTCGTATAATACGCATCCTCAGAACGAATCAGTCTCGCCTTCCCAACAGGAATAGCACGAAACACCTTTTCCCAATCCAATCGTTTTCGTAATGGCGGAGGAACATCATCCTCATCCATATAGCGCGCGCGCTAAGCTAGCTAGCTGCCAATAAATTAGACGGTTCTTTTATAGCCTTGAATACCCCTACTTCTAGGTCGTGTTAAAATGAGTGTTGGATATAAGCTAATTCTAATTGGGCTCATACTCGCTATAACCACGTTTGTGATATCATATGAATATCCGAACGCTACAGAAGGAGGAATCGGGGCAGCGGTCGCAATAGGCAGCTTACTCATCATAGTGACAGGTGGTCTCTTTTTACATAAATAAAACAGCTCCAGAGCAGTCTAACTACAACGTGATAACGTATATGCATAACTAAGACCATCAGGAAAATTCAGAATAAAAATTTAACCCCCTAAACCCCCAAACCCAATTACTAGCTATCACAGCTTCTTTTCCATGAACAAACAGTATTGTCGATACCATTCTGGGGTTTCCGTATGAGTATATTCATCTATGTCCTTAAATCCCGCTGATCTGTAAATATGATGAGCTGTAGTTGAATAATCTCCAGTTTCAAGACGAAGGGTTGTGTATCCCAACGTTTTCGCTTTCTGGATTAGCCTTTGTAACATCGCTTTTCCGAACCCTTTTCCCCGATATTTCGGACGAATGTACATGCGTTTAATTTCTCCTACGCCATCCTCCAAGGGTTTTACAGCGCCCATACCGGCTACTTCATCATCAATTTCAAGTATGTAGAGTATGCCTTTAGGCGGTTTGAGGGCTGTGAAGGTATCAAAGACGGTCTCAACGTATTCTTGGACGGTTTGTCCCATCATTGATTCGACATCAACATTATGGCGTGCACGCATTTCTTCAGATATCCAAGTAATTAACTCTACATTCAACTCAAAGAATGGGATTCGATGTCTGTTATCATCATAGGGAACAAACTTGACCAAACTGTAAGCCTCCGTAAAAGCGCGAGCGCTTTTTTCCTATTTCCTTGAATTCTTCTAAAGCAATTTTGTTATGATCTTCTCTAGCGCGCGCTAGCAAGACTCTCTATACCAAGTAGCGTGCTATCGACCGCTTGGGAAACTCCTGGTAATGATACCGGGCCAAGGCCTCTTCCTTCAGTTCCACTCCTAAGCCCGGGGTCTTCGGAAGCCGTATGAAGCCTTGCTTGGCCCGTAACGGCTCGACGGCTATTTCACCGCTCATGGCCTCAAAGTTGAGGAAGTACTCCAGAATGAGGAAGTTAGTCATTACTGCTGAAGTGTGCACACTCGCGGCCAGGCCGATCGTCATACTGTTGTAGTTGTGGGGGGAAACCGCTACGTAGTGGGGCTCGGCCATGGCGGCGATTTCTTTCAGCTCGAGGATGCCGCCCGTGTTACAGATATCGGGGTTGATGATGTCCGCAGCCCTCGTCTCAAACACCCTGCGAAATCCCGCTTTCGTGTAGATGCACTCACCGGTCACCACTGGAATGCTGATGCCCCGCCGCACCTCGGCTAAGGCTTCCAAATTCTCTCGAGGAACCGGCTCCTCATACCAGAAAGGTCGGTACACTTCCATAGCGTGGGCTACGCGAATGGCGTGCATGGGCGCCAAGCGGCGGTGCACTTCCACAAGAATGTCCACCGTCGGACCCACCGCTTCCCTCACGGCTTTTACCTTCCCGATGGCCTGCAGCTCCTCCTCACGGGTGATATACAGCCGCCAAGGCCCCGGAAAGGGGTCAAACTTGAGGGCGGTGAAGCCCTTCTTCACCACCTCTCGCGCCCGCTCACCCAACTCTTGGGGAGTCGCTGCCCGCGTCGACCAGCCATTGGCGTAGACCCTGATCCGATCCCGGCAGGGCCCCCCGAGCAGGTTGTACACGGGTTGATCAAGGGTCTTACCAACGATGTCCCAGAGGGCCTGTTCCACTCCGCTGACGGCGCAGAAAAAGTCGATCCCACCCCGCTTGGTAGCCCAGTCCTCGTAGGCCATGTGGGTGAATCGCTTGATTTCGAAGGGGTTCCACCCCACCAAGTACCGTTCCAGTTTGTGGATATGGGCCTCGATGGCTGTGTCTCGGTCAGCTTGCGTGTAGGCTTCCCCCCACCCATGAATGCCTTCATCCGTTTCTACTTTCACAAAGAGCCAGTTCTTACCCACTCCCGGGTGGACGATGAACGTCTTTACCTTCGTTATCTTCATTTATTTTCCTCTCTCCAACGCGTTCCGAGTGTGAACGAGGTTCGCGGAGTCAATGATGCAGTGGATCATGCGATAGGTGCCTACGGCGCTCTAATGGATTTCTCGACGACCCCATTTGAGGTATGCCTGCTTTCGGGGCTCTTGACCGTAATACTGACACTCTCCCCGTTTTCGCTTGCTTCGATGATCCACTCCCACTTCGTATGCATGTTATTAATTGGCTTCCCAGTTTTAAACTATATAGTATGTTGTTCCCTGATTCTGATCTAGGAGAACTAGCTAACTAGATGACGTCATCAGGGACGCCCTCAGGCGACGAATCCACCAGCTTGTAAACCAGCACAAGAATCATAAGAAACCCAGATGATCAATACACCCCCTAGTTAATACCTGCCAACGAGTTATTTCGAAAAAGAGTATTGCGAAAGATCCTTTACTCCAGCTTTGTTATAGAGGCTCTTCTAGCCAGTAACATCAACGACAGCAATTCTACTCATTAAAAAGCTTATATTTCTAATAGATTTTTAGGATAAAGTTCTGCAAAACATATTACTTCAAATATAGTGTGCCACATATGTTAATCGGTAGAACTTTTTCAAGTGAATAAAAAGGAGGTGACAACATCATGAAAAAGGAAACAAGAGGAAGAAATATGGAAGTGAAGGTGGAAAAGGAAAGGATTGAGTTTAAGAAGCTGATGCTTCAAAATCCGAATTACTTTGGTACTCTGCCTAAAAGCCCCTTCAAGACAGTGAAGAAGATCGTGGGCAACACCACGTACGAAGAACTGACCTGCGTCGGGTTCAATCCCAACCTGAATATGCTGGAAGCCACCGTACAAGTTAAACTACCACACGGTTATGGGGGAAACCTGTGCCAGCCTGGAACCACAGAATACGTGCGATTCTTCATAGATTATGGGGACGGCTGGGAGAACGCAGGCCTCGTCGCCTTCAATGCTCATGATATCCCCAACGCTAACGACTGCGCTGGCAAGCCCAACAAACCTCTCACCTATGTGGTGACGCTTCCCATCGAGCCACATCGGGACTATTGTGGCAACCCCGTCCTCCCCAATGTGCGGGCCATCCTGTCTTGGGAGGCAGAGCCACCTGACGATGACCCGGATTGGCCAATGGTGTGGGGAAATACGCTTGAGCGGCACATCCAGATTAAACCACGACTGTGGTTACTTGCTGATGTGGTAAAGGTCATCGGGATCGCTCTGAAGCAAGAGGTTAAGCTGCCACCGATCTTCGAGGAAGTCGAGCCTTGTCCAATTCCCCAGCCCGAACCACCCCCTCTAGAGTTACCTGACTTAGTGAAACTGTATACCACGCCCGCAGGCACAAAGATGCAAGTGGGGAAGATCGCTGTGGAGCCACACCGGTTCGGTTTCAACGATATCCAGGCGCACCTAGCTGTCGGGGCGGTCAACCCGCAGATAGTTTCAAAGATGATTGCTAAATGGGATGCGGTGGGCCTAGACTGGTCAGCTGCGGTTGAGGCACTGCAAGCGACCAGCGGCAACGTTTCCTACGAGGAGTTAGATTGCTTGGGCCTGGATTATAACCTTGAGTGGTTGTTGGCTGCGTTCCACATCAAGAAACCGTCCGGGTATTCGGGCGACCTGTGCAAGAAGGGTAGCAAGGAGTACATAGCGTTCTGGGCGGACTGGGATGACACCTGTGAGTGGACCTATCTCGACACGGTGGAAGTGAGTGTTTACGACATAGCAAGCATGCCAGCCGATGGGCTTCACTATACGGCCATCCTCCCCGTCGATCTACGCTCGCACCGTCAACCGTGCAACAAGCCGAAGATTGCCCGTGTGCGTGCGGTTCTATCGTGGAATACGCCGCCCTCCACCACTGACCCGAATGACGTCCCCTATTGGGGTAACCGTCTGGACACCCACGTGCAGATCAAGCCAGGGAAACCTTGGGAACTTATGGCGCAGATCAGCATCCTGGGCGGTATCGGAATTGGCGATATCAATACGGCGAGTAATGGCATGACGAAGCCGAATGCCAAATTTGCGGTGTGGAGCACCCCTGCTGATCCCTGGGGGACTCACCTGCGGGAGTGCCCCTTTGGCGGTCTTGTAATCGCTCATGCGCCACCCAACGTTGGTTTCAAGTACTGCATCGAGGTAAGGGAGTTCGGCAGCTCTAACGTACTCACCATCACAAACAAGATCTGGGTCGTGGACATGTACGGGAATGGATCCTATCACAACGCTGACCCTGTCACGGGTCTCTTTGACTACTTGGATGTAACGCAAAACGTCTTGAACAAGCTAGTTGAGTGGTCCACAAGCGGCGACGGCCTGTGGGAGATACGCTTGCGACTGTACAACAATGCAGGCACGCTCAATCTAGATAATACACCCTGGTATCGCATCCGCCTAGACAACACTGTGCCCACTGCCGAAATCACCATTGACGGTGGCGCGTGTGACAAGTACGCGCCTGGAGCTGTGATCACCGGTAAGTTTGTGGCTCGTGATCTCCACTTCGGACACTTCAGACTGGATACCCTTCCCGCCAGCATGTCGCCGCCAAGTCCGACAACAGGCACTATATTTCCAGTATCATCGGGTGAATCACAGACGGCGTTAGCAGGTAATGCTTGGAAACTGGATACTAAAACTATGGTGGCGTGTGGCTACGTGGTCCGAGTCCGAGTATGGGATCGAACTATCCGTAATAGTGAGCGTCGCCACAACCGCAATGTTGACGATAAAGGGTTCTGTCTACTCGAGGAAGACTAGATCAGGTCTGAACCAGTATGTTGTGGGAGAGATCTCCCGCAATGTTCCCCCATTTTTTCTTTTATCTAAATAGCCGATCTTTTTTTTCTTTTAAAATTCGTCGGATCTCCCTTCCTTGTTACATTAGCGCGCGCTATGCGAGTCGGGAAAAAGTCACCACCAACATCTCCGAAGAAGATCCTGACTTCGTGATACATTATGATCATGGTAGCACATTCACGCTCTGGGGTCAGGAGTCAGGGGTTCTCGAAGCCGCCTTAGACGCTGGCAATGTAGGCCTTCTCTCAGGACGTGCTGCGAGTACCGTATCATGCCAATCCGCGGCAGGACTGGGCCCTCTCGCCATCGCGAGCACGGCCAAAGCTTATTTAGGCTATAACGACCTTCATTGGGCGCATTTATGGCATCTGAACAGGTTTACTGAAGCCTCTAACGCCGCAAATTATGCCCTCTTAGAAGGAAAAACATTCCAACAAGCATACGCAATTGGATATGCCAAATACACGGAAAAATATTTGGAACTAGTACCGATCGACACTGTCGCTGCGTCCGTAATGCTTCATGACAGAAATCACTTAACATTACTAGGCAATGGTCTCGCTAAAGCATACTAGCATCGTCACGAAGAGTACGATAGCGTACTCGCCCCACCTTTTTAACTAGCTAGCTCATGGCAAGTTTCTTAGCACTCAATGGTTTCAAGGTTTTAAGCTCGCTAGCTAGCGACTAGGTGCCCATAGCTTTCTATCCGAAGAGCGTTTCACGTGTCAATTGTTGTGTTTTTCACGTTACTATCCTCTCTAAACGCGTGCGTCAAACGTTTTTATATCTATACATACATTCTACGTATTTGAGAGACAATGACTGAAAAAGAAGAACGAGTTGGCGTCGAATTAGGATTGGGGTGGTTGCCAGATTATCCCGACTTTCGCGACTTCACGATTGACATGAAGGACCTTCGTCCACGACATCAGGAAATTGGACTGAAGAAAGAAGAAGACTCGGTAAGCGTGTTGTTAGGGAAAGTGGGCGTGTTAGAACCCACCAAAGTGAGTATTCCTAGTTCGTTCAACCTAAAGGGATGGTGCCCGCCTATAGAGAACCAAGGTTCTCTGGGTTCATGTACAGCCAATGCAGGGGTAGGCCTCATGGAATACTATGAGCGAAGGGCTTTCGGTAAGCATGTTGATGCGTCAAGGCTGTTTCTGTATAAGGCAACTCGAAACCTTCTTCACTGGACTGGGGATACTGGAGCATTTATTCGTACAACGATGGGGGCCATGGTCCTTTTTGGTGTCTGCCCAGAGGAATATTGGGTTTACACGATTGGTGACTTCGAGAAGGAGCCTCCTGCCTTCTGTTACGCCTTTGCACAAGACTACAAGTCGATTATGTACTATCGTCTCGACCCTCCTGGCACCGCCAAGGATGTGCTTGTAGAACGGATAAAGGCCTTTCTGACCGCTGGTCTCCCCTCCATGTTTGGATTTACGGTCTTCAATTCGATTCGTCAAGCCAGCACAACTGGAAAGATCCCCTTTCCGTGTTCCAGAGACAAACGTCTTGGGGGTCATGCGGTAGTTGCCGTAGGATTTGATGACGACGTGGAGATTGAAAACACGCTTTGTGGGGTAAAGACAACGGGGGCACTTCTTATACGTAACTCTTGGGGTACTAGTTGGGGCGATAGTGGGTACGGTTGGCTGCCGTATGATTATGTACAGAAATCACTTGCTATCGACTGGTGGTCCCTCATCAAAACTGAGTGGATTGATACGGGAGTTTTCAAAGCATAAGCACTACACGCGCACGCTAAATGTATTGGCTGAGGGAGCTAGCTGAGCGGTCTCTTCGCCGCCAGCTTAGAGGGTTCTCACCTCACTGCCGAGTCGTTTCCACATGGCGCTGAGGATTGAAACGTCGTGGCCCAACTCGATGAGGTGGCAGCCCATCTCAATATACTTCTCGGCGTTTTCCCGCCAAGGATACCCGACCCCCTTCATCACGTACTTTCCATGTCGATTCGCGGCGTCGATGGTCTTTTGCAGGCCTTCCATGACCTTCGGGTGCGTGGTCTGCGTCGGGAGTCCGAGGGAGACTGAGTAATCTGACGGTCCAAAGAGGATGAAGTCTAAGCCATCAACGGCCATGATCTCCTCGATCCTCTTCACCGCCCGGTAATCCTCGATCATGACGCCCACCATGGTCTCCTCGTTACTCCACTCGATCCATTCCTTACCGGAGCCCGTTCCCCATCGACCGGAGAAACACATGCTGCCGTATCCTCGTTCTCCCTGCGGGGGAAACTTCGCGGCTCGCACAATCTTCGTGACGTCTGCTTTCGTCAACACGTGGGGTGCCACGAAGCCCCAGGCTCCCGCTTCCAACACCTTTCGAATGAGTTCCGGATTTCCATCGACTCTCGGCAACGCCACAATATCGGAAATTGTGGCCGCCCGTAACATGTGCTCGAGGGTTTCATCCTGTCGCCACGCGTGCTCATTATCGATACGACAGAAGTCTAATCCGCAGTAACCAGCGGTCTCCACGAGGGCAGGACTGAAGGAGTAAAAAGCCGTGCCCACCGCGATTTTTTCCTCTTCCAAGATACGTTTTAACTTGTTCTTCTTCCACTGCATAACACTATTCCTCTCATCTTTAATTGAGTTCACGGAACATAAATGGTTCTGCATACTAAAAACATCGACGGTCTATGTTTACGGCATCTACCATTATACACACGGGTTCGACGGCTTCATCGCCCAATCGTATAGATTGACGGTGTCTCAAACACCCATAACAGCTGTTCGGAGCTGGGCAGTCTTTGTTTGGCGTTTCACACAGGGGTGGACTATACGCTCCCTAGGGATACGTATTCCTGTTGATGATTTCTGAGTAGAATGGTTCCTCACTGGGTTTTCGTCATAAGGGATAAAAGGAAGAGCCTGCTATTCGCCTTAAAGGTCTGTTTGCCTGTTATAATGACCTTCTAAATAAGTGGGGTGGATGATATGCCTACGTTAAACATAGCTAAAGACAAGGTAATTGAGTTAGCCAAGAGGTTTGGCTGGGGCATAAGTCGAGAGCACGTGGGGACCAAGGTCTTTTACGCCATTATTGAGTTGGGGGAAGCAGGCGACGCGTGGAAGCACCGCGGAGACAGGGAATGGCTTAAACGAGAATTAAATGTCTCCACAGACGAGGAGCTCACGGCGCACGTCGCAGAAGAATTCATCGACGCCATCTTTTACTGCCTCAATGGCCTCTACTGCCTTGACCCCACCCTCGACGTTGATGAGGCGTTTGATCGGAAGTGGAGGATCAACTTGGCGCGAGGACGTACATACGTTGATGATAACGAAGGGTTAACGCCTGCGAGCCATGAAGAATAATGTCTCGACTGATTGTCGTCGACGAAGTGATGTTTATGGAACTTCTGAGCACGCGCTAGTCCCAGCTCGATCGACTTTATGAGAGCCCATTGGACAGCGACGATGAGCAGCTAGTGCTGTTCCTACCTGACGCCTGATGAGTGTTGAGGGATGGGAAACATATTTCTAGCTAAGTTTCTAAGAAATGAAAGAGAAACATGGCGACCTCGAATAACTTGTGTTTGACCATAAAGTTTTAATGGAAAAACATGAAAGATTGGAAGGAAGTTTTATGACCCAGAAACTTTCCTCTGAATTGTTTTGTTTAAGTTTAATATCGCTTGTTATTTTATCGCCAGTGTCAGTATTAGCTGATGTTTCTGTAGGTGTTAAAGAAGGGGATTGGATCGAGTATAACGTTAGTTACACTGGTTCTCCTCCAAATAATTACCCAAAACGGGTGAGAATCGAGGTCACAAGTATTCAAGGAACGAGTATAACCGCTGATTTGACGGTTGAGAGATTAGACGGAACATCGGACACAAATAGCGGTACCTTCAACCTTGAAACAGGAGTTCCTAACCTCCTACTAGTACCAGTAAACCTTGATATTGGCGATGAATTCTATCACGAAGACTTCGGGAACATCGCAATTGGTGGTACAGAAGAGCATACATATGCAGATGCAAATAGACTTGTTAATTACGCAACCATTAATCAGATCGTATTCAGATGGGATAAAACTACTGGGATTCTTCTTCAATCAGACCAATCTGCGGATGATTTCACTCAGAAATTTATTGTTGATAAAACAAATATGTGGCAATCTCAAATATTTGGATTGGAACCAACCTTATTTTATGTATTAATAGTCGCAATAGCAATTGCTGCTATTGTACCTGTATTATACTTGAGACGACGATGATTTTGTAGAAACAAGGTTTTGCTTATGAATAATCAATATATCAGGAAATGTGTTGTATTTATTTTCTTGTCCATTGGAATTTCGATGGTGGCTGCAAATGTATTTGCTTACTCTGCTGACAATCCAACATCATGTTCCATTTTTACAGTTTCTATTGGTGATATTGTGTTTTTTGGGAGTAATGAAGATTATAGCCTTACAGGTACCTATATGTGGACAGTGCCACCTCAAGAGTTGGATACTCCATCAGGTACTATAGATATTCATGGTGTGGTTGCTTTTGGCTATAAATACAATGACGATCAAGCGGATGGATACGCTCAAGGAGGCATGAATGATCCGGGACTCTGTGCTGACGGTAATGCGCTTCCATTATTGAATCTTAATCCTCACCCAGAGAGAGAAAGCACTTTCACGTATCCATTAGACCAGATTCTGATGGAATGCAGCAATGTAGATGAAGTTATTGAATGGTTTCAATCTCATAATCTTGGAACCCAATGGAGTAACCAACTACATTTTGCAGATGCCTCTGGCGATGCTGTAGTTGTTAGTGTAGGAGAAGATGGAGAATTTGTTTTTACGCGAAAAGGGTCTTTAAGATATATTATTTCAACAAACTTTAATCTGGCGAATACCAATGTGGGACAGTATCCTTGTCAGCGGTATGATACAGCCACTTCGATGCTTGAAGCAATAACTTCTGAACAGGATCTGACAGTTGAGGCAGTTCGAGGTATTCTTGATGCTATTCATGAAGAGGGTGAATATGGAACAAAATATAGTAACATCTTTGACTCAGTCAACAAGGAAATATATGTTTACCAAAATCATCATTTTGATAGAACAGTAAAGCTCAATTTAGAAACGGTATTAAATTCAGTCATTCAGGGAGCGGAGGGAGTTATTGAAGAAAATGGGCTTCTTTACAAAGAAACCAGAATTGCTGATCTTTTTACGACAACACAACCTGAAGAACCTAATACACAAACTTCCCTAATCTCAACAGAAGTAGCAATAGTCACAGCAATTGCATTAGTTTGTGTCATAGGTATAGCAGCTTACTGGGCACTTCAAAAACAACGATAAGCGCGCGCGCTAAACGTTCTAGCTAGTGCTAGTCCACTCATCTATTTTCACCAACTTCATGTTCTGAAAAGAACTGGATTCAAGAAAGCCTCTAGATTCACCATAAAAAGTGGGAGCGAGATAGAAAATAGTCGCTACTGTCCAAGTCTTTCCACCGTCTTCAGTAACCATCATGCAATGGAGCTTCATATTATCAGGCATTTTTTCTGTCATAATTTCACCTCCTATCCCACCAACTAGCTAGCTATGCCTGTGAGTGGAAAATAAAAGAGTATTTGCAGCTTGTGGTGGATTGTTGGACTCGTTGCTTCATCAATTAGCGCCCGCTACGGGGAGTATAGCTAGCTACTAGCCAACGGGCATCTTGAGGGGGGCTCGTCGATTGACAGGCGTGTAAGCAAAGAGTTTCATGTAGGGCACGAGGGCGGTAACGAGTTTATTTTCCGCTTTTTTCAGGTGTTCTTGAAAGGTGGTTCGTGCCACCTGTGTTGTAGCTGCGATGGTTTGAAGATCTGCTTTGCGTGGAATTTGATAATACCCTTTACCATGTGCAGTCAACACTGCGTCAATCTGTTTCTGCGTCAAAGTAGCAAATACAGCGTCCGCCGTGAGCATCAATGAACTAGCGATCAATCCTTCACAGGGCACTTTCCTGAGAATTTCCACAAGCCACCCCGCAGACTCTAAGCGATGCAATAGTTCTGCTAAATGGTCATGTTGAAACGCGATGATGCGGTGGAATTCCCACCCATTTTGAATGATCTCTGGGTAGACCTGAAGCAGGTTGAGGTCGCCGATACAGCAGTCCAATGAAGTATGAATCGTACACGCGCATTTACGGGTGATGAGATGGATCTTGGTGTGATCCGTGGATTCTTCAATGAGTCCCTCAACTTTTGGGAGGTGCTCTTTCGCTTGTGCATATTCGTCAGGATTGCTTAGCACGATTTCGAGCACGTCATTCTCACCATTACACCAAAAAAACAGTTTCGCAGAAGGAAACTTGCGGGAAAAGTCAATGAACTGCGAGTCATGGGTGAGGCGTATCAATGCGTCAAATAATGGCATGAGATGACATCATCGTCTACATATATATATGTTGACCCGTCACGTGCTGGGAGCGTAAACCCGTCATGTGCTGGCGCAAATGTCATGTGCGTCCGCAGTCTACCAGTAAAGTAGGTGATAAAGGTCATGAAAGCAAGGAAACTATCAACCAAGGATCTGTTAGCAGGATTCATGCGTCGGCTACTGGAGCAATGGCGAAAGGCTGAGATGCCTACACGTGGCGATGTGGAACAAGTGCACGTAGCTATCCCCCTTTGTCACAACGTCTATCCTCATTCACGACAGAAGTCTACGCGGCTTAAAGCATTATACTTGCGTGCACAAGCTGAAGCGTATGCACGCGTGCTAAAATAATCTAGCTAGCTAACAAAAAAATTATGATGGTTTGGTACCGTAAGCAGCAATCATTTCCTGAGGACTTTTAAAGCCCTTATCGGTTAACGCTTTTTGTGCTTCTTCAACAAATTTCTGAGCAATCCTATCGAGGATATCTGGGGGAAAACCGATCTGCCAAAATTGCCAAGCAGCGTTCTTTAGCGCCAGCGCTTCATATTATCAGGCATTTTTTCTGTCATATTTTTTTACCTCTCTTAGCGCCTGCTATCGATGTAGCTAGCTTTAAATGCTCATTTTTTAGTATTTTTTCCCATCGAATGGAAGGAAGGCTTGATATGAAAATAACGAATATCGAGACGATCTGGGTCGGATCCGCGCTTTATGTGAGGATCACGACCGACGAAGGGATCACGGGATTAGGTGAATCGGGGACCTGGGCCTACCAGGAAGCCGTGGAAGCCACAGTGAAGCTGTTGGGCAAGTACCTGATCGGGAAGGACCCCCTGCGAATCGAACATCATTGGCAGTACATGTACCGGAACAGCCACTTTCGAGGCTCTGCTGTCATGGGAGCCATAAGCGCTCTCGACATCGCGCTCTGGGACATAGCCGGCAAGCACTTCGACGCGCCTGTCTACCAGCTGCTTGGAGGCAAGACCCGAGACAAGTGTCGCGTATACGTAGGCGTGTCAGGGGCAACGACCGAGGAATATGTGAAAAACCTGAAGGAGAGGGTGAGACAGGGCTTTACGGCCATGGGGCATCTCTCACCATTTCTTCTGGAGAAAGGGACAAGGCGCACGATCGAGTTGACGGAGATGAATCGAGCACGAATGTTAAAGGAAGCGGCTAACCGCGTCGGTATTTACCGGGAGGCGGTTGGCGATGATGTGGATTTATGTATTGAGATCCATCGGCAACTCGAACCCGCAGACGCCATCTCCCTAGGCGTGGAAATCGAGAAGTATCGACCGTACTTCTATGAGGACCCGATACCACCCGACAACTTTGACGCCATGGCCTACGTAGCCTCGAAGATCAACATCCCCATCGCTACCGGCGAACGGTTGATGACGATCTACGAGTTCCAACAGCTCTTCACGAAAAACGCCTGTCAGTTTGCTCGAGTCGATCTGTGCATCGCAGGGGGAATCTCCGTCGCCAAGAAGATCGCGGGGATGGCTGAAGCGCACTATGTAGGCTACGCGCCACACAACCCGCTCTCCGCCGTCAGCACCGCGGCTGGCGTCCAAATCGACGCCTGTATCTCCAACTTCAGCATCCAAGAAGCAGGAGGCTTTAACCGATACCCTGATGCGGTGAAGTCTTCAGTCAAGTTCGAGAAGGGATACTTGATCGTTCCGGACGTGCCGGGGATCGGGGTCGAACTTATTGACAAGTACATCGACAGGTATCCCCGTCGCAGCAGAGGAATCGACGTCCGGCTTACCGATCTGAGAGCGGACGGCTCTGTAATTACAGCAACAGCATGAGGGTTAGCGTACGCTGTTCTAAAAGGTAGTATGCCTCATCTAGCTAGCTAAGCAGAGGAACCAAGAATCGTCTGTTGAAGTAGTCGTATAGCTCTATTCATCACCATTTAATGAGACCGTAAACAGCTAGCTAGAACACGTTAACAGGATAGCACGCGCGTCTTAGCGCCAGCGTTAAAAAGGGGTTTAGGGTCGAATGTTCTCTTCCACATTCCACGTTCGCTTCAAGGGGTCCTTGATGTTGACGGTCATCCGACCGATTCTCTCTATCTCGATAATCACGACATCCCCATCCTGAAGGGGTCCTAACCCGTGATGGTTCGTCCCACAGGCAATGAAGTCCCCCGGGCTGAGGGTGCAGATATCGGACAGGAAACTGATCTTCTCCGGTATGTCGTAGCTCATGTCATCTGTGTTGTAGTTCTGACGGATCATACCGTTTACCCGGAGCTTGATGTCCAGGCTGTGTGGATCAGGGATTTCATCTTTCGTTACCAACACTGGCCCCATAGGCCCAAACGTATCAAACGACTTCTGCGGCCAGAAACCTCTCGTATCAGGGACACCACGAGCGGAGATATCGTTAAAGGTGGTGTATCCAAAGACGCTATCCATGGCTTCATCGCGTGAAACGTTCTTTGTTTTCTTGCCGATGATAACACCTAGTTCCGCTTCATGGTTGAATATTTTAGCCTGAGCTGGCGGAAGCACTATCGTGTCTCCTGGGCCAATGATGGACGTCCAACCTTTTAGGAAGAAATCCAGAGGATTCATTTTTCCTTCTCCTTCCTTATAACCGCCGATACAGCACAGCAATAGACCTGGCTTGGGTACGGGAGGTCTAAGTCGGACACTTTGAAGCGGTATCCCCTCGCTCTCATCAAGAGCCTTCTCCAGACTGGGTTTGAGTTCTTCAAACGTTGTGATGACGTCTTCCAAGAGGAGCTGGGGAGTAGGGGCGTCAATGTCCTTCAACAAATCCTTAATGTCTATGACTTGGCTGCCTTTGAGTAGTCCCGGCTGAAAGTCGTTATAGAATACAAACTTCATGATATTCCTCCTCTGAGCTAGAATAGCTACGGGTCATCTATTTAAATAGCATCGCGCGCGCAATTCGAAGAGCAATAGGCGGTTCTGGGAGTTAAGACTTCAAAATAGAAGTTAGCTTGGAGAGATTGAAACTAGCGCGCGCTAATGGCTGGCTAATTAGATGATGGATTCGATAAACTGTTTTTTCTCGATGCTTTGAACCAGTCCACATTTAATGCAAACGACTTCTCCTGTCTCTGAGTCTTTGGCAAGAAGCCCTTCACATTCTTCGCAAGCTTCACCGCGAACATATTCAAGCATAATAGGCGTATCCCTGAGTTGTTGTTTGAGTTAATGTATTTTTGGAGTTTATGAATTTACAATCTAGACGGGGTTTAGTAGTTAACTACCAATTTCAGCATAAACAGGTATATGTTCACTGATGCTTCGAGTGCATGCTAGCTATTTTAAACTAGTTTTAAACAAAGAACTAAACGCTGCTTCATGTTAGTATGGTACAATATCACTCAAAAGATAGGGGAAATGAATGACAATTAGAAGACGAAAATTGCGCGCGCTACTCAGTAGCCTCAGTGATGGGAATGATCCATCGTTTCCACTTTTTCAAGTTAGAGACTGCGCGCGCTATATCTCAGTTTTTGAGACTTTGTGTCCTATAACGATCATTACTGGTAGAACGATGAAAGCATCACAGAATAAACCTATCCACCACAGGTAATCAGGGTTGAGGTTCCAGATTATACCACCTACAATCGGGGTGATGATGCCGACCAGTCCATTCATTAATATATTTATGCCAGACCACCGTCCTCTTGCCTGTAAAGGGATTGATTCTTGCCTGAAAGCCGTCCAACCTATAAACATCGTTATTAACATACTTTGTAATGCGCTAGCAACTATGAGGAACTCTGGGTGTGTTCGAGGAGTGAAAATAGTGATTAAAGTTCCCATCCACCCAGTGAAACGAGTATAATAGGCAAGCCTTCTTCTACCAACCCTTTCAGCTAAGTAACCAGCTGGTATTGAAAAGAACACCGGGACAGCTGTAGCGATGGTTCCCCTCCAACCCAATATAAATTGGTCAGCCCCTTTCACGTCAACCAAGTATATTCCCATAAAGGGCATCGTAAGCTGCCACGTAAAAGTCATTACACACTCTCTGAGTAAATGTAGACTAAGAATGGGCGCTTCTCTAAACATGCTAAAGAGGTGGCTTACAATCCCAGCACTACGCTTTACACGAGTTAATTTAACTTCTTGTAATTGAGTAGCTTCAAATGCAAAGATGAAGATACCGACTACAAATTGAATTAGGAAGAGTGGTCTGATGCTGTCGGCTGACTCCAAACCACCAAAATAAGTGATAACGAGGGCCGAGATCAAAGGACCAGCAATTCCGATAATGGAAGTAATAGTATCACGTAATGATAAACCTTTGATACGATCCATATTGCTAAGAGATCTTATCAAAATAATCTCTGAAGACGGACTCATAATTCTTCCCGATATAGCTTCCCAACCACTTATCAGGATACAAAAGGGCCAAGTCTTTGCGAGAAAGCGAAGCAAACCAGTAGGTAAGGATAATAACCTTCCAAAAATATAAAGCCTTTTCAAGTTACTTGTGCGATCCGTCAGCCAACCAGAAGGAATTGCGAGCAACATGTTTATGGCACTGCTAATGCTGCTGATTAATCCCATCTCAACTGTAGTCGCGCCTAAACGTCTGATAAATACAGACCAGTATTCGCCACCGACAAAAGGCCCCCCTCCCGCACCGAAGAGACGAGCCATAGTGTCTCTAGCAAGAAATACTTTATAGTTCCTTGACTGTCTACGCCAGAAGTCTTTGAATTCATCGATAAACCTCAACTGAAACAGACACCCTCAACGAGTAGAGGGAAGAAATTGAGTTCGATATATTAAGATTACTAGCGCACGCGCTGGCAAGGATACACTCTCGATAGGTGAAATCTCTCAACGATGCAATTTACCATCAACATCTGTGAAAGATACAATTCAGGACTTAGTTGTAAAATGATTTCTCAAAAAGAAAAGGGCGCGCGCGCCTCTTCCAGCTCTCTTACACCTTTGCTGGTGATCTTTGTGATTTTGCCTATGAATCCCACAACCACATTTTCGTATTCGCCTGACTTCACTTTGACGAGTTGCGCGCGCGCGAGGAATATTTTAGAGAGGAGACGACGTGGCATGAGTAATGTGATCGTTTTAAAATAGCTAGCTAAACAACACTCCAAGCCCCGTCTCATAAAACGGAAGAAGCTAGCTAGCTTATCCTAACAAGTAGTTTACGGTTCTCACTTTACTGGGAAATGGAGGTGCGCCTGAACTGGCTCTACAGAACGTGAGTTCTGTCTAAACTAAATTCTTCAGCCAGTTGATAGAGGCTGACCAAATAAACCTGTTAGATAGTAGACATACAAGAAAAGTGTTGTTTAGGTGCTAACTCGTTGGTGGGTTGTTGCTAGCTAGCTGATCGAACGAATGCCTGAACAACACTAATGAGACCCACGGCGGAACTGGCTCATGCTGACCAGCTCGCTAAAATACAAGGAAAAAATCAAAATACCTAATACGCATTACTTTTCTCCATATGACGCAAGGAAACGCGTAGGTAGAGGGAATTATGGTGAAAACAATCTTTGAACCAAGTAAGGAATTACCAGTGATTGCTGAGCCAGATGTCGTCGTCGTTGGTGGAGGCCCGGCAGGCTATGTTGCTGCTGTGGCTGCTGCTCGAAACGGAGCTGAAACCCTCCTTGTCGAGCGCTACGGATACTTGGGAGGAATGGCCACTGGAACCCAGGTGATCTATATCGACTTAATGGCCGATTCAGAGAAGCAGATCATCTTTGGCATTCCTCAGGAGGTTATTGAGCGGTCGATTTTGTTGGGTGGCGTCACCTGGCGCAAAGGAACAATAAACCCAAACATCGATGCCGAGATTCATAAGTTTGTCGCTAACGAGATGGTAGAGCGTTCAGGGGTAAAGATGCTTCTGCACACCTGGGCTGTCAACTCCATCGTCGAGGATGACACAGTTAAAGGCGTGATCACGGAGAGCAAGTCCGGCAGACAAGCCATATTGGCTAAGACGGTTGTTGATGCCACGGGAGATGGAGACATCGCCGCGTTTTCTGGAGCTGAGTACACCGAGGAGGTATTGCCGATTACCGTCATGAATCGGGTGGGCGGTGTTGACATTGATAGAGTTAACCGCTTCCGAACAGAGAATCCTGAGACGTATACTCGCTTCCTTGAACAACTGTACAAGATGAACGTGTTAATTCCGCCCAGTGTCACGAGGAAGTGGCGTATTGGAAGTAACTGGAGACCCACCGGCAGGGAGAACGTGATCTACTGTCACTGGGCATCCTTCATAGGATGCGACGCCATCAAGGCAGAAGACCTGACCTACTGTGAGATCGAGGGCAGGAAGAAAATCATGAAAGCGTTAGACTTCTTCACGAAAAATGTACCCGGATTCGAGAAAGCGTATCTTCTTGATGTCTGTCCCCAGATAGGGACGAGGCGGAGCAGGTTAATCACGGGCGAATACGTCCTTACAATAGACGATCTGAAACATCAAACACGATTCATGGACAACATCGCGACGTGCCCGGTATCGAATAGTACTACCGACGTCTACCAGATCCCTTACCGATGCCTTATTCCCAAGGGAATCGATAACCTCCTCGTCGCTGGGAGATGTATCTCAACAGACGCGGAATCTCAAGTCGTTACGAGGGAGATCGGTCCGTGTATGGCGATGGGTCAGGCAGCGGGTTCAGCAGCGGCTCTATCGGTCAAAAAAGGACTTACACCGAGGAGTCTCCTTGAGAACGTCTCTCTTCTACAGGACGTACTCGTTAATCAAGGAGTCAATCTAGAACCAACTAGCTAGCTGGATGGGTGACGAGGTATCGAAAAGACCTTATAGAGAGCTGCATGATACTCTCCCCCTCATAACATAATGCGCGATAAGAGGCTGGTTTGAGTATGCAACTGATTAAATTTAGTTTTGTCCTCCCCACGTGGGATTGGCGTACGAGCCCTCGGGGCTCCAACATCGAGGGCGGTCGACCTGTGGCTTATGAAGTCGTGAAGAACTTGGCTTTAACCGCTGAGCGATTAGGCTATCACTCGGTCTTCTCAAACGACCACCTCGTACGGGGTGAAGGGGGATACATCTTGGAAGGCTGGACCGTTCTTTCGGCCCTGGCGGCCATCACAACGCGGATTCGGCTTGGTAACCTAGTTCTGTGTAACGCCTTTCGGTATCCTCAACTCCTGGCCAAGATGTCCTCCACCCTCGACGTGATTTCTGGCGGTCGATTTGAGTTAGGCATCGGCTCGGGGTGGCTGGCAGACGAATTCACCCAGTATGACATCCCCTTCCCTAAGCCCGCTGTCCGAATCGCCCAACTCAGAGAAGCCCTCGACGTCATCAAGCGGATGTGGACGCTTGACCGCGCGAGCTTCCAAGGAACGTATTACACTATCCGAGACGCGATCTGCGAGCCAAAGCCCGTCCAGAAGCCGCATCCCCCCATAATGGTCGGTGGCGGCGGCGAACAGTTGACGCTGCGGGTGGTCGCAGAGTGCGCGGACATCTGTAACTTCGGGGGCTCTCCAGCAGCGTACGCCCGTAAACGGGATATTCTCAGGCAGCACTGTAAGCGAGTTGGACGAAGCTTCGACGAGATTGAACTCTCCTGGACAGGCGACTTCATTATAGCTGCGTCCAAAGACGCTCTCGCGAAGAAGACACAGAGGATCAAGCCAAAGCGAATGGCTATGGAGGACTACGTGCAGGCAAATATTGTGGGGACACCTGAGGTGTGTCTGCGGAAGGTAGAGGAATACGTGGACATGGGCGTAACCTACTTCACCATCACTGGGTTCAGTCTACTCCAGGAGCCGGAGTTGGAGCTGATAGCTGAAACGGTGATGTCCCGTCTATGAGCGGGGGAGCCACTGCGACAACCGCCCTTCCGAAGATGAAGGTGCCTTGTTTGGAGGGTACTCCGCTGAGGATATGGAACGCCGACACGCTGGCTTCTGCAGAAGTCTATTGCGAGGGTAGCGGTTGAGCGTGGTTTTACAGGACAGGGAGGTTAGCCAGTCGACGCGGCGATCTCGATGGATGATCGCCTCCTAGCCTTCAGGTGACCGATAATGGGGACTGTTTCGCGTCATCAGGTTCGAGCAATTTTCTTGGATCTTGATGACACCCTCATCAACATGAAGCGGGCGTCTCACCTCGCTTTCAACGACACCCTGACACGACACGGCCTTCGTCCCGTAAGTTACCGCGAGATGCTGGCGAACTGGGATACCAGCTGGCGAGTGGTGGTTACGAACATTGCTCCTGCTAACACGGATGTAGACAGGCTAATGACTGAGATCGGGAGAGAGTACTTTGAGAAGTTTTTTAAGATCCACTTGAAGCACTCCACCCTGCTACCCGGAGCAGTCAAGACGCTCCAGGCCTTGAGAACGATGAAGCTTTTAACGGCGATTGTCAGTCGAAGACGCCGACGAGTCATTAACGAAGAGCTGGACAAGTTCAAGCTACACCCGTACATCGACACCGTCGTGGGTCGTGAGGACGTCGCTCAGGTGAAGCCTGCACCCAACGCCCTAACTTTGGCGGCTGAAAGATTGGAGGTTCCGATTGAACAGTGTCTGATGGTTGGCGACAGCCCTAACGACGTCAAAGCGGGGAAGACTGCGGGAGCAAAAACAGCAGCCGTACTAACCGGCCCCTACCCGGTGGAAACGATTGTACTAGAGAACCCCGATGTGGTGGTGGACAGCATCGCGGATCTGGTGACCGTCCTTGATAGAACCTTCGACTGCGTTACACTCAACTATCGGATGGACTGACCTTTCGAGGGAACGAGGTTTGAGGCTTTTAGGGGGAAAACGGTTCATCCGTGGCACGCTTCCCCCACGAATTTATATGCTTGACATGCCCTTCGATCTATGGGTGTTTCTATGTCTAGTAAACGGATGGACGTCACGAGCCTCAGACGTTTTCGCATGGTCTCCGATCCCCAGATCTCGCCGGACGGTAGGCGCATCGCCTTCGTCCACACCACCGTCGACCACAAGGCAAACGACTATGTGAGTAACCTGTGGCTCGCTGACTGCAAATCAGGTGAGTTAATTCAATTCACGTCAGGACGGGGAAAAGATCGATATCCACGGTGGTCTCCCGATGGAGTATGCCTTCTCTTCACCTCCACACCTCCAAACAAGGGGGCTGACGACGAGAAGAAGGCGCAGCTCTTCGTCATCAGGCTCGCAGGCGGTGAGGCGGAGCAGCTAACTGACATCGAGGGGGGCGTTCAGAACCCCCGGTGGTCCCCCCGCGGTAGGCGCTTTATCTTCACGTCCCTCGTCCCAGAGAGAAAGAAGCCGAAGGCAGATGTGAAAGTGGTTACGCGTCTGATGTACCGATTCAACGCCAAGGGCTTTTTTAATGGACGGCGAAACCACCTTTTCACCATCTCCGCGAAGGGGGGCAGGCCGAAGCAGGTGACGCGAGGGGCCTATGACATCGACGCCGCGGAATGGCTTGGCCATGATCAGCGGATCGCCTTCATCAGCAACCTTAACGCAGACGCCGACCTGACTAGGGACAAGTACATCTACGTCGTCTCCGTGAACGGGGATGCACCGGAGCCGCTGACGGAGGGGCGCCGAACCATCACGTCCCTCAAACCATCCCCCCAGAGGGATGAGTTAGCCTACATCGGACATGACTATCGCCGGGGACTCGCCACAAATCAGGACCTCTGGATCGTCCCAGCCACGGGGGGAGCATCGGAGAACCTCACCCGAGGATTCGACCAATCCATCGGGACCTCCTTGTCCTGCGATGTGCGCGTGACAACCCCCAATCAGAATCCCCAGTGGTCACCAGATGGCGAAGCCCTCTACTTCACCTCGGCCTACGGAGGGATCGTGAGCCTGTACCGGGTTCCTCGAAGAGGTGGAGACGTCGAAAAGGTCTTGGGGGACATCGACCACAGCGTGGAAGCCTGGAGTCTCTCCCGTGACGAGTCGATAGCGTATACGGTGCTCCAGACCACCACTCCCATCGAGCTGTGGGTGAAGACGGCCGGTGCGAAGCGCGCGCTTACCGCCTTCAACAGACGCTGGATTCGACGCCTCGAAGTCTGTGGAAGCGAACGATTCTCCTTCACGTCGTCGGCGGGGCACACCGTCGAGGGGTGGTTGATGAAGCCACCGAAATTCGAGGAGGGTGCAAAGTATCCTCTGCTGTTGGAGATCCATGGAGGGCCCAGGGGCGTCTATGGCTTCAGCTTCATGCACGAGTTCCAGGTCCTTGCCGCCCAAGGGTGGGTCATCCTTTACACGAATCCCTATGGGAGTGGGGGCTACGAAGAGGCCTTTCAAGCCGGTCTACCAGGCCACTATGGTGAACAGGACTACGGGGACCTCATGGAGGCGGTTGACTACGTCTTACAACACTACGATTTCATCGACGCCCAACGGCTAGGCGTTCTAGGCGGGAGTTACGGTGGATTTATGACCAACTGGATCGTGACCCACACGGACCGTTTTAAGGCAGCGGTGACGATGCGAAGCATCTCCAACTGGATAAGCATGTTTGGGTGCAGCGACATCGGCTGGACCTTCGGCAAGTGGGAGATGGGTGGGAGTGTCCCCTGGAGCGACGTGGAGGCGTACCTAGCGAAGTCCCCCATCCGCTACGTTGAAAACGTTAAAACGCCCACCCTCATCATCCACTCCGAGGAGGACTATCGGTGCCCCATGGAGCAAGCCGAGCAATTCTACACCGCCTTAAAGTTCCTTGGCGTGCCCACAGAGCTGGTACGATTTCCCGGCGAGCATCACGGGCTGTCGCGCGAAGGCAAACTAAAGCATCGAGAGGAGCGCCTCAACCACATCATCCGCTGGTTCAAGACTTATCTCTAGTACCCCTTCTCTTCCACCTCAAACACGTGGGCGATGTTCGCAGATTTCACCGGCACACCTCCGCACCCACGTGTTGTATGCGCTGATCATGTTATCGTTTTGTGGAACGCCTATTTTTGGGGTTCCTATTATGTTTAGGCTTGATATTTGGCTGTTTCAAGGGCGTAAATGGGCGTAAAGAGGGTGAAAACGGCTTGAACAGGGATCTAGATAGTGGACTGAGAGGGAGGAACAGGAATGATTGTGAGGAGAGTCTGACTTTACATCGGTTCCTCATGTGGTTCTCGGGTTATGTGGTTGGTGGGTCTGTGCTGCCGTCTCATTTGACGTTTCTGAGACTTTGCCTGGGGTGCTGTAGGACGAGGCGTAAGGACGGTCGGTGGAAAGGCGGCGATGGAAGCGTACCGTTTAAAAATGTGTGGCATGGTGTTGTCGTGAGGAACGATGTTTTTTCATGTGATCGTGACGACGGAGTGTCCTCTCCAATGCAGGTACTGTTTTGGTGAAGCCTTGAAGGACACGGAGACGGGGTTTCGCGGGTTTGACCTTGACTACTCTCTGCCCGAAAGGATCGATTATGACCTGGACGTGTTGGATCGGTTTTGTAGACGGGATGACGAGTGTGTGCTCATTTTGTATGGGGGCGAGCCCTTGCTCTGCGGTGATGTCGTTAAGCAAATTCTGGATCGGGTCACGGTCAAGCACTTCATCCTGCAAACGAACGGTGTACTGTTACATACTTTGGAGCCAGAGTACGTCAATCGTTTCCACACGATCCTCGTGTCGATCGACGGCGATGAAGCCGTCACCGATTATTACCGAGGAACCGGCACCTTCAGGAAAACCATTGACAACCTGAAGTTGATCACTCAAAACGGCTTTCAAGGGGAGATCATTGCCCGGATGACGGTGATGGAGCAGACTGACATCCACAAGCAGGTCACGTGGCTCGTTGAAAACGACGACTTCCCGTTTTCCTCTGTGCATTGGCAGTTGAACGCGGGGTTTTGGGACGATTTTCCGCGAAGAGCCTTCACGACGTGGAGTGAAGACGGCTATAATCCGGGAATACGACGGCTTGTGAACTTTTGGGTGCAGTGTATGGAGACGACGGGGACGGTGTTACGGCTTTACCCCTTTCTCGGAATCACCCACTCCTTGCTGTTCGGTGAGGACGAGGCGTTACTGCGGTGTGGCGGGGGTTGGATAAATTACGCCATACAGACAGATGGACACCTGATCCCCTGCCCCACCATGTGGGGCATGAGAGACTACTACGTCGGGCACATCCGCCACGCAGACCCCTCCAAGTTAAAGAAAGTTCTCGTAAATGAGCCCTGCACAACGTGTGACACGTACCCTGTTTGCGGCGGTCGCTGCCTCTACGCCAACCTTACGAAACGCTGGAGCGCCGAATCCTACAGGCTAGTATGTGGTACCGTGCGAAATCTCGTTGACGCAATCGCGAGAGAACTGCCGCGGATTCGAAGGCTGATTCAATGTGGGAACATATGCTTAAACGATTTTGACTTCATGAAGTACAACGGCTGTGAAATCATTCCATAATTTCCATATGCCCGGAGCATTCCTTTACGGATATCCTCAAGTCCAATAGCTAGCTACGTAACAGTCGCTCGCTAACGGCTGTTCCCCTGCTGAACACAGCTGGTTTCTCTGCAATCCAGCCAAGTTGTGCTTACAAGTACTTTTTGAGCGTTTCTTCGTTGATTTCGACGCCGATTCCCGGCTTCTGCGGCACGGGCACGCACCCATCCTTTCCGAAGAGTATGGGCTCTTTGATGAGGAATTGTTGGGTTTCCACTGTGAGCGCTGGCGGCTCTCGAATGTACTCCACGTAGGGGCACACCCACTCCGGCACGGTTGCCGCCACCTGCAAAGACGCAGCGAGATGAAGGCCTTTATTGGGCCCCGTAGTAACGTGCGGAACCACCCGTTTTCCAAGCGCCTCGGCGATGTGGGCCACCTTCTTCGCGCCGGTCATGCCGATGCGGGAGCCGATCGTTATGTCGGTTTCAACGATGTCTAACGCGCCGCTCACCAGGAGCGACGCGAATTGGAAGATGTCTTGGGCGTGTTCGCCACCCGAGATGTACATGTCGACGGCGTTGGCCAGCTGTTTGAGGCCCTCTAGATCTCGGAGGGGGAGGGGGTCTTCAAAGTAGTAGACGTCCAACGCGTCCAGTTTCTTCGCCATCCACATGGCGATTCGACGGGGCCAGTGTTTGTAGCTGGGTGACCAGTTGTTTTGGTTGCCGTCCACCATGATGTTCATGTCGGGTCCGACTGCGTCCCGCACCGCCTGGACGACGGCCAGGTCGTCCTTGTAGTTGGGTCGGTGGAGGCGTAGCTTGATGGCCCGCGCCCCTTGCTCCCTGAACGCAACCGCTTCCTTCGCATGCTCTTCGGGCGAGTGCAGTTGCGCCGTCGCAATGTATACTGGGACTCGGTCACGATATGCACCCAATAACTTGTAGACGGGCTTGCCCACGGTCTTTCCGACGATGTCCCACAGCGCAGTGTCCACGCCGCCCAGCGATTCACGCCCCGTAATCCCTCGTCCACCGCTTTGACAGATGTAATTCTGCCAGAACGCCTCCACATACAGTGGGTCAAACCCCACGAGGACTCCCTTCAGCCGTTCGAGGTTCGTCTCTGAAAGTCGTCCCGGGCCCACGCCGGTTATGCCTTCATCGGTGTGAATCGTTATAATTGAGAATCCCATCGTCTTTCTCGGTTCAACATCTGGCATCTGCCATGCAGGTTGCCACGCTTCTGGCAGAATAACTGGTTTACGGTTTCTCACGACCTTAATGTCCGTTATTTTCATTATTGTTCAACCTCTATAATGCAGACATTCCTTTCTTCAAATATTAATCTGTTTACTAAAATATTATTGCATCCTTCATTTGCCAGCGAGGAGGATGGAAAAGAGTGTTTACGAACGGGCTTCATGTTATGTGGCGTCATTCTCCCCCGCAGAGGACGGGCGCGGTAGAAACGTTGGGGGTGGTCTTCTCCCCTTTACGCTGACCTGTGAACGCGAAGAAGGGGGCTTCAGCTAGCGCTTGCTAGCTTTAATCATCGAGATGAAGGGCATCGAATGCCTCGGCGAGCAAGCAATTGTAACTATGCCGTTGATTCACTTTAGCTAGCCACAAACAAGTATTTACTTGTATATACACTTTAAAGATAATACTTATATGCTTTTATTGTATCCGTGTTTGTGAGGAAAAAATGGCCAACATAGTAGATTTGGTTAAAAAAGAACTTGACCCGGCTGACCAAGTTAAACACCAGTACCGTGCACTGTATAATCGCAAAGAAGGGTTCATAGTACTGACAAATAACAGGCTCACGTTCTGGGAGCAAGGAGGTTTCTTCCGACCTAGTTACCGCATGACTCTGGATATCCCCTATGAGAAAATCAATACGGTTACCACTACAGCGAGCCATGCACTAGATATCGAAGTTGAAGCCGAAAAGTACAACTTCACGTCGTTAGGAGAAACCAATGCTCAAGTCATCACAGAAGAAATTAGGGCGTTGAGTGCCCCCCATCAAGGTTAAAGTATAAGAACGTTAGAAGCGTGGACCAACGTCTTTCCTTAAACCCCTTCGTTAAGGTAAATGTGATGAATTACAAATGTAAAAAATGTGGCGTCATATTTGAAGTTCTAAGTGCCAGTGTTGAACCGCAGTGTCCAAATTGTGAAGAAACCAAGGCGATAACACCACTTGTCGTAATGAATCAACAGAACTCCGTTCATCATAGCTAACTCAATAACGGCAACCTATCCACGAAGAGCACTTCGATAGTATCTTCAAAGAATAAGACGCATTAGAGGGGAGGTGAAATAGATGAAAACATGCAATAAATGTGGAAAAGAAACAGAGTTGTTAGTATATAGTGGTGGAAAGTTTTATTGCGAGGACTGTTATCAAGAAATCCGAAAGCTGAAGCTTCTAGCCAGTAGTTAGTGTCGTATGTCCATCCGTGAGTTAACATAACGACTCACATAGAAGATGACTGATTCGTCGTGGAATAAGAGAATAGTTAAAGGGTATGCTGAAAGATGATCGTCACTACCCAAAAACCGCTTAAAGAAATCATGAGGTATCTTGAACCCTACACTAACGTGTTGATCGTTGGATGCGGCACGTGTGCCACGGAAGTCCAAACCGGTGGGGAGAAGCAGGTTGAGGAAATGGCTGACAGACTCCGCGGACGATGGTTTGTAGAGACCATGATGATAGAAGCCCCCTGTGACGAACGACTTGCCCGAAAGAACTGGAGACATATTAAGAGGTTGGGAAAGGACGTTGACGCATTACTTGTTTTGGCATGTGGAGCGGGGGTTCAAACCCTGTCTGACGTGGTGGATCTTCCGTGCTTTCCCGGATTAGATACCCACTTCTTGGGAAAGGTTGAGCGAATAGGGCTGTACTATGAACGCTGCAAGGCGTGTGGCGAATGCTACTTAGGCGAGACCGCGGGAATTTGCCCCGTGACACGGTGTGCCAAGGGGTTAATGAATGGTCCCTGCGGCGGAATGATGGATGGAAAATGCGAGGTGGGGGGATACGTCCGGGATTGCGCATGGGTCTTAATTTGGGAGCGGTTGAAAAAACAGGGGCGGATGGAATTATTCCGGAAGATACGGTCCCCGAAACAGTTCGGATTACAAGCCTACCCCCGGGGAATCGACGCCATTCCCAGCCATATGAAGATTAAGAGCAGTCCCCTTCTCGGGCCCAGCGAAACACCTGAGATCATCGTGAAGGCCCTGCGAGACGCTCGAAACCACGGCAAATCCACGAAATAACGGAGGAAACGGCGTTGACAAAGGACCGTTTAACCTTTATGACGAAGCTGCAGAGGGAGGACTTCGTCTTCACCGGAGAGGGGGCGCCTGTACAAACCGCGGATCTCTCTGAGGTGTTAAACGAGGCTCACGCGCTTAACGGGTATGTAATTAGCGGAATATGAAACATATACATATGACAAGCGGAATAATATCTGTAATTCCAATTTTTTATGTTGCGAAGTGCCTGATTTGGAACAAAGGAAAATTCAGAAAGTTGGGCGTTCGACTCTCAGCGTATCGTTACCAAAAGCTTGGGTTAACCTCGTAGGCTTAAAACCTGGAGACACTGTCCACATTGACCAGGGTAAAGACGAGTCCCTGCGAATCTTTAGTGAGAAGAATCTTGGAGAAGCGAGGAAGCCAAATGAATACTATATAAATTGTGACCAAATCAAAGAGCCCAACCTATTGGAGCGGCTAATCGTTGGCGGCTATATGACGGGTGTCGATGTAATCAAGATATACGCCTCAAACCGCATTAAAGGTAAACAAGTCGAAGAAGTGAGGAACATTGTTCAAAGACTTGTTGGTGCCAGCATCATGGAAGCATCACGAAACGAAATCATTCTTCAATGCTTTATCAACGCATCAAAATTGAATATCTATTCCCTATTACAACGACTATCTGTCATCACGTCTACAATGCTGAATGAGGCCATGGAAGCCCTACTGACACAAGACCCCGAGCTAGCTAACGACGTAATTAAAAGAGAGGACGAAGCCAATAACATTTACTGGCTCATTGCGAGGTTATTACTCTCTGCCCAGAAGTCTCCCACGTTAGCTGAAAATATTGGTTTAGACGAAGCTTTCAGTCCCATCTCTGTAAGACTCGTTTCAAAAAACTTGGAAAGGATTGCAGATTGTTCAAAAAGCTTAGCCAAGATTGCTCTTGACCTTCACACAATGAAAGCAGGAATAGACCTGCGTGAGTTAAATAAGCTATCATCAATCGATCAACTGACAAAGGAATTATTTAAAAAAGCTGTCGAATCCCTTTTTTCCAAGGATGTAATCACCGCAAATGAAGCCCTTAACTTACGGATGAAATTAGATACAGAAGTTGAGGGGCAAATGCGGAAAGCGATTAGCCCCTACTATCGAGCCATTTCCATTATGTTAGCGATGATAGCGGAAAATAGCGGAACCATGGCTTCAGTGGCCATAAACATTGAAATCAGCAAGTCTAATTCTTTCCCAAGTCAGGTCAGCTAGCTGGCGATAGTAGGTATAGTGGTTGATGTAGAGTTCCTCATCTAGCTTGTGACATTCATGTTATTCACCATTCTTAGAAGCCAAGCGGACTTGCCAGGGATCCCCATTTAGCTAGAGAACCGCTTGATAATCGTCGATGCCGCTTGTTTACCATCATCCATGGCTTCCATGATGCTGGCGACACCCCTCACGGCATCCCCTCCAGCATAGACGCGGTTTTCACTTGTCATCATCGTGTTGGGATCAATGATAATGCCTCGTCCCACTTTCACTAGCTTGTCCAAGTAGGAAACATCGGGTCCCTGTCCAATCGCGAGTATTATCGTATCCGCGTTCACTCGCTTCGTCTTCTCTTCGTCGTAAACGGGATGAAACCGTCCTTGACCATCGAAGACTTGGATGCATCGCTTCAGGATGAGGCCTTCCACTATCTTCTCACCAAGGATTCGCTGGACACCCCACGAGGGCTCCAGTTCCACGCCCTCCGCAAAGGCCTGCTGAAGCTCCCATTCATGACCTGGAATCTCATTCCTTGCTTCGAGGCAGAACATCCGCACTCCACCTCCACATCGAATCGCGGTGCGGGCGGCATCGATGGCTACTCCACCGCCACCAATGACGATGACGCGGTCTAAACTGGATAGACCACGCGTGTTCATAGTTTTAAGAAAGTCGATGGCGTGGATGACCCCGCTCAATTCTTCTCCCTCCACGTGTAGACGCCGTTTCCGATGGGAGCCCGTTGCCAAGAAGACCGCGTCATATCCTGCGAACTCGTTAAAGGTCGAAGCGTCCACATCTTCGTTGGTCTTGACAACCACGCCTAAGGCCTCAAGGTGTTGGATCTCGGAGTCCACCAGCTCTTTCGGTAATCTATGGGCGGGTAAACCTGTCCGTAGCATACCGCCTGCCTGCTCCTCCCGTTCCAGGATCGTGACAGAGAAGCCGCATCTGATCAGCTCCCAAGCACAGGAGAGTCCAGCGGGGCCGCTTCCAATGACCGCGACCTTCTCTTTGTGTGTGATATCGGGTTTGGCTTCCTGATACCTTCGAAGGTACCCCTGGATGCTTCGGCGTACCCATTCATTAACGTTAGAATGGTACCTGGGAAAGCTGTCGGGGTCAAGGCAGAGCCACGTATATATGAGGGGAAACGGGATCTCTCGCAACACTTCATAGTCGCAGAGAAAGCGAGGAATTTGGTTCTCCTCTGCTGCCAGGCTTTTCATGGCGTGCATGATTGCTGGGAGGTCTACGCCTTGGGGACATGTGGAGACGCAGGCGTTGCAGCCAGCACACAGCCAGAACCCGTTGCTGTGTAGGTGGTTCTGTATGCCTAACTTCGCTATGTGAAGGATCTTATTGGGTCGCAGCAAGTCAACGTGTTGGGAGACGGGGCACTTGGCGGTACATGTGCCGCATTGGAAACATGTTTTAAAGGAGGCCCCGCCTTCCCTGTTTATGATCTTATGCTTGAATTCGGGGTCGACTCTATACCGCATTTATCTTAGACCTCGTCTTCTGTCCATTTTCAGAGGGTGTTCGTATTCTACTTCTGGAAACTCATGTTCGAAGTGTGTACAAGTACCATCTACGTTGGGCTTATTATGGAAACCACAGACCTCGGCTTTCCGAGCATACGGCCACTTTTTCCAATAACACGCATCACATGGTTTTGGGTAACCAATACCGACCTTCATTTTCATAAACCTCCTAGCTGTTACCAGACTCTTCGTCTTCTTGGTCATTCAATTATTTTCATTAGCCAACTTAGGCCTCTCATCTCACCCATTTCCTCTGGATTTTATCGATGACGCTACCAAAGGAGGTGCAATCGGTTGGAGTGGTTTCTGCTTTATCGCCAGTTTTTTGATGAGGAGCTTGGGAGTTATGGCCTCGGTCGGACAATAATGGGCACAAGCCATGCACGAGGCACAGTTTGTCTCACTGAACCGCTCATTTAACCCCGTTATCATCTGTGTATCGCTTCCTCGACCGGCAAAATCGATGACATGCTGCCCCGACACATTATTGCAGGCTACAACGCATCGCTCACATAAGACGCATAGGCTGGGGTCGATAACCATTACCTCGCTTGAATCATCCACCTGCTGGTCCTTCATTTTCAGCTTGAACCGCGTTTCAGCAAGCTTGTATTTTCGCGTCCAGTAACGCAGTTCCCTGCTTCTCTTGGTCACGTCCAACCCCTTTTCCGCGATGATGAACTCCAGCATCAGTCTACGATGCTCATCCAAGTCATCGTCGTTCACAACGATCTCCATGCCTTCAGAAACTTCCGTGCAACAGGAAGGGAAGAACCGTCCCTTGATTTTCACCATACAGAGTCGGCATGCCCCAATCAATCCGAGACTGGGGTCATAACATAAGTGGGGAATCCTGAAGCCCAGCTTCTGCAAGGCATCCAGGAGGTTCTCCCCGTTTTTCGCTTGGAATGGTTTACCGTCAACCACGATGTTCACAAGATCCACCGTGTCAACGGCGTCAAAGAATGAAGGATACAGCCCTAATTTCTCGGACACTGTTTTCAACGTGTATCCGTTTTCGGAAGGCTCTAATTTCGTCCACGGCAAGGGTGACGTCAGAACAGGGCCCCGGTAAACTGTGTAGTTTCCTGTCCCCACGGTGTTCATGGTCTTCACCACCTGTTTGTCTTGAAAGACGGTTTTCACGCATGTGTAGCCCAGGTCGCATGCCAACACGATGATGGTCGAGGCGTGGGACACTGCGGTTTCGTGGTTACGGACGAGGTTCAGGAAACATGATCGGCTTATCAGGTCCTTCTGGACGCGGTATCCGTCACGCTTCAGCAAGTCCTCTAAGACTTGTAGCTGCTCCATGCCACCGAGTCCGCAATGTTTGATACATTCATCACAGCTCCATAGGACGATTTCATCGTCTTTTTTCAGCTTGTTTTTCAGTTCATCATAGCTTAGTTCACGCAATGAAATAATCATTGTTAATTCACCAACCTGATCTTTTGTTTATGTAGTGGGGCTCCCGTGGACATCGCGTATTCGGCTCCTTCTTCGAAGCCTGCAAACGGTAGTGCAACCTTGAATACTTCTAATTCTGTATCGGTGACGAAGAGCCCCACGTCCTCCGTCACGGTTAACACCTTCTTCTTCGGATACAATCGTTTTACGCAGCTGATTCCGGCACTACACGCGAGAACAATGACGGCGTCCGCTTCTAGCCGTATTCGTGCTTTTCGATACACGGGCTCTGAGCAGGCGTCCTGCAGCACAATTTCCTCCGTGACATCATAGCCGTCTCGCACCAGTCTTTCAACCAGCTCGTCAGCCTTAGATACGCCTCCCAAACCACATTCCCTGGCACAGGTGTTACAGCTTATCACCGCAATCGTATCCTCTCGATCGAGCTGCGTGGTAATTTCTTTGTAGGGTATCATTTTGGAATACATCATGTTATTCTCCTCCCGTATGTTTACTGATGGCTTTTTGCGGGCAAGCCTCAATGCATGTCCCGCATTTTACACATTTGTCCTGGTCAATGACGTGGACGCCCTTTACTTCACCCGTGATCGCGTGGGCTGGACAATTTCGTGCGCATAACGTACAGCCAATACATGTGGTGGGCTCTATGCGATACGTAATCAGTGGATTACAGACCAGGCTTGGACATGTCATCTCCTGAATGTGGGCCTGGTATTCGTCGCGAAAGTATTTGAGGGTGGTCAACACGGGGTTGGGCGCGGTTCGACCTAACGCACAGAGACTGGCCTTCGTCATACTGTCACACACGGTCGCTAAGTTGTCTAAATCCGATGGGGCTCCCTTCCCCTGGACGATCTTGTCCAACGTTTCCGCCATGATCCTCGTTCCAACTCGTCCAGTCAAACATTTTCCACAGCTTTCAGCCTTCGTGAAGGAGACGAAGAACCGCGCGATGTCAACCATGCAGTTGGTGTCGTCGATTACCACGATTCCACCGGACCCCATAATGGCGCCTACCGCTTGCAGCGTCTCATAATCGAGGGAAAGATTGGCCATGGACGCGGGGATGCAGCCGCCACTGGGTCCACCAATTTGAAACGCTTTGACGTCCCTGCCTTCTGGAGGGCCGCCCGCGATCTCGTACACCAGTTTTCGGATTGAAGTGCCTACTGCAACCTCGAAGGCCCCTGTCCGTTTCACGGATCCGGTGACGCAGTACACTTTGGTCCCAGGCGTCTTTGCGGTTCCGTCGGGAAAGTTCTCACTGCCCTCCGTCAAGATCGTTGCCACGTGGGCCAAGGTCTCCACGTTGTTGATCGTGGTTGGCTTATCCCATAACCCCTTCGTTGCAGGGTATGGCGGTCGCTGCCGGGGATGTGCTCGCCCCCCCTCCATCGATGCGATCATCGCGGTTTCTTCACCGCAGACGAATGCCCCTGCACTCAGGAACACTTCGACGTCGAAGTTGAAGTTGCTACCTACAATGTGGTCACCGAGGTACCCTGCTGTCCTTGCATCGTGAACAGCCTTTTCCAGCCTTTTCGCGGCTAACGGCTTCTCTGCTCGCACGAAGATGAAGCCCTGCTCTGCGCCTATCGTGTATCCAGAGATCATCAAGCCTTCCACGATCCTGTGCGGATCGGACTCAGCGAGCAATCGGTTCATGAATGCGCCTGGATCGCCTTCGTCGCAGTTGGCGATGACGTATTTCGGTGTATCACCTTGCTCTCGACAGATGTTCCATTTCAACCAGGTTGGGAATCCTGCTCCACCTCTACCTCTGAGACCCGCCTGCTTCAATTCCTTGATAACGTCCTCCGGCGTCATACTGAGGCTTCGCTGAAGACCCTGATATCCTCCGTGAGCCACGTAATCTTCTATCGATTCGGGGTTGACGATGCCACAGTTACGGGTGACCCACTTCGTTTGGTGCTTCCATGCATCCAATTCGTTTAACACGGGTATCTTTTTCTGGCCTTGAGGCTGCTTCGTTCGATACCGTAACGCATAGGCGGAGGACAGGTTTCTCGATACGTAGTCGTTTATGATGCGTTCAACGTTTTCCGCCTTGACGTTTGCATAGATGGCGGGTGGATACGGGTCTGCTTCTAGTTCAATCCATGGATCGATGAAGTCGAGGCCCATACACCCGACGGTCTTCACGTCAATTTGCTCTTGCTTTGACACTTCGTTGAGGATTTCTTCCGCGCCCGATGCGATGGTGCAACTGGCTAAGGGGACCTTGACGGTAAGCCAATGTTTGGTAGCCAACTAGAGCACCCCCACCGGGATGGAGAGATACTCGGTTTTATAGTCGTTAATGATCGTTGTTATCGTTGCAGGCGTTAAATTCCCAAAAATTTGACTGCTGAACCCGCGTCTGTCAGCAACCATAATCACGGGTGCTAAGCTGCAGCACCCAAAGCATCGGGCATATTCAATGGTGAATATTCCGTCGTCCGTGGTGGTTTCTCCCTCTTTTAAGCCCAGAAACTCCCGTAAGTATTGGATGATGGTTTCCTTTCCTTCGGTGTGGCATGCCGTTCCTTTACAGATGTATATCACGTATTCGCCGACAGGTTGCAGGCGAAATTGATGGTAAAAAGTGGCGATCCCATAGACTTTGCTCAAGGGGAGATTAAGGTTCTTTGATATGGATTGCAAGGTCACTGTAGATAGGTAGCCATGCGCGTTCTGTGCGTCTTGAAGTGCCTTAATCGGATTCTTCATATCTCTCAGACCCCAGAAGCCTCTTAATAGCTAACGCGCGCGGGTTTCGCGTTTATCGTCTTCAGTTCCGATAACCTCTTTTGTGGCTTTGGGGGACACGGACAGACCTGCTCGAGGGATTCGTATTCAGCACAGTACCGATAGACAAGGTTACACGTCTCGCAGTAGTATAGTGCACACGAGTTGATGTCGCCGTGGATAAATTCCATCGGATTCCCACATTTCTTGCAGTTTACTGGATTTTCAAATTGGGTCATATTTCATCCCTTTGTTGATGCTGTTCTTATCAAGCTAGCTAGCTGAATTTGAGGGTTAGAGAACCCTTAGCGGGCTCTTCCCAGCCTTCGTTAACAGTTTTACGTATCGTTCTGGTCGGACGAGGGTGTCAGATATCGTCCAGTCTTCCGTAGGTTTAATGATGGCAATCCAGCCCTCGTCATAGCAACACGTGTTTGCGAGGTGGGGTTTGTCTAGGACGGATTCATTGACTTCAAGTATCCTCCCCGCTATGGGAGAAATCACATCGAAGGCCATGCACTCGGCTTTCAACGTTTCGGGGTCCGGATACATTTCGCCATAGACTGTGCAAAAGACTTCGTCTTCCTCAATGCTGTCACGTACTGTGGGGTTCTTCATGAATTCCACTAACGCCGCCTTCTTTTTCAGGAATTGTTGAGCATAATCTGTTATCCCTATCTTCAAGTTTCCTTCAGGCGTAACTTTGACCCACAGATGATTCCGTGTATAGAATCGATCGGTATTCACGCAGATCTGCTTGCCCATGCAGTTTACCCTTTGCTGTAAAGCAGTGTTCTTTAATTCAAGGCCCATTTTTTTCCCTCCTTCCATTTTTATTCAAGAAATACATAGTATGTAAATACAATATAAACATTCAGTGCTTATAGTATATCTGTATATATAATTATTAATAAAGTAAATATTATAATTACTGTGGTTTTATACGTAGCCTTAATAAAAATCCGCTAGCCACACATGAGAATGGCGAGAAGTAAGGTGCGGCTTCGCTTTCTTACAAATCTAGTTAGCTAATGAAACCATTAAAACTCTATACTGCTGTCAGCAGCATACTTGAATTATATCATTCACTAGTTATGTTGCAGATCTTCGTTTGTTTGCTTAGGGCTTTTGTGATCGCTATGTCCGCTATTTCTGATCCCAGTTCAGCCATCCGTCTAATGGACCAAAGGATAAAACTAAGTTGAGCTATGACACAAGGCTCAATGGGCATTGTACCTTTAAAAAACTTGGTAACGGAAAAGGACTTTCCTCGTAAATACGCGTGGCTGCATATCTTCTCTTGTAACGCTTCTTCATCTTTTTGGATTGTTTCATATTCCTGGATTGTCTTAGTCGCAAGTTCGATGTCATTTGAGAATAAGCTGTTCATAGCTTTGTGGGAGATGCTGACTGCTTCATCGCTGATTCTGCGAACCTCGCGTAGTAAAAGGTCGCCTATTAGTTTGCGATTGTCTTCTAAGGCGATTGCTTTATTTGCGATTTTTTCTGACCAATTCGCCATTCTCCATAAACAATGCGCCACAACCCGGAACCATAACACATTCATTGAGTCTTGAATATTAATTTTGGTGGCCGTTACTTTATCTCTTTGAGCAGCATCTAGCAGTCGAACGATTACCCAAAACATGGTATCGGCTTCGTTTCGTCGGCTAATAGTATCTCTTGCCAAAATGAGGTTGGAATCAAAGAAGGAACCCACGGCTTCGTTGTACATCGTGGAGGCTATGATGTAAAGGCGTCGTAATAGAGTATGAATGGGGAATTGGGTGACATCGATTGAACTTTGAAGCACGACGTGGTTGGGAGCTTCTTCCATGATTGCCATGCCCATCAAGCCTCGTAACGTGGATCTGATGGCATCTACATACTCCCTTGTTAAGCGGTTTTTTGACACAACTTTGATCACATCACGACCCAGAACGTAGTTTCCTACTAAAATTCTTGAAAGCATCATTGGGTTATTGCACAGGTCCGCGTATACCTCGATGGCCTCAATAGATTTCTCCTGTTTAGTACTGGTATTCGTAACAAGTTTTAATGAGCCTTCCTCGCCTTGTTCGAAATATATGAGGTCGCCTTTCTTTAATCCCGTATTTTTTACCCAATCGCTTGGTAGGGATACAGCTAAAGTTGATGTGCCCACTCGTTGAATTTTTCGTGGTTCCAAGTTAAATCACCTAAGCAATGGATTTAATTGATGGCAGTATATAGTTATCACACTCTCGTACCTATTTATAAGTATAACACGGATATAAATACTTATAGTATTTACGCCCAATACCACATGAGCGACGTGCTAACTACGAGGTTCAGGGGAAACAAAGAACAAAATGAGGTGGTCTCTTCAGTGCTTGATTTCTTTAAAAGCGGAATTAAGCAGAAGAATAAACTTGTTTGTTTATTAGGGATAACGCTTTATGGATATCATGGGAGTGGGGCAATGTGAAGTCGCAACGAGAGCATTTCCACCCCCGAATCACCACAACGTCATCTCGATAAAGGACGGTGGGTTCAGTTAATAGTTCACAAAAGAAACATTTTGGAGACACCGTTAGAGATTCGATCTGCGGGGACTCCCATTTTATGTGCTCCACAATCTTCATGCTCATTTAGTCCACCATCAACTCATTTAACCCTTTCATCCTTATAATAGATACAAAATCGCCAAATGATTTACTTTATTTATAAAAGAGGCTATTCGATGGAAAATAATCATACTATTTACGTTAGTTATAACACCCAGTTAATCCATGATTTGCACACGAGACTCGTTGTCTGAAACCGAGTCTGGCTAGCTTCACTCAGCACTAATAAGAAGAAAGATTCTTAGGCTAGCTATCTTTGAACAGGACTTCCCTGAGTCGATTTTTACTGGTCTTCTATACGTAAAGAACTCTTGTCTCTCATGCTGGTGGTTTCCTTTTCGCTGTAGAATTCGTTCAGTCGAGGGTCGACGTGGGACCAGTCCTCGTCATCGGCGAAGAAGGCCTCCCTATCCCTCTCCGTTGTAGGGACTGTAGCGAATTCACAGCGGTCGTCGCCTACGGTGAGGCACCGGGTGTGTATGAGTTTCTGCGTGGGGTCGGTGAACATGGTCTTGGCGGGGTCGATGAGGCAGTAGAGGCTACCGATATCCTCCTCCCCATACTCCACCACCAGCTTCCCTAGCTCGCAGAGCTGGGGCTTCCCCTCCCGTCGTTCCCAGAACCCATACGTGGGTAGGCTCTGGAAGCCGCGTCTCGTCCGATCTGCCACCCGCTTCCCGTACTCCTTGATGGCCTTCAACACGAGGCGTTTTCCCTCCTTCCATCCAAACTCGTCCACCAGCGTCCTAGCATACGCCAGGTGGAGGAGCGTCAGCCTCTGGGTAACCACCTTGACTTCGTTCTCAGCCTCTCTGAGGGGAACCATCTCTTCCTTACCATGAGTCATCCTAAGATCCCTCCAAGAGGTAGTATGTAATGGGTATATATGTTCCTTGTTCAGATACCATACACCTGAAGGATTGTAGTATAAGGGATTGAAAGGGAAGTGGAGTGGGATAGGATGGCTGTAAAGATACATGGGTACGCAAGAAACGACTTGTTGGTGATGGATGTCGATTCCCTGAGGGCGGTCCTCCACGAGCGGACCCACCACACCATCGAGGTCCAGCTCTACCGGATTCTCAAGGGGAAGATGGCGAAACCCAAGAACTTCGGCAGTCAAGCCAAGCTCCTCCTCGATGTGTGGAGGGAGAGGACGCTGCCAACCGACACCCAAGACCTCCAGTGGTGCATAAAGATGATCGAGATCGCTGAGAAGTTGAACGCCAGCATACCCGTAACGCTCGAGACCGCATTGCCTGAACCCTTCTCCAACACGGAGATGAAGGCGGTGAGGAAGCTACTCTACGGGAGGCGATCCATTCGACAGTTCACGGATAGGCCGGTTCCCGACGAGATGCTGCGGGAGATCATGCATGCAGGGCTCATGGCTCCCCAAGGATGCAACGTGGCCTCAACAAGGTTCATCGTCCTCCGCAGCCCCGAGGAGTGGAGGCTGGTCCGAAGCGACATACCCATCGAAAACGGGGTCATGATCCTCATCTGCCAAGACCTACGCGTATACAAGACCTTGAGATTCGACCAGTTCGTCCCCCAGAACATCTACTATGACGCGGCAGCCGCCGCCGACCACATGTGCCTCATGGCCCACGCCCTCGGACTAGGAGCGTGCTGGCTTACCCACGGCGAGAAGACGCAACAGCGGATCCGAGAACTCTTCGGCCTCCCAGAGACCTTCATAACCCGCTGCCACCTCATCATCGGGTGGCCAGACGAAGCCCCCATAAAATCCCAGAGAATGAGCCTAGACGACGCCGTCATAAAGAAAACGAATTAATTAACTATCATCCCCTCCATGGCCCATCACTATTTCTTAATGTCAAGGTGTCAAAATCTATGAGGGACTTATACAAGGGGCTTAACAATACGAATCAATCTATAGTATAGATAAAGTGATTGACAGGATTGCTTGTGTCGGGGTATGCTATCTGCACACTCGGAGTCGTTGGCTTCTACCTGGTTACTGGTAAAATGGTGCTCCGGCCGGGATTCGAACCCGGGTCACGAGCTTTCTCCCACGGGTGTCGAGAGGCTCGAATGCTTAGCCGGACTACACTACCGGAGCCTTCAACATTAAATTTGTGAGGAAATATAATTATCTTCTTGTCGTTCGATTCACCGGTTCTATGGAAAATCTCGAGGTCTATAAACAGAAGACCCTTACCTATAAACGATTAAAAGAAAAAGGGTGGATGGATGGTGTGTGCCCCTAGTACGGGGGCATTCCACCGTAGCCGCCGCCTCCTCCTTGCGGAGGTGGAGGTGGAGTCTTCGCCGAGGCGATGACGTCGTCGATTCTCAGAATCATTGAGGAGGCTTCGACAGCCGATTTGATGGCCTGTTCCTTGACGGCGAGGGGGTCCAACACGGCGTCGTCCATCATGTCAACCACTTTACCCGTGAAGACGTTGACGCCCTTCCACAATCCGTCGGCTTCTTCGTGGGCCGACCGCAGCGCGACCAAGATGTCTATGGGATCCAATCCCGCGTTCTCGGCCAAGGTGACCGGGATGATCTCTAAGGAGTCGGCGAAGGCCTCGATGGCTAGTTGTTCCCTGCCGCCGACCGTGGCAGCGTAGTCCCGGATTCGCTTGGATAGCTCTGCTTCGATGGCGCCGCCTCCGGCGACAATTTTATTCTGTTTCACGATGTCGACCATCACGGATAGCGCGTCGTTGAGTGCTCGTTCAACTTCGTCGATCAGCCGTTCCAATCCCGCGCGGATCAGTATCGAGACCGCCTTGGGACTCTTGCACTCTTCAATGAAGACCATCTTGTCGTCCCCGATCTTGCGTTCTTCGACCAATCGGGCCTCACCGAGGTCCTTTGCGGTGAGGTCGTCAAGGTTTGTTATCAACCTCGCGCCCGTGGCCTTGGTGAGTTTTTCCATGTCCGACGACTTTATTCGTCTGACCGCCAACGCACCTCCCTTCGTGAGGAAGTATTGGGCGACGTCGTCGATGCCTCTTTGACAGAGGACGACGTTGGCTCCAGATTCCAATATTTTGTTAACCATCTCTTTAAGCATGCGCGATTCTTCGTCGAGGAAGGCCTTCATTTGGACGGGGTCCCTTATCCGTATTTCCGCGTCCATTTCCGTCTTCTGGACTTCTAAGGCGCTGTCGATGAGGGCGATTTTAGCGTCTTCGATGCGTTTAGGCATGTCCGAGTGAACGACTTCCTTGTCGACGACGATGCCTTGAATGAGCTGGGTGTCGATAAGGCTTTTTCCTGTCTTCTTAATCACTTGGATGTCGTCTTTGTCAGCGGTCATCTCCCCGTCCTTCGTCTCGGTCACCTGCTTCACTGCATCGATCGCGATGTCGGCGAAGTGGTCTCCGGCGAGGCCGATGACTTTACTTCGCATTGAAGTTTTAACTATATTCCCAAGCGTCTCCCGGTCATCGAGGTCCACGTCGACGGCAACGGACTTGAGAATCCGAAGGGCTTCTTCAGCAGCCTTTCTGTATCCTGCTACGAGGGTTGTTGCATGAATGTTTTTGTCGAGAAGTTCTTGAGCCCTTTTGAGGAGGTCTCCAGCTAAGATGACGGCCGTTGTGGTTCCATCTCCCACCTCGTCGTCCTGCGTCTCAGCAACCTCCACTATCATCTTGGCAGCGGGGTGCTCTACGTCTATCTCCTTAAGGATTTCATGTCCATCGTTGGTTATGGTTAGGTCTCCTAGGCTGTCGACGAGCATTTTGTCCATTCCTCGAGGGCCTAACGTGGCTTTAACCACTTCGGCAACGACTTTAGCAGCTTGAATGTTGGCGTACTGCGCCTCTTTTCCCTTTCTTCTGCTGGATCCTTCTCTGAGAATTAGGATGGGTTGACCCCCCAAGTTACCTATAGCAGACACTTCATTTTCCTCCATTAAAATATGTAATTGAGTTAAAAACACAAATTCATACTCATATAAGTATTTTTCGCAACTCTATGTACGCTTAAAAAAAGTGTACTCTTAGTCGAGGAAATTGGGACAAAGAAAAATCGTGACTCTACGTGACGGATGGGCACGTTCTATTTGAGAATCTTTGTAGCGGCAATGCGAATATCGACGTCTTTAACCGTCTTTCTGTGAGCGTGTCGCGTAAAGTCTAGGGCTTCTTTGGCTATCCTTACCCCTATCTCGTCTAAAACTTTTCTAAGTTCCTGTGCAGCTCCTTCGCTGACTCTTTCGGCTCCGCCTCTTTTAATTAGTCGATGCATCGGAGCAAGTTGTAAATCTCCACCTTTTGGCATACATACCACCTCTATTAAGCTGTTGTCTTCACCCTTATAATTGCTTACCTCGTCTAGGTACACTGACTAGTATTATAACAGTGATAGACGTTATAAATTTTGAGGCACTCAGCAGACTAGACTCTTGCGACGCCCTTAAACGAAGCTGCATACCAACCTGTTTTTTGTAGCATCCGCCGCTTCAAAAGCTTTGTTGCTTGAGCTAGCAGGCCTTCACATCACTGTTATATGAGTAATCCCTCCTAATGTAGCGTCAAAGAACGCGGACGGGGAGAACGATGGAAACCAAGAAGGGTCAGCTTGAAAACGTGATAAGGACGTTACGAGGGTGCTGCGGTGTCATCGCCGCAAGGCTTCTGTCAGAGGAGGAGAAGCAGACAGTTCTTGATCTTGAAAAGAACGTAGAGGAGAAAATCGTTTTCGGGATGTCCAAATCCCTGAATGAGGGCGTGAGAGCCGCCCTTCAGATGGAGTTCACTGTCGCCATGGTTATCCAGTCGTCAATATTTCCGCATCCCCATCACCCCCACGTAAGCATGAGATGCGGCGATCAAGTCGTAGGTGAACTCATAGACGACGAAGACGCGTTGGAGGAACTGAGAAAAAGCCCTTATAACTTCTTCCTCTGGGAAAACTTCGTCGTCTACGTGAAGCGGCTTCCGAAAGATCCCGCGGGAAGGCGTAAACTCCGGATCATATACCCTTCTCGAGAAGCAATTCAGCTTCAAGGCCTCTCCACCGTCAAATGCAGCGTCTTTGGAACGCCCTCAACAGAAGGGGACATCCTGATCAAGCGAATGCTAGATGTCCCCTCTGAAGAAGGTGCAGTCGGCACCTGTTTAGTGGGCTTCACCCTGGCAAGGTAACGTCAGTCGTCTTCAGGCAGCAGCCCACGTCGAGCCTAGCGCGCGCTCCACCCCGTCATCGAAGGGGGCTCGCAGTTGTACAGGAGGCTGAAGCAGAAGCGGTAGAGCGTCGAACGCGGCTTTGAAAGCCTCGTGGGGCTCCCAACACGGCTCACAGCATAACGTCGGAAGGAACGGGGTAAGCAAGAGTATGGAAGCGTCAATAATTACTCATCAGCCTCTAGCTTGCTTAACGCAGCGTTTTCAAGAGAAGGTGTTGATGAAATTAATGATTGACGTTCCAAGAGGGAGGGCCTTGAGGAATTCGGTCATGGATAAGAGGACTACCAATACGGCTCCGTTCAGGATGTACCACGCGTGTTCTTGTTTTCTCGACTTGACCCATGTCAAGTTGCCTCTTTTCACTAAGTCGCCGAATAGATGAGTCGCAATCCCGAAGGTGAAAGCGTTGTACGAGTTGGTGAGCAGGGGATGGGAAACCTTGTAGATGAATATCGGGATGTAGAGGAGCAGGGGCCCCAGCAGCGAGTGCGTGAGAGGGTTTCGATGACCGAATCCCGGAATAACTCTGTCGATGGCCCAGTCTACATCGGGGAAGAGGGCGCCCACCATGGCCGTGAGACAGTACAAGGCGAAAAACGGAGATAACAAGAGTTCCTGAGCATGGGAGAGGTATTTAACGCTGAGAACGTACAGGGGGATCGCCAGCAACAAATGACTTTTACCCCGCATCGAAACGCCCCACCCCCCTCTTTTGGTACCCGACTGAGCTATCAAGTTAAACGCAATCTCGTTAAATAATTATTTCATAGGTTTTAAGTGGTGAGTACCAGACGGGTACATCATCACGGGCTACGATGAAACAGGCGACGTAATTACCGGTTGACCTTGTTACCAAGAGTAGCTAGCTATGGATACGCCTTGTGCTTTTATTTTGATGAGCGATACTTCTCTTCATGAGCAGCTATATGACCACTGGTGACGAATTCGCCTCCAGTGGCCTTCGTGTAGAAGAATCAGCGTATGAAGCCATCTACGACTTGAAGAGGCAAAACATAGATTAAGGAAAGCTAGCTATACATATTATTTTCATTCCTACAGTGAATCTTACTTAAAAGATAATTAACGTTGATATGCAAGCTAAGAGACAGAAAAAAGATACAATTAGGATCCATTTAAAGACGTTGTTCATATACCTCTTTTCTGTATGATGCCATCCATTATGGTTTTCAACCAATTCTCTTCTTAATCGTTCATAATTTTGTTGTTCCATAGTACTTGATACCGATGACTGCTTTAGTTTTTCTGATTCTTTGATGTAAGCAGTTTGTTGTTTTCTTTGCTCCCATGCACGTTGGGAGAGTTTCATGAGATAATGACGGGACTTGATGCCTATCAAACCTATTATAAAAACAGCGACAATCGATATGAGAAAAAGTTCTTCCATGATATAATTCTCATTTCTACGAATTTATAGAAAGAATAAATAAGTTATGCAGTCAAAATCTAGCGTAAATCTTCTAGGTAGGACATTAAATTGTTATAAACCATTAGGTATAAAACAGTAATATTACTTTCCAAATTTCCCTTAAGAGCGAGCTGGCGTCGCATTGATAGTTAAAGTACGGTTTTATTCAACATTGAGAGAATTAGCTGGAAGCCGAGAGGAGGAGCTGACGATAATAGAAGATTTAACCCTCGCTGACCTCATCGAGGTCATAGCATCTAAATATGAAAAAGCACTAAATTACCTCTATCAAAAAGGGGAGATTAGGAAAACCGACCCTTCAATCTATTTCTTGATTAACGGTAGGAATTCACGCAGTCTCTCTGGTCTACATACGAAACTAAAGAACAACGACGTTGTAGAAATAATACCTGTACCTCCAATGGTGGGCGGAGGATAACATAAGCTGCGTGAAATGGGAAGACTTGGAGTGCCGAACAGGAATATTGGTGCTCGTCAGTCCAGCACGATTGAAGCGAATTAGCTAGCAAGGCATATGCACCTTAAACGCTGAAGAAGGAGTGATGCTAGATTGCTAGTTCATCTGGGATCCCTGATTCGCAGGGAACATCGGTTTGACAGAACCCGCAGCCATAACCCTCGAAGCCATAGTGTCTTGGAACGTATTTTCTTGTCATCCTAACATAGTTTCGGCACATCAATTTGTTATGACCTTCCTCGGTTATAGCGCCTATGGGGCACCGTTCCATGCATTTTCCACAGGTCCCTTTCATGTGGAAGAGGCAATAGGCATTATGATTATCGTACGGCCTCTCAGTCGGTGTAATAGAGAGGTGGGCCACTACTGACCCCGTTCTCATTGCTTTCCCAACGGGGGTAATCAAGCCATCGGACAGCCCGAAGGCGCCCAGGCCCGCAGCGTAGGCTGCATGTCGCTCTGACCACGTTGATGCGTATCCATATTTCCGAGACGTCATGCTCTTCCATAGAGGCGATAACAGGGGAGCCACGGCTTCTATACCCTTGTCGTTCAACACGTCCACCATGTGCGCTCTAAGCTTGTTATTGAATTCCTCACCAAAGATCCTGGAACGCGCCCACCGCTCGCTTGGAAAATGAGTCTCTTTTCGGTGATCATGTTTTGTCGCTTCGGTTTGAGGTAGGATCCAACTTATCACCGTGATGTTCTTGGCTTCGAAGGTTTGATGGGGGTACTTATTTTCGAGGAATTCCAAAGGAAATCTATAGAACGCTCCTATATCTTCTTTGTAAAAGGCGTATAACGGATCTGCTCCATTACTGAATCCGACAACGGGTTCTCCCCACGCAGGTTCATTATCCCACTTCTTCATAGTGTTTGCTGGAGAATTAGTGAATGTTTTCACTTCGTCTCTTATCCACTCAGCTTCGTTACCCTTGTATCCCATGTTTTCCACCCAATCACGTATAAACACAAGTTAATTAGACTAGCGTGGTTAACAGATTTGTAAGGTTTATTGTTTTAGGTACTGGTAACTTGGCGTGGGATAAGCCTTGCTGTTAGCCGTCGTGGGATGCTGTAAAAAGCTAGCAAGCAATTCAATTAGGTCATGAATAGATTATTGCAGTCTCATACACAGACGCCTAAGAAGACGACAGTGAAAATTATAAAGGAGTGACTCATTTACATTGGTTAGCTAGTTCTTTTAATGAATGAATAATATGATCAGGTTTCTCCCAATCACTTTTCTGATACTCTTGACCAAGTTGAATTAACACGGTTTTCATTCCCATCCTATTACCCCCAAAAACGTCTGTTGAAATGGTATTACCTACCATAACGGCTTCTTCTGGTTTAACATTCAATTTTTCTAAAACAATTTGAAAGATCTGTTCAGCTGGTTTATCGTATCCAACTCCGCTAGAAACAATTATCTCATCAAAAAAATCAAATAAAGCTGCTTCTCGTAAAACTTCATGGACTCTCTCAACAGTTACAGTAGGTCGAACATTCGTAATAAGGGCTAATTTAAATTTCTTCTTCAATTGAGTGAGGACTCCTACCGCGTACGGTAATGTCTCATAAGTTTTACCTACTTTCTTTTCTACTTGTATCAGGGTGCCTCCTAAATCAAAAATAATGGCCTTTATCAAGGTTCAATCCCAGCTTAATACATCCTTTAGCAAAACTAATAAAAAAATTTAGCTAGCTGTTAGAGATTGCTTCATCCAAGCCTCTTTGTATGAAAGAACAAAGCTAGCTAGCTGTTTTGAATTTACAGATTTCTTTAAGATAATGCATAAAAAGGGCAAATTCTCGGGCTCTAAAATGTAAATTTTAGGAAATAATTGGGATACATTACCATTTATCGCTAGCCAGATAGGCCACTGCTGTATGTACAGGTGGACTGGGTCTCTCTCATTTTTCCATATGTAAAAAACGATAAATTGAAAAAAATTTTTCTGGGAAGGAGATTAAATCGCGGCGTATTTCGTCTAAGGCGCCTAAAAGATGACCTGTTACATAGGGAAATGACACGGATATTGCGTGCATTATACCTTGTTAAATCCGCCTGAAATGCCGGGAGCGTCCGAGGATCGGCGGGCCCAATGCGTCGAATTGGGATACTCGTGAGTGGACAAGTCGACGCAGGCATCACCAGCTCCCAGCCCACGACCCCCTCAGCGGCTTCGAACCATACAGCTCGTAACCCAACTCATTAGAAGCTAGCTAGATTTATCGTTTGTTAGTATTCGAATAGTACTGACTGTTATACTGATTACAAGAAGCGTGTAGATTATTTTCTATTCTTAGCTAATATCCAATAATGTTTTTCTCCAACATCTGCAATAATCTTATCAAATAGAATCTCAAACCCGGCATCTGTTAATATCTGCAAAGTTTTCTCAGGGTCATAATGACTCCAAAACATTTGTGTACCATGAAATTCTTCCGTTCCTTCCCAACCAGTGGAACCCATACTGATCAATAGTATACCGTTGGGTTTTAGTATTCTATGGAACGTTTGAAATAACGGAACATGCTTCTCTCTGGGTACATGGATTATGGAATAGCATGCCGTTAGACCATTAAAGGAGTTGTCTTTGAAGTCCAGTTCCGTCATATTTTTCTTAATGAATTTGGCTTCTGGCACGTTTTTAGTTGCTAGGTTAAGCATGCTTTCTGAGAAATCGACTCCTGTAACGGATAATCCAGATTCAACCAAGACCTTTGTTACCGGAACTCCGGCGCCGCAGCCCAGGTCTAAGACATTTGCGTTTCTGGGTAATAAACTAGTAAATTCTTCTAGTTCTTTTTTGTTTCTAAAGATATTACGTTGATCATGATAGTCTCCAGCCATTAGGTCATATCCCTTTCTTACAATCTCTTCTTTTTCAGTCAATACTTTCGATTCCCGTTCCATTAGTCTATGAACTTCTGTATCAGTGAACGATGCATCTCAGCTAGCTAGCTAATAAAAAGAAAGGAGGTGATATGTGTTTATTTGCTTTTAGTTGCCTGTTGATTTCCTATTTAGTGCGTGCGCTCGTTAGTTAGCTGATTGCTATACTTCATGCCCCAGTGTGAAGATCGCTCCAGGATCAATGTAGACACTCCAGGATTTGACAAATGCTTTTCCTTCATCAGTGCCAAGAAAACTCACCATTGCATCTAAATCAGATACTTCAATCTTGGCAACATACATGTAAGGAGACTCTGAAGGCAGTTCTCCCTCAGGTTCAGAAACTGCAGGCGCAAGAACCTTGTCTATCTTCCAAGTATTAAATGCTGTACACCAAGGCGCCCCTCTGATCCCTGGAATTTTCGTGTTGGTGAGATATTTGTCGAATTCCTCAGCCATTTGTTTCTCTTTTATGTTGTACACAGCAAAAAGAGTCGGCATATTTCTCTACCTCCCTTTCTTCTTGGTATTTATATAGCTCCCCACCTCGGAGCTTGATTACAAATCACTTAGTTATGAGGTGCTATACCGTATAAATGACTATGCCTTTGAGAAGTAAATAAATAAGAAGTGGTGTATAATTGCTTAATGGCAATAAAGGTGAATGACTTCTTGTCTGAGATTACGCAGAAAATCAAAGAGTGTGTATCTGAAATCGAGTCTTACAGTTATGATGCACAAGACCTTACTGTTCCAGCAGTAAATTCATTAAAGGAATGTGAAAAACTCATTGACAATTTAAATGAGGAAAACAGAGAAAAGGCATTGAAAATAGTTGCAAGGCTTTATCAACAAGCACTGGCCTACTCCGAGTTCGTACCAACATCCGTTAGCAACTTAAAGTTCATAAAAGATTGGCTTGAACAAGCAAAGAAGTAATAAGATCTTCTCACGACGAAATTAGCTAGCTATCGGGAATTCAGAATGAAGAAAGGGCCACTCATTGGGACTGGTCGTACCGCCGAGGTATTTGCTTGGGGCGATAACAGAGTCCTAAAATTGTTTATGGATTGGTGTCCTCATAGCTGGATCGAAAGAGAGGAGAAGCTATCCCGCGTTATCTACGAGTCTGGCTTGCCAGCCCCAGCCGTCGAAGGCATCATTGACATGGATGGACGAAAGGGGATAATCTTCGAACGAGTAGAAGGGAACCCCATGCTAGAGGAGATGGGAACAAAACCCAATGAGGCTCCACGATATGCTGAGATACTTGCAGAACTGCACACAGCCATCCATTCACACGAGATACCCGATATACCTTCTCTGCGCGGCATGATAGAGCGTAACATCCGCCAAGCAAAGACGCTTTCTGATGAAGAGAGAACGAGGGCACTTCACGTCCTCAACCAAAGGAAAGATGGAACTAGCCTTTGCCACTATGACATACATCCGATGAATGTCATCATGTCACCACGAGGACCAGTAATCATCGACTGGATGACCGCATGCCAAGGCAATCCACACGCCGATATTGCCAGAACGTTGTTGATGTCGCAAGGCTTTCAATTCGCCGTCCCCCCAGAATGGCATGGGACCTTACAATCGTTCATTGACCGCTATCTTGAACGATACAGAGAAATCCGAGACATTTCACTCAAAGAACTCAAGGCTTGGCGTTTACCCATCGCTATCGCACGAATGAACGAGAATATTCCCCATGAGAGAGATTGGTTGCCGTCCGTTATCAAGGAAGAACTAACTAGCTATCAGCTGAATGGTTCGAAATCCAATAAATAAAAAAGGAAAATGTCGTGTGTTTAATTGCCCATGCACACTTTCATTCTAGAAATAATTTCTCAAGTCTTTCTTTGATATCACGATATAATTCTTTTGTGTGTTCTGATAGTCCTTTCTTCCTCTTTTGTACGTCCTGATTAAACAAATGATAGATACATGTAAATTCTCTCATCTTTTCATTCACCCCTTTAATTTTTTATCATTAATGTTTTTGAGTTGTGAAAGTTATATAATCAGCGCACAATCGACACTCACACAATATCATCATTAAAGATGGTCACAAATTGTGAGTGCTAGACGACTATTGTGATATTATCTGATAATAGCTCTCTCTCATTCTTTGCTAATAAATGAGCAGACCAACTTTTTTATTAAGTATTGTCTGCATTAAACATCCAGGCATTTTTTCATTAGGTAAAATAAAACGTTTCTAGCCTTTATTTTGCTTTATCCTTGACTTTTTGGAGTTTTTTCAGGTTTCTTGAATCCGTCAAGAACGTGATGCAATGCTAAAACTGGGTGTTTGAATAACATTCGAGGTCCTGAATACCTCATGACAGACCTTATCTTTATTCTCATACGTGGTTTGTAACAATGTATTGGACATTTGGCACAGGTTGGTTTATTCTCCTGGAAGGGGCATTTTTCAAGACATGTCTTTGCATATTCAAAAAGCTCTTGACAGTTTGAACAAAGCTCATTACTGGTGCTATGATGATCATTACAATATATTTTTATCATGGCTTCAATTGTTTTTTCTCTCTCGCCAATCGATGGTTACGTACTGACATTATTTTTTCTCTCTTTTTTAGTGAATATAGTGAGTGTAGCTGGCTAGCAAATTTTTATTCTAAGACTTAATTAGGTACCCATTAGTTGTTTAGGAGCCTTGTCTATTGTCATTAAAGGATGTATTTCAGTATACGTTTGGCTAAAGTGGAAAATAATATTTTAGTTATCTAAGTACATCTAATTAGAGGAGTTCTATGTTAATTGGAGGGATAAATGATTGAAATTGAGTCAATACATCATCTTAATCACAATGTCTTTCATCATAATTTTAGGCGTATGGGAGAGGACTCAAAGCGTTGAACTCTTCATCATATCACTCATAATGCTCTTCTTAGGCATCTTAGCTATACACCTGAGAACACAACGAACTCGCCCTAAAGAGCTACGTAAACAACGACGACAATGAACTATCAGTCTAAATAATTAGCGCGCTTTAGTGAATACTAAACAATGAAAAATAAGAAAGAGAAAAAAAAGAGGAACAGATTAGTTGCTGACTGTAGCATTGTACAGTTGTCGTTTCTTAGCGCACGCGCTAGCTTAGTCCCACTAATCCACGATAGCCTGATAAGCCAGACCAACAACGTCATGGCGTATATTCAAGTGTCTGTAGGGCCCAACCTGAGTCATTAGAACGCCAATGAGTCGTTCAATTGGATCAACCCAAGCTAAAGTACAGAAGGCACCACCCCAAAGATAGGTTCCCACCGACCAGGGTTCAGGACCCTTGTGAACGCTCTTAAGCGTATTAACGTGATCAGTATTCATGATTATTCCAAAACCCAGTCCGAAACCTGTCCCCGGCCCCCTTAACCAGATGGGATAATCTCCTGTATGATTCCTAGTCATCAACTCCACAGTTTTACGTCCTAAAATTCGCACACCATCCAGTTCTCCACCGTTGAGCATCATCTGATCAAAACGGAAATAGTCTGCTGCTGTAGAGATAAGTCCGCCAGAACCCATATAGTAAAGATGTGGTTCCTTAACAAATCGGCTCTCAACGGATGCGGGATCGGATAATTTGATCTGTTCATTATTGTCTGTAGTATAGCAGGATGCAAATCGGTCAAGTTTTTCCTTGGGAAGATAAAAGTATGTATCAAGCATTTTTATGGGTTTAAAAATCCTTTCACGGAAGAATTCATTTAAAGTCATGTCAGAGATGATTTCAACCAGATGACCTACAACGCAAGTAGCTCTAGAATAGTCCCACGCATCACCCGGATGAAAATTCAAGGGCACCATGGCAAAACGCTTGACGAATTCTCCCACGGTTTCATCAGGCTTTTGACGTTCTGAGATCTTAGTGAATTCTTCCTGAGTTATTCCCCGATGTTGCGTATATCGAGATTGTAGGCCTGCCGTATGTGTGAGTAGATGTCGGATGGTAATGGGTCTGGCAGCGGGAACTAATGTCCAAGGCGTACCTGCAAATTCCCTCTGTGGTACAGATATCGCTACCTTAGGATCGGAGAATTCGGGAATCCATTTACTGATGGGGTCAGAAAGTAAAAAGTGACCTTCTTCATACAACATCATCAAGGCAACAGAAGTGATAGGCTTGGTCATGGAGGCTATACGAAAGATGGTATCTGTCTTCATTGAAGCCTTGGCTTCAACATCTCGGAAACCAACGGCATCCAGATAGACTACCTGGCCCTGACGAGCGACCAGAGTGACAACACCTGGCACCAGATTGCAGTCCACATAACGTTGCATGACAGGACGGATTCTGGAAAGACGTTCAGAGGACATCCCCACCTCTTCGGGCTTTATCATAGGGAGGTCTTGTGTTCCAATTAGAGAACCTTTTTGACTCATCTTGACATCAAACATAATACTCTTTCATTTTTATTTAATTTTATGAAATACACCAGCTAGCTAGTATGATGTGGCCTGTTTAATTAACTAGCTAGATAAATTCACATACCAGCTTGTAGATATCGTTAGAAGCGCGGGTTAGCTAAGTTACTCGAATAATTCTGGCAATAAACCATCAGTCTTGAAATTATCTAACTCTGTTATCCTTGAAGACGATGACGGGGACAATGACATTTGAAAGTATCTTGCTTGCCTTCACTTTGTTCTTAAATTATAAAAAATCCAATGAAGTTTCTAAGTTTATCAGTTTATAATTAAGAGGGGAAAAATAGTTTATAAAATATTTAATAATTTAGAAAGTATAAAGTTAGAAACTTTTTTAGAATTGAAATAAAATCAACTCCAATAAAAAGAAAAGAGTATATGACGTATATATGATTTTATCAAAAATACCAAGTTTGTTAGTTCTTTTAGATACTATTAGCTAGCTTGAGATAATGAAGTAATAGTAGCACGTGCGGTATAAAAATAATGAGCGCAGTCGGTAAAGATTACTCTATGCTAATTGACCTTGTCTAACTAGCAAATGAATATCTGACTAACTACAGTTAAAACAGTTCCAACAAAACCTAAAACCCTATAAAACAAAGTGCAGGTAAGAGTCCCAAGGAGTCCCAATCCCTGATCTTCTTCTCTACTTCTACTTCCGCCCCCAGTTACTGCTTTGACTTTCGTCTCCGCGTTAGCCTGGGTTTCCGTTTCAGTATTGAGACGTGTTTCCGCGGTGATGTTCTACATCCTTTCGGATAGTCGAGTTTCTTTCCGCAGGACTATCTACTTGCCTTGGGAAATATCCCTATTTCCTACGACTTTCGATTCTACACTAGTTCTCCTACCTGCAATTATTACAGTAACTAAGGA